>NZ_JAHHWP010000006.1:0-325342 GCF_018729305.1 Phycicoccus mangrovi | reverse complement strand
GCGGGGCCCCCCGATGCTGCGGACGCCCCGCGGCGGGCCCGCCCCCTCCGGGGGGGGCCGGGCCCCGTCCGCGTCCCCGGCCGCCGGGTAGGTTGCCGGTGTGCAGATCGCCGTCACCGGGTCCATCGCGACCGACCACCTCATGACCTTCCGCGGCCGCTTCGCCGACTCCCTCGTCGTCGAGCAGCTCGACAAGATCTCGGTCAGCTTCCTCGCCGACCAGCTCGACATCCGGCGCGGGGGCGTCGCCGGCAACATCTGCTTCGGGATGGGCGTCCTCGGGGCCCGTCCGCTCCTCGTCGGCGCGGCGGGCGAGGACTTCGCCGACTACCGCAGCTGGCTCGGCCGGCACGGCGTCGTCACCGACCACGTGCTCGTCTCCGGCACCCGGCACACCGCCCGGTTCGTCTGCACGACCGACGACGACATGGCCCAGATCGCGACGTTCTACGCCGGCGCGATGAGCGAGGCCCGGATGATCGAGCTCGGCCCGATCCACGACCGCTGGGACCTCGACCTCGTCCTCATCGGGGCCGACGACCCCGAGGCGATGCTCCGGCACACCGACGAGTGCCGCGAGCGGGGCATCCCCTTCATCGCCGACCCCTCGCAGCAGCTGGCCTTCGCGGACGGGCCGTTCATCCGCAAGCTCGTCGACGGCGCCGAGATCCTCATCACCAACGAGTACGAGTCGCACCTCACCTCGACCAAGACCGGGTGGAGCCAGGACGAGATCGACTCCCGGGTCACGACCCGCGTCGTGACGCTCGGCAAGGACGGCGCCGAGATCAGGACCCGCGGGCAGGAGGCGGTGCACGTCCCCGTCGCGGGCGATGTCGAGCGGGTCGACCCGACCGGGGTCGGCGACGCGTTCCGGGCCGGGTTCCTCGTCGGGCTCTCCGGCGGCCTCTCGCACGAGCGCTCGGCGCAGATCGGCTCGGTCCTCGCGGCGTTCGTCCTCGAGACGGTCGGCACGCAGGAGTACCAGGTCGGTCGCGCCGGGTTCCTCGCCCGCGTGGAGGCGGCCTACGGCAGCGACGCGGTGGCGGAGATCGCGCCGCACGTGCGCTTCGCCCGCGACTGACCCCGGCGCCCCCGCCGTGGCCTTCCCTCCCGTCGAGCCGCCGCCCACCGGCTGGCTGCTCGACGCCGCCGACGCGGTCGAGGGCGACGACCTCGTCGCCGCCGGGGCCGACCTGGACCCCGGGACGCTCCTCGCCGCCTACCGCCTCGGGCTGTTCCCGATGGGCCTGGGTCGCGACGGCGCCGGCACGGTGGGCTGGTGGTCGCCGGACCCGCGCGGCGTCATCCCGCCCGGTGCGCTGCGCGTGCGGTCCTCCCTGCGCAAGGTGCTGCCGCGCTTCGAGGTGACCGTCGACACCGCCTTCGCGGACGTCGTCGCCGGGTGCGCCGACCCCTCACGGGAGGGGCGGTGGATCACCGACGAGTTCGCCGCGGCCTACGAGGAGCTGCACCGGCTGGGATGGGCCCACAGCGTCGAGGTCTGGCAGGACGACGCCCTCGTCGGAGGGCTCTACGGCGTGTCGGTCGGGGGTCTCTTCGCCGGCGAGTCGATGTTCCACCGGGTCCGTGACGCCTCGAAGGTCGCGCTCGTCGGGCTCGTCGGGCGCTTCTTCGCCGACGGTGACCCGCGCCGGCTCGTCGACGTGCAGTGGGCGACCGACCACCTGCGCCGGATGGGGGCCCAGGAGTGGTCGCGGGCGGACTACCGCGCCGCGCTCGCGCGCGCCCTCGAGGCGCCTCAGGTTGACCTGGCGGCCGTCGCCCCGACGACGACGGTGTAGCGCGTCCAGGACCCCTCGTCGTCCAGGGTGAGGGCGTGGCCGCGCATCCGCGCCCACGCGGGGACGTCGGACCGGGCCGCGACGTCGTCGGCGAGCAGGACGACGGTGCTGCCGGGGGAGAGGTCCTTCGTGGCGCGCGCCACGCGGATGACCGGCACGGGGCAGCGCGTGCCCCGGGCGTCGACGACGGGCGCGTCGCTCACAGGTCCTCGGTCCCCATCCGCACCCGGACGGCCCGGACGGCGTCCGGCAGCTCCCGGCAGAGGAGCGCGACCGCCTCCTCCCGGTCGGGGGCGACGGACGCCAGCGGGAGGGTCACCCGGACGTTCCCGTGGGTGAGCACGCCCATCGCGGCGAGGACGTGGCTCGGCCGCAGCGTGCTCGAGGTGCAGGCCGACCCGGAGGCGACGGCGACCCCGCGGGCCGCCAGCTCGTCGACGAGGGCCTCCCCGTCCGCGAGCAGGACGCTGAAGGTGACGACGTGGGGGAGCGCGTCCGTGGGGTCGCCGAGGACCTCGACGTCGCGCACGTCGGCGGCGGCGGCCCGGATCCGAGCGACGAGGGAGCGTGCGTCCCGCGCGTCGTCGGAGGCGGCGTGCTCGGTCTGGCGCCACGCCTCGGCGGCGGCCAGCGCGAGCGGCACCCACGGCGCCGCGAGGGCGCGCCCGTGCTCGGCCTCGCGGCGGGGGGCGGGCAGGGCGGACCGGGTGCCGGTGCGGACCACGAGCAGGCCGAGCGGCGGCCCGCCGAAGGAGGCGGCGTCGGCGACGACGACGTCGCCCGCGCCGGCGGGGAGGGGCTCGCGCCCGACCGTGGCCGTCGCGTCGAGGAGGAGCGGCACCCCGACGGCCCGCGCGGCGCGGGCGAGCCGCTCGACGGGCTGACGCGTCCCGACCTCGCCGTTGGCGGTCTGCAGGACGGCCGCGGCGACCCCGGGGGCCGCGACGGCCCGCTCCCACGCGTCCGCGTCGACCCGGCCGGTCCCGTCGACGGGCACGGCGTCCTCGGCGTCGGCGCGCAGCAGGAGCACGGAGCGCTCGGCGGCGCCCGCCACCGTCCGGTCGCCGGTGCGCCGCCGGGCGTGGAGGAGGCCGTCGAGCCCGACGGCGAGGGCCTCCTCGGCGCTGCCGTGCAGCGACAGCTCGTCGGGGCGGGCGCCCAGCGCGCCGGCCAGCACCGCGCGCGCCGTGTCGAGGTGCGCCCGGGCGGCGCGACCCGGTGCGTGGCGGGCGCCCGGGTCGGCCCAGGCGACCCCGAGGGCCGCCGTCAGGGTCTGCGCCGCGAGGGGGTGGAGGGGGCCGCGCGAGGCGTCGAGGAGGCCCGCCGTCAAGGAGGCTGTGGAAGGTTGAACGGTGGTGTGCGCCACGGCTCGACGGTAGCCCCCCTCCATGCCCGGTGAGGTACCCGTGCAGTAGGGTTTGCCTCGATCGTCCTCGCTCCACGACACGAAGGGTGCAGCGGTGCGCCAGCACGACTCCTCCTCGCCCCGTCGCCCACGGCGGCGGCTCGGCACGACGGTTCTCGTCGGTGCCCTCGCCACCCTCGCGCTCGGCGGCTGCGCCAGCGGCGACCTGCGCGGTGACGCCTCCACCGGATGGCTCCCGCACGCGGTGACCGAGGGGGGCGAGCGCGTCACGACCCTCTGGATCGGCGCGTGGATCGCGCTCATCGCGGTCGGCCTGCTCGTCGTCGGCCTCACGGTCTGGTGCATCGGCGCCTACCGCCGCCGCCAGGACGACACCGAGCTCCCGGTGCAGCTGCGCTACAACATCCCGATCGAGATCCTCTACACGGTCGTCCCGATGCTGATGATCGTCGTGTTCTTCTACTACACGGCGCGCGACGAGGCCGCCCTCATCGACACCTCGAAGAAGCCGGACGTCACCGTCAACGTCGTCGGCAAGCAGTGGAGCTGGGACTTCAACTACCTCGAGGACGACGTCCACGAGGTCGGCACGCAGGCCATCCTCACCGGCGAGCCCGGAGCCGAGGAGACCATCCCCACCCTGTACCTGCCGGTCGGCGAGCGGGTCGAGTTCGTCCTCACCGCCCGTGACGTCATCCACTCGTTCTGGGTGCCCGCCTTCCTCCAGAAGATGGACATGATCCCCGGGCGGGTCAACCGCTTCCAGGTCGTCCCGACCGAGGAGGGGCAGTTCAAGGGCAAGTGCGCCGAGCTCTGCGGCGCGTACCACTCCCAGATGCTCTTCAACGTCAAGGTCGTCTCGCGCGCCGAGTACGACCAGCACATGGCCGACCTCCGGGCGGCCGACCAGACCGGCCTGCTCAACAACACCCTCAACCGCGAGGCCCTGATGAGCGGCCAGAACGTCCAGCCCGGCGGAGGTAACTGACATGAGCGCCGCGACCGACACGACGATGCTGCGCGAGGCGGGCGTCCGCCAGCGCACCCGCCGGCTCTCGCCCGGTGCCACCGTCGTCAAGTGGGTGACGACGACCGACCACAAGGTCATCGGCAACCTGTACTTCATCACCTCGTTCGCGTGGTTCCTCATCGGCGGCGTCATGGCGCTGCTCATCCGGGCCGAGCTCGCCGAGCCCGGTCTGCAGATCGTGGACAACCCGGACCAGTACAACCAGCTGTTCACGATGCACGGCACGATCATGCTGCTGCTCTTCGCGACGCCGCTGTTCGCCGGGTTCGCCAACGCGCTGATGCCGCTGCAGATCGGGGCGCCCGACGTCTCGTTCCCGCGGCTCAACATGTTCGCGTACTGGCTCTACCTCTTCGGTGGCCTCATCGCCGCGGCGGGCTTCATCACCCCCAACGGCGCCGCCGCCTTCGGCTGGTTCGCCTACGCGCCGCTGTCGGACAACACCTACAGCCCGGGCATCGGCGGTGACCTCTGGGTCTTCGGCCTCGCGCTCGGTGGCTTCGGCACCATCCTCGGTGCCGTCAACTTCATCACGACGATCCTCACGATGCGCGCCCCCGGCATGACGATGTTCCGGATGCCGATCTTCACGTGGACCGTCCTCGTGACCTCGATCCTCGTCATCCTCGTCTTCCCGGCCCTGGCCGCCGCGCTCTTCGCGCTCGGCGCCGACCGGAGGTTCGGGGCGCAGATCTTCGAGCCCGCCAGCGGTGGCGCCATCATGTGGCAGCACATCTTCTGGTTCTTCGGGCACCCGGAGGTCTACATCATCGCGCTGCCGTTCTTCGGCATCATCTCCGAGGTCCTCCCGGTGTTCTCGCGCAAGCCGATCTTCGGCTACAAGACCCTCGTCTACGCGACCATCGCCATCGCGGCCCTCTCGGTCAGCGTCTGGGCGCACCACATGTACGTGACCGGCCAGGTGCTCCTGCCGTTCTTCGCGATCATGACGATGCTCATCGCCGTCCCGACCGGTGTGAAGTTCTTCAACTGGATCGGCACGATGTGGGGCGGCAAGCTCGACTTCTCGACGCCGATGCTCTGGGCGCTGGGCTTCCTCATCACCTTCCTCTTCGGTGGCCTGACCGGCATCATCCTCGCGAGCCCGGCGCTGGACTTCCAGCTCTCCGACAGCTACTTCGTCGTGGCGCACTTCCACTACGTCGTCTTCGGCACCGTCGTGTTCGCGATGTTCGCCGGCTTCTACTTCTGGTGGCCGAAGTTCACCGGGCGGATGCTCGACGAGAAGCTCGGCAAGATCCACTTCTGGATGCTCTTCCTCGGCTTCCACCTCACGTTCTTCGTCCAGCACATCCTCGGTGCGCAGGGCATGCCGCGGCGCTACGCCGACTACATGCCCGAGGACGGGTTCACCCTCGGCAACCAGATCTCGACCGCCGGGGCCTTCCTGCTCGGCGCCTCGATGCTGCCGTTCTTCTACAACGTCTGGAAGACGTGGAAGTACGCGCCGCTCGTCGAGACCGACGACCCGTGGGGCTACGGCGCCTCGCTCGAGTGGGCGACGTCCTGCCCGCCGCCGCGGCACAACTTCGACCGCATCCCGCGGATCCGCTCCGAGCGCCCGGCGTTCGACCTGCACCACCCCGAGGCGGCCGTGGCCGGCGTCCACGACGCCGCGCACAGCTCCGACAGCGGGCTGGTGTCCGCCCTCGGCCCGGCCGACCTGCACGGCGAGGCCTTCGTCGACGAGAAGAACAAGGAGGCCTGAGCCATGCGGGCGATGGAACGGATCGGCATGCTCATCGGCGTGTTCGCGTTCGTCATGGCGGCCATCTACGGCACGTGGACGTCCTCGACGGTCATCGGCACGGAGTGGGTCGGCACGATCGGCCTCATCCTCGGTGGCCTGCTCGGGATGATGATCGCGTGGTACCTCTGGATGACGCGGCGGCGCCTCGACCGCGACCCGGCCGACGACCCGCTGGGCGAGATCGACGAGATCCAGGGCGAGTACGGCTTCTTCAGCCCGCACAGCTGGCAGCCGCTCTTCCTCGCGGGCGCCGCGGCCGTCTGCTTCCTCGGCCTCGCGGTCGGTTGGTGGCTGTTCATCATCGGCGCGTTCTTCGCGATCCCCGCGCTCGTCGGCTGGACCTTCGAGTACTGGAAGGGCCCCAACGCGCTCTGAGCACCCGACCCACGACGAGGGCCGCCCGGGAGGTTCCGGGCGGCCCTCGTCGTCGTCCGACCGGGCGCGGGTGGCCTCAGCCCCAGCCGAGCTCGTGGAGCGCGGCGTCGTCGATCCCGAAGTGGTGCGCGATCTCGTGGACGACCGTGACGGCGATCTCGTCGGTCAGCTCGTCGAGGTCCTCGCACATCCGGGTCAGGGGACCGCGGAAGAGCAGGATGCGGTCAGGCAGGGCGCCGGCGCCCCAGCCGTCGCCGCGTTCGGTCAGCGGGACGCCGTCGTACACGCCGAGCAGCTCGGGGTCGTCGGCCGGCGGCTCGTCCTCGACGAGGAAGACGACGTTGTCGAGCATCGCCATCAGCTCCTCCGGCACCTCGTCGAGCGCCTCCTCGACGATGGCGTCGAACTGCTCGGGCGTCAGGGGGTCCACGGTCGGTCCCGGGGGGCCTGGAGGGCGACGAGGGCCGGCCACCCGAGCGGACGACCGTTCCACGCCGCGGTGAGGACGCCGTCCTGCGCCCGCAGGCGCAGGACGTGGGGTGTCTCGCGGGCGACGACGACCGCCTCGAACACGTGCGGGGCGGTCCAGCCGGCCGAGGCGGACCACGGTCCGTCCCCGGCCCAGGCGCCGTCACCGGCGGTGAGGACGAGCACCTCCCCGTCCTCGACGGTCAGCTGCCAGGGGGCGTGCGGGTCCTCGGTGACCCGGACCGAGAGCGACCGGAGCGAGGGGTGGTCCTCGTCGGGCTCGTGGTGGGCCGTCACGGGCGCGTCAGCGGCCTCGGGGACCGAGGTGTGGTCCGAGGCGACCGGCGGCAGGTGGGCGCCGGAGAGGCGCTCCTCGAGGCGTGCGTGGGCCTCGTCGTCGCGGGGGAGCGGCGCGGGGGAGAGCCTGGGCAGCAGCTCCTCCCAGAGAGCGTCCAGGAGGGCCTGGGTGTCGGTGGCCATCGAGGTGACGGCGACGACGAGCCCGGTCGCCGGGTGGACGACCGAGAACTGCCCCCAGGCGCCGTCGGCGCGGAAGGCGTCGTGCCGGCAGCGCCAGACCTGGTAGCCGTAGCCCTGCTGCCAGTCCACCGTCTCCGGGTGGGGTGCCGTGTCGACGTGGACCGACGTCATTTGCGCGACCCATCCCTCGGGCAGCACGCGGCGGCCCTGCCAGACCCCGTCGGCGCGCAGGAGCTCGCCGAGCCGGGCCAGGGCCTCGGTCGTCACGTGCAGGCCGGAGTAGCCGAGGTCGAGGCCGTCGGTGCCCTGCCAGGCGGCGTCGTCGAGGCCGAGCGGGTCGAGCAGGCGGGGGCGCAGGTGGTCGAGCAGGCGCTGCCCGGTGGCCCGCTGGACCGCCAGGGCCGCCATGAGCGTGGCGCCGTTGTGGTAGACGAACCAGGAGCCCGGCTCCTCGTCCGGCTCGGTGGCGAGGAACTGCGCGGGGAAGTCGGCGACGTCGAGCCCGCGCCACGTGAGGGTGTCCGTGCGGTGCCCGGTCGACATCGACAGGACGTGGTGCAGCGTGAGGCGGCGAGCCCGGGGGCCGGCGGCGTCCGCGGCCTCCGGGAAGAGGTCGACCAGGCGGTCCTCGAGGCGCAGCAGGCCGTCGGCGACCGCGAACCCGACGGCGCACGCGGTGAACGTCTTGCTCACCGAGTACACGAGGCGGATGCCGTCGGCCGTGTACGGCGCCCAGTCCGCCTCCGCGACGACCTCTCCGTGCCGCAGGACGACGAGCCCGTGCGCCTCGACACCCACGCGCTCCCAGCGCTCGAGGAGGGCCTCCACGGCGTCCGGGGGCACCCCCGCGTCCTCGGGCCGGGTGCGGGGCAGGGGAGGTGCCGGGGTCGTCACGGGACCCACCCTAGGTGGCGGCCCGTCCGCCGGCCCCGGACGCGACGAGGCCGCACCCGGCGGACGGGTGCGGCCTCGGTCGGTCGGGCGGGGCGCCTCAGTGGCGGCCGGCCGTCTCGGCGGACTCGATCTCGCCGGCGGCCTGCGAGCCCTCGATGGCCTCGGTCTCGTGGCCGTGGTGGTGCGCCGCCGCGAGCTCGGCCGGGGTGACCGGGTTGACGGCGTCCTGGAAGTAGAACCGCGACAGGCGGGCGCGCATCCGGTCCTTGCGGGCCGCCGGTCGGGCGACGCCGTGCTCGTCGACCTCGGGCTCCAGCTCGAGCGGCGCGACGGCCTCGTGCTGGACGAGGATCCACTGGTCCTCGGGCAGGCCGGCCTCGTGGCGCTCGAAGAAGCGGCCGTCGGGCGTGCGGATGATCGTCCCGGACTCGCGGCCGTGGAGGACCGTGTCGCGGTCGCGGCGCTGGAGCGAGAGGCAGACCCGCTTGGTCACCCAGAAGACGATGGGCGGGGCGACGAACAGCGCGATGCGGAAGAACCACGTGATGTCGTTGATCGACATCCCGAGCTTGATCGCCATGATGTCGTTGCCGGCGGCGAACATGAACACCGTGTAGGCGGTGATGCCCGCCATGCCGATGCCGGTGCGCACCGGGGCGTTGCGCGGACGGTCGAGCAGGTGGTGCTCGCGGTCGTCACCGGTGACCCAGCGCTCCACGAACGGGTAGACGCCGAGCACGGTGTAGACGAGCGGGAGCAGCACGAGCGCGCCGAGCGCGATGTTCAGCGACAGGGTGAACCCGAGGAAGCTGAACTCCAGCCAGCCGGGGAGCAGGCGCAGGGCGCCGTCGGCGAAGCCCATGTACCAGTCCGGCTGCGACCCGGCGGTCACCGGCGACGGGTCGTAGGGGCCGTAGCCCCAGATCGGGTTGATCTGGACGAGGGCGGCCATGAGGGCGATGACGCCGAAGACGATGAAGAAGAAGCCACCGGCCTTGGCCGCGTAGACCGGCATCACCGGGTAGCCGACGACGTTGTCGTTCGTGCGGCCCGGGCCGGGGAACTGAGTGTGCTTCTGCAGGGCGACGAGCGCGATGTGCGCCGTGAAGAGGCCGATGAGGATGGCCGGGATGAGCAGCACGTGCGCCGAGTACAGGCAGGGGATGATCATCTCGCCGGGGAAGGGGCCACCGAAGATCCCGTAGACCAGGTAGGAGCCGATGACCGGCGCCGTCTGGACGAAGCCGGCCATCGCGCGGATGCCGGTGCCGGAGAGCAGGTCGTCCGGGAGGGAGTAGCCGGCGAAGCCCTCGATGATCGCGAGGAGCGCGAGCACCGAGCCGATGACCCAGTTGAGCTCGCGCGGCTTGCGGAAGGCGCCGGTGAAGAACACCCGGAACATGTGCACCGTGAGCGCGACGATGAACATCAGCGCGGCCCAGTGGTGGATCTGGCGGATGATCAGGCCGCCCTTGATGTCGAACGAGATGTGCAGGGTCGAGGCGTACGCCTCGGACATCTGCACGCCGCGCAGCGGCACGTACGAACCGTCGTAGATCGTGTGCCCGGCGCTGGGGATGAACCAGAAGGTGAGGAAGGCCCCGGTGATCAGGCAGATGATCATCGAGTACATGGCGATCTCGCCGAGCATGAAGGACCAGTGGTCGGGGAAGACCTTCTTCATGAGGTAGCCGACCGGCTTGGCGGCACCGGTGCGGTCGTCGACCCAGCCGGCGAGCCCACCGATCTTCTTCGCCCCCGCCGACGGCGCCACGTGGCGCGGGCCGTCACCGGTGCGCAGGGCGTCCGCGGGACGCTGGTTCGCGGTCGTGGTCATGTCAGCCACGCTCCCAGAAGCTCGGGCCGATCGCTTCGCGGAACGGCTGGGCGGAGACGAGGTAGCCCTCGTCGTCGACGGTGATCTTCAATTGTGGCAGCGGACGCTTCGCAGGGCCGAAGATGACCTTGCAGTCCTGGGTCACGTCGAAGGTCGACTGGTGGCACGGGCACAGCAGGTGGTGCGTCTGCTGCTCGTAGAGGCCCACCGGGCAGCCGACGTGGGTGCAGATCTTCGAGTAGGCGACGATGCCCTCGTAGCCCCAGTCGAGCTCCTTCTGGGACTGGATCTGCGCCGGGTCCAGGCGCATGACGAGCACGGCGGCCTTGGCCTTCTCCTCGAGCAGGTGCTCCGCGCCGCCGTCACCGGTCTCGGGGTCGGGCAGGAGGCCCTGCGGCATCACGTGGTAGACGGACCCGATCGTCACGTCGGCGGCCCGGATCGGCTCGTTCTCGGGGTCCTTCATGAGGCGCAGCGGCTTGAAGGTGGGCTCCTCGCCGGGGCCGCTCGGGCCACCGTTCCACCAGGTGAGGGAGAGGCTCTTCTTCGGCAGCTCGCCGAGCGAGCCGCCGACCTGCAGCACGAGCGGGACGGCGAAGAGGCCGAGCGCGCCACCCATCGTCATCTTGATGAGCGGACGGCGGGTGATCTGGGACTTGCCACCCTCCTCGGTCATGACCCGGACGACCTCGGCGCGGTCGGCGTCGCTGGCGCGCATCGGGTGGCGCTCCTCGACGACCTCCTCGTCGGGCATGAGGGTCTTGGCCCAGTGCACGGCACCGAGGCCGATCCCGAGCAGGCTGAGCGCGAGCGCGACGCCGAGGCCGACGTTCGTGGCGCTCGTGGCGCCGATGCCGGGGACGAACACCGTCTGGTCCACGTCGAGCGCGAAGTACAGGACGATGAACAGGAGCGTGCCGACGATGGAGAGGCCGAAGAGGGCCGCGACCTGCTTCTCGGCCCGCTTGGCGGCGGACTCGTCGAGGTCCGCCATCCGCGGCACGTGGTGGGGGAGCCCGGGGTTGGCGAAGCGGTCCGGGAGGCCGCCGGTCCCGACGACGTGGCCCTCGTCGAGGCGCACGGCCTCACCGTGGGACCCGGTCGGGGTCACCTCGGTGCCGGGGGTGTGGGGGTCCTGCTCGTTCATCGGGGTACCGATCTGTCGTCGACGGAAGGGAACGGTGGGGGTCAGGCGGCCTTGGAGCCGAGCCAGACGGCGCAGCCGACGAGGATGCCCAGGCCGAAGACCCAGGCGAACATGCCCTCGGTGACCGGGCCGAGCGACCCGAGCGTCATCCCGCCCGGGTTCTCCTGCTGGTTGAGCGTGTCGAGGTAGGCGATGATGTCGCGCTTGCTGTCCGGGGTCATGTTGGCGTCGTTGAACACCGGCATGCTCTGCGGGCCGGTGGCCATCGCCTCGTAGATGTGCTTGCCCGAGACGTCCTTGAGCGACGGGGCGTACTTGCCGCGGGTCAGCGCGCCACCGGAGCCGGCGAAGTTGTGGCACATCGCGCAGTTGACGCGGAAGAGCTCCCCGCCGACGGCCGCGTCACCCTTCGTGGGGTCGACCGCCTCCTCGGAGGGGACCGACGGGCCCGGGGCGAGGGACGCGATGTAGGCGCCCATCGAGGCGATCTGCTCGTCGGTGAACTTGACGGTGTCGGAGCGGGCCGCCTGGACGCCGGGCTGCGTCATCGGCATGCGGCCGGTGCCGACCTGGAAGTCGACCGCGGCGGCGCCGACCCCCGCCAGCGGCGGGCCGGCGATCTGGTCGCCGTTGCCGGTCTGGCGGCCCTCGGCGTTGAGGCCGTGGCAGGAGGCGCAGTTGGCGCGGAAGAGCGCCTTGCCCTCGGCGACGGACTGGGCCGGCAGGGCCTGCGTCGTCGCGTCGGCCGGCTCCGGGGCCACCGCGGCGTACACGGCCCCCGTGAGGAACAGGCCGATCATGAGGAGGACGGCGATCGCTGCGGGGTGCCGGCGGCGGGCTGCCAGTGCGTTCACGGAGGGGTTCCTGTCGTCTGCTGCGTTACGTGTCGAGTCGGCGTGCGGGAGAACTTACTTGAGGACGTAGATCATGAGGAACAGCGCGATCCAGACCACGTCGACGAAGTGCCAGTAGTAGGACGTGACGACGGCGCCGGTGGCCTGCGCGTGCGTGTAGCGGCGGGTCGTGAAGGTGCGGCCGATGATGAGGAGGAAGGCGATGAGACCGCCGGTGACGTGCATCCCGTGGAAGCCGGTCGCGAGGTAGAAGATCGACCCGTAGGAGTCGGACGAGAGGGTGACGCCCTCGGTGACGAGCGTGGCGTACTCGAGCACCTGGCCGGCGATGAAGATCGCGCCGAAGACGTAGGTGACGACGTACCACTCGCGCATGCCCCAGGCGCTCACCTTCGTGAGGCGGGTGCCCGCCGGGCGGGCGACGACGCCGCGCTCGGCCTGGAGGACACCGAGCTGGCACCACACGGAGGAGACGACGAGGATGATCGTGTTGGCCGTGGCGAACGGCACGTTGAGGATCGCGCTCTCCTCCGCCCACATGTCGGGGAGGTGCCCCCGCAGCGTGAAGTAGAACGCGAAGAGCGCCGCGAAGAACATGAGCTCGCTGGAGAGCCAGACCATCGTCCCGACGGCCACCATGTTCGGCCGCGTCGCGGGGCCGGAGCCGGGGATGGACGGGACCGGTCCCGCGTTCTTGACGGAAGCTGCTGCAGAAGTCGCCACGGACGCATTATGCCGACACCGGAGGGGGTGTGACGAGGCGACCCCCCGAAAGGCTCGACAACGCCCCGCACCGGTGGTGTGTTCCCGCCGAGCGGTCGGGTCCGGCGCCCCGGGACGTCCTCGCTACGATGCACGTCATGACCGATGCGCACGCCCCCGCGGGCCCGTCCACCTCGAGCGCCGACGGCATCCACCGGGTGCGCGTCCTCCTCTACAGCGACGACATCACGACCCGTGACGCCGTGCGCGCCGCCGCCGGTCGCCGGCCCGCGCGTGACGTCGAGGTCGCGTCGTGGCAGGAGTGCGCCACCGCCGAGGCGGTCATCGAGGCGATGGACGCCGGCGGGTTCGACGTCGTCGTGCTCGACGGCGAGGCCGCCCCGGTCGGCGGGCTCGGGCTGTGCCGCCAGCTGAAGAACGAGATCTTCCGCTGCCCGCCGATCCTCGTGCTCACCGGCCGCCCGCAGGACGCGTGGCTCGCCGGCTGGTCGCTCGCGGACGACGCGGTCCCGCACCCGCTCGACCCGATCGCGGTCGCCGAGGCCGTCGCCGGTCTCGCGCGCGGCCGGGCCACCGTCGGCTGAGCGGCGTGACCGCCTCCCCGTCCGGCGCGCTGACCTGGCCGGACCTCCTCGCCGCGCTGCTGCGCGGGGAGGACCTGTCGACGGACGCCGCCCGCTGGGCGATGGACCGCGTGATGTCCGGCGAGGCCTCGCCGGTGCAGCTCGCAGGCTTCCTCGTCGCGCTGCGCGCCAAGGGCGAGACCGTCGACGAGCTGCGCGGGCTCGCCGACATGATGCTCGAGCACGCGAACCGCATCGAGGTGCCCGGCGAGAGCGTCGACATCGTCGGCACCGGCGGCGACCGGATGCACTCGGTCAACATCTCGACGATGGCCTCCGTCGTCGTCGCCTCGACCGGCCTGCGCGTCGTCAAGCACGGCAACCGGGCGGCGTCGTCGTCGTCCGGGTCCGCCGACGTCCTCGAGGCGCTCGGGGTCGACCTGTCGCTGCCGCCGTCGCGAGTCGCCGAGGTCGCGGTCCGGGCCGGCATCACCTTCTGCTTCGCCGCGGCCTTCCACCCCTCGATGCGGCACGCGGCCCAGGCCCGCTCCGGTCTCGGCGTGGGGACGGCCTTCAACGCGCTCGGGCCGCTGACCAACCCAGGGCAGCCGACCTACGCCGCCGTCGGGGTCGCGGACGCCCGCATCGCGCCGCTCATCGCCGGCGTGTTCGCCGGGCGCGGCCGGGCGGCCGCCGTGTTCCGGGGCGACGACGGCCTCGACGAGCTGACCCTCGCGACGACCTCGACCGTCTGGTGGGTGCGCGACGGCGTCGTCACCGAGCTCGCCGTCGACCCGACCGACGTCGGCGTGCCGACCGCGCCGGTCGAGGCGCTGCGCGGCGGGGACCCGGCCTTCAACGCCGACGTCGCCCGGCGGGTCTTCGCCGGAGAGGCGGGCGCCCCGCGCGACGCGGTCGTCCTCAACGCCGGGATGGCCCTCGCCGTCGCGGCCGGGCTGGACGGCGAGCCGACGCGGGAGTCGCTGACGGCCGCCCTCGCCACCGGCGTGCGCCGGGCCCGGCAGGCGCTCGACTCGGGCGCCGCGGCGGGCCTGCTCGAGCGCTGGGTCGCGACGACCCGCGAGATCGCCGGGGCCTGAGGGCCCGTCGCCCTCGTCCCGACCCTCAGTCCTCGAGGCCGAGGCTGAACGCCGACTCGAGGTCGTGCGAGGAGTAGGTGCGGAACGCGATGTGCGTGTTCGTCCCGGTGACGCCCGTGACCTTGTTGAGCCGGTCCGCGATGACGTCGGCGAGCGCTTCGTGCTGGCGGACGCGGACCATCGCGACGAGGTCGGCGTCGCCGGCGACCGAGTAGACCTCGGTGACGCCGTCGATGTCGGCGATCTCCTGGGCGACCTCGGGGATGCGGTCGACGTCGGCGGTGATGAGGACGATGGCGGTGATCACGCGGCCAGCCTAGCCAGCCGCCGTCAGGGCCGCAGGATCCGGTCGAGCAGCCCGCGCAGCTCGGCGAAGTGCCGCTCGGCGCCCGCCTCCTGGTACATCGAGGTGTCGGCCATCGAGTAGCCGTGGGGAGCGTCCGGGTACACCGCGTTGCTCACGGTGAGGCCTGCCGCGGCGGCCGCGGCGCCGAGCGCCTCGACGGCCTCCGGCGGCATCGAGCGGTCGTGGTCGGCGTGGCCGAGGACGAGCTCGGCCCGGGCGGTCGCGAGCGAGAGGTGGGGGCTGTCGGGCTCGTCGGTCACCAGCCCGCCGCCGTGGAAGCCACCGCAGGCCGCGACGACGTCCGGGTGGTCGCCGGCCGCGCGCAGGGCGATGCGCACGCCCATGCAGTAGCCGGTGACACCGACCGGCCCGTCGTCGGTGGCGTCGAGACCGCGCAGGTGGTCGAGGTACGCGGCGACGTCGGGCCGGGAGAGGTCGCTCGTCAGGTGCCCGACGCGCGGCATCGCGAGCTGCATGAACGCGTCGCGGCCCTCGGGGGTGCGCAGGTCGCCGGTCGGCATCAGCTCGGCGACGGTGCCCTCGCGGTGGAACACGTTGGGGGCGAGGACCGTGTAACCCCACGAGGCGATGCGCTCGCACATCGCGGCGATCTGGGGGCGCAGGCCTATGGCGTCCATGACGAACAGCACGCCGGGGCCGTGGCCGTCGGGCGGGAGGGAGAGGTGGGCCTCGGCGGAGCCGCCGGGCACGGGGACGTCGACGAGGTGGAGGTCGCTCACGGGGGCGACGCTACGCCGCGCGCCGTGTGCCGAGCTCGCACGTGCGGGGTTATCGCTGTCTCACGACCGGACGGACAGCGATAACCCGGCACGTGCGGGCTTGTCGGAGGTGGGGAGGCCGGCGCCTCAGCCGCGCACGAGGCAGAAGGGATGGCCGGCCGGGTCGAGGTAGACGCGGAACCCGCCGTCGGGGGAGGGCTGCTCGGCGTGCACGCTCGCGCCGGCCGCGAGCACGGCCGGCTCGGCGGCGTCGATGTCCTCGACCGAGAGGTCGAGGTGGAACTGCTGCGGGTGGGCCCCGCCGGGCCAGGTCGGGGCCACCCAGTCGTCGATGCGCTGGAAGGCGAGGGTCGTGCGCCCGTCCGGCCGCTCGGGAGACACGCCGCCACCCGGCGGGACGAGGGTCGCCCAGTCGGCGTCCGACCCCTCCTCCGCGTCCCAGCCGAGGACGTCGCCGTAGAAGCGGGCGAGGCGCATCGGGTCGGGGCAGTCGAGGACGACGAGGTCGAGGATCGGGTGCGTTGCCATGGGAGGGACCCTAGGAGCGGAAGCGGACGGGACGCGTCCGCATCGGCCGAACGGCCCCTCGGAGGGCCGGCCCGAGCGCTCACGGGCGGAGCCGACCCTAGGGTCGGCGGGCGGAGAGTCCGACCGACCGGGTCGGCTCCCGGGGGAGAGGGGTGGATGTGCTCGCGCGTGCTCGCAGGACGTCGGTCGTCGGCGTCGTGGCCCTGGTCGTGTCGGTGCTGGCGGGCGGGGTGGTCGGCGCCGCTCCGGCGCCGGCCCGCAGCAGCTGCCCGACGCCGGAGCGAGGGGTCCTGTCCACGGCGCCCTCGCGCACGGCGGCGCGCACGGTGGCGCTGACCTTCGACGACGGCCCGAGCCGCTTCACGCCGCAGATCCTCGCCGTGCTGAAGGCGAAGAACGTCCGGGCGACCTTCTTCGTCACGGGACGGGCGGCCCGCCGCGACCCGGCGATGCTGCGACGCATCGTCGCCGCCGGGCACCGCCTCGGGAACCACTCCGACACCCACCCCCAGGACGCGCGCGGATCCGTCCCCCGCGGGGCGTTCGACCGGTTGTCCTCGCGGGTCCGGGCGGCCCAGATGGACGCCACCACCCGCGCGATCGTCGCCGCCACCGGCCGTCGGCCGTGCCTCTTCAGGGCGCCGGGCGGGAGCCACTGGTCGACGACGACGGGCAGCCTCGCGCGGGCCCGGGGGATGAGCGTCGTCAACTGGACGGTCGACACCCGCGACTGGACCCAACCCGGGCACTCGACCCGCGCCTCGCGCGACGCCATCGTGCGGGCCGCGACGGCCACCCGGTCCCGGCACGCCATCGTGCTGTTCCACGACGGGAAGGAGTCGCCCGAACCCGAGAGCCGGGTGTCGTCCAACCGCTCGAACACGGTCGCCGCGCTCGGCCGGGTCATCGACACCTACCGGGCCCGGGGCTACGTCTTCGTGGACCCGACCGGGAGGGCCCTGCCGGCACCCTGAGCCGACGGGGGCGAGGTCAGGAGACGCCGGCGAAGCCGGCGGTGCGGCGGCGCGAGGTCTCGAGCGGCTCGAGCTGCTCGCGCACGGCCGCGGCGCCGCCGACCGGGCAGGTCCAGTCGCCGTCGACGTCGACGACGCGCACCCCGGGCGACTCGAGCCAGCGCAGGACCTTCTCGCTCTCCTCGGCGGTGGCCGCGGTGGCCGGGGCGACCGGCGCCGCCACGACCTCCGCGCTCGCCCGCAGCGCGCCGATGTACGGCATCGGGTCCGCGCCCCGCGGCGAGCTGGTGCTCCCGGCGAGCCGGCCGTAGCGGACGCAGACGACCTCCCATCCGCCGGTGACCGAGCGCCGGGCGGCGACGAGCTCGGGGATGCGGGCGAGCGGGTGCAGCCGCTGGCTGCGGGTCGTGCCGCGCACGAGGGCCACGAGCCGGTCGCGGACCACCTGGGCGTCCTCGAAGCGTTCCGCTCCCGAGAGCGCGGCCATCCGCTCCTGGAGCGCGGTGAGGAGACCGCGGGCGTGGCCGTCGAGGAGGGCGGCGGCCTCGGCGACGACCTCCGCGTACTCGTCGACGCCCTGAGCGCCGGTGCAGGGCGCCCCACAGCGGCCCATCTCGGCGAGGGCGCAGGCGGTGCGCGGGCGGCTGGGGGAGAGACGCTCGACGCACTGGCGCAACGGGAGGACCTCGTGGACCGCGGACACCGCGGCCTCCGCCGCCTGCCGCGAGCCGAACGGCCCGGCGTAGCGGGCGCCGTCGGCGGCGACGGCGCGCACGATCGAGAGTCGAGGGAAGGGCTCGACGGTCAGCTTGACCCACAACGCCTTCTCGGGATGGCGCGAGCGGCGGTTGTAGCGCGGCTTGTGCTGCGCGATGAGGCGCAGCTCGCGGACCTCCGCCTCGAGCGTGGTCGCGCAGACCACGGGCGAGACGGACTCCGCGAGACGCACCATCTCGCCCATCCGGCGACGGTGCTCGGACGCCGTGAAGTACGAGCGGACGCGGGTGCGGATGGACACGGACGTGCCGACGTAGAGGACGCGGTCGTCGCCGTCCTTGAAGAGGTAGACGCCGGGCGCGTCCGGGAGGCCGTCGGCGAGGTGGCGCTTGCGGCGCCGCGCCGGGGAGACCCGGGCGGTGTAGTCGAGGAGCTCCTCGAGCGAGTGCACACCGAGGCTGCCGACCCGGCCGATCAGCGCGTGGAGGACGTCGACGGTGGCGCGCGCGTCGTGCAGCGCCCGGTGGTCGGGCGTGGTCGTGGCGCCGAAGTGCGCGGCGAGCGTGCCGAGGCGGTGGTTGCGGACCTCGTCGCGGGGCACGAGCTGGCGGGCGAGGTGCACCGTGTCGAGGACGGCGAACGACGGCCACTCGCGGTCGCAGCGCAGCGCCGCGGCCTTGAGGAACGACACGTCGAAGCGCGCGTTGTGCGCGACGAGCACCGACCCGGCCGCGAACTCGAGGAACTGCGGGAGCACGGTCTCGATGCGCGGCGAGCCGGCGACCATCGCGTCGGTGATGCCGGTGAGGACCGAGATGAACGCCGGGATCGGCTCGCCGGGGTTGACGAGCGTCTGGAACTCGCCGACGACGACGCCGCCGCGCACGCGCACGGCGCCGATCTCGGTGATGCCGCACTCGGCCGGGCTGCCGCCCGTGGTCTCGAGGTCGACGACGACGAAGTCGACGGACGACAGCGGGGTGCCCAGGTCGTCGAACGTGCCCTGGACCATCGTCATGCCCCGAACGGTAGGTCGGGGCACCGACAGGTCCGTCGAGGCGCGCGGGGAGTGCTCCCCTCCGGGTCCGGGCCCGACGGCGGGCCCGCGCGGTTACAGTGTGGCGACGTCGCGCCGGCCCGGAGGCCGTGGGCACCGGGGGAGCACGAGGGAGGCAGCAGTGGCACGTGGCGGTGGCGCACGCGCCCGGAGCCGGCAGGCCCGCCGTCGCGTCGCGAGCCTCCTCGCCGTCGTCCTCGTCGCCTCCGGCCTCGGGTACGCCGCGGTGGCGAGCGACGGCACCACGGTCCACGAGGCCGACCTCAACGACGCCGGTGTCTGGGTCAGCTCCGGAGCCCAGGCGAAGTACGCCAAGGCGAACGTCCCGATCGGCCAGCTCGACACCGGGATCGCCACCGACGCGGCGCCCGGCGCCGGGTTGGACCTCCTCCAGGACGGAGCGGTCGTCCTCGGCCTCGACACCGGCACCGGCGAGCTCTCCGCCCTCGACGTGGCCGCCTCCACGGCCGGCGACCCGGTCGCCGTCGTGCCCGGCCCGGGGCGCGGCACGGCGAAGGGCTTCCGCCCGAGCCCGGTCGACCTGCGCGGCGGCACCCTCGCGCTCCTCGACCCCGCGAGCGGCAAGGTCTGGGGCCAGCGGGTCGATCCCCGTAGCGGCACGACGGAGTTCCCCGGCGTGGCGGCGGGCGCCAAGCCCCTCGCGACCGTCGGCCGCCACGCGGCGCTCGCCGTGGGGCTCGACGGCGCGATCCACCTCGTCTCCGGCGCCGACGGCAAGGTCACGACCCTCGTCCCCACGGCTGCCGGGGGCTTCTCGCGTCCCGTCGTCACGCCGACCGCCCTGCGGTCCCCGGCACCGGACGTCACCGCCGTGGGCTCGCGCTGGGTCGCGTACGACCCGGCGTCGGACCGGGTCTTCACCGCCGACGCGCCGGACGGCGTCGACGCGCAGGTGACGACGGACGGCGCGCGGCTCGCGGCGCTGCAGGTGCCCGGTCCGGAGGCCGACACGGTCGTCGTCGAGTCGGCGGCCCGTGCGGCGCAGGTGCCGCTCGACGGTGGTCTCCCCCGGGGCGGAGTCGTCGTCGGCGAGCAGGTGAACCGCGTCCCCGGCGCCACGCTGCTCAGCCGACCGGTCGTCCTCGGCGGCTGCGTGCACGCGGCGTGGGCGGAGGAGGGGCGCGTCTTCTACGGGGCGAACTGCGGGCGCACCGGCGACGAGCAGACGGCCACCCTGCCCGCCGACGGCGAGCAGCCGACGCGCGACGGCGTGGCGCTGCGGGTCAACCGCGGCCTCGTCGTCCTCAACGACCTCGACAACGGCGGCGTCTGGGACCTCGAGGACAAGCCGACGAAGATCGACAACTGGGACGCGCTCACGCCGCCGACCCGGCAGGACGACGAGAACCAGAAGAAGGACGAGAACCTCGTCGACGAGGCCGCCGTCCAGCAGCCGCCGAAGGCCGTGCCCGACGCGGAGACCGTGCGCCCCGGCCGCACGAGCAAGCTGCACGTCCTCGACAACGACACCGACGTCGCCGGGTCGGTCCTCGCGATCGACCAGCGCGACGTCACGGCGCCGAACCTCCAGGGCGCCACCGCCACGGTCTCCTCGGACGGCCAGGCCATCGACCTGTCGGTGCCCGCCGGGACGGAGGGGCAGCAGCTCGAGCTCTCGTACAAGGTCAACAACGGCAAGGTCACCTCCAAGGGCGCGGCCCGCGTCTCCGTGCGCATCGTCGGTGACGAGGTCAACTCCGCGCCGACCCTCCGGCCCGGCGGCGCCCAGCTCACGCAGCGTCGCTACCCGGTCATCGCCGGCAAGCGCCTGTCGGTGCCGGTGCTCGCCGACTGGCGCGACCCCGAGAACGACACGCTCGCCGCGCGGGCGGACGCCGAGGGCGCGGTCGTCGACGGCGCGGGGCGGGTGACGCTCACCGCGCCGGTGGAGGAGGGGCGTCAGCCGATCGCCTACGTCGTCACCGACGGCCGGGGCGGGTCGACGAAGGGGACGGTCGAGGCGCAGGTGCTCGGCACCGGTCCCGAGGTCCGCTTCCAGCCGCCCACCACCCAGCCGGATGCCGTGCGCGGTGTCGTCGGCAAGCCCCTGCAGGTCGAGCCGCTGGGCAACGACATCGCCGGCGCCGACCCGGGGGAGCCGGATGCCTCGCTCCGGCTGCGCTCGGAGGTGCGGCCGGTCGGTCCGCTGCAGGTCGACACCGACCTGGCGACCGGCACCGTCACGGTCACCGGCAACGCCCCGGGGACGTTCGAGCTGAGCTACTCGGCGGTCACGGGTGCGGGCGCGGCGCCGGGTCGCATCCGGGTCGACCTCACCGCGCCGCCGGAGGGTGCGCCGCCGGTCGCGGTGCCCGACACCGCGACCCTGCACGACCAGGCGCCCGCCCTCGTCGACGTCCTCGCCAACGACTACTCGCCGCGCGGTGACGTCCTCGTCACCGCCTCGACCTCACCGGCCTCCGGCTCGGGCTGGGTGCGCGCGTCCATCTACCAGGGTCGGTGGCTGCGGCTCGAGGCCGGTGAGCCCGCTCCCCTCGACGCGGGCGCCGGCCGCCGGGGCACAGTCCAGTACACCGTCAGCGACGGCACGCAGCAGGTGCGTGGGGAGGTGTCCGTGCTCCAGCAACCCCCCGCCGACGACGCCGTCCCGCTCGTGGAGGACGACACCGCCACGGTGCGCGAGGGCGACACGGTGAGCATCCCGGTGCTGGACAACGACACGATGGCCGACGGCATCCCGCTGCGGCTTGACCCCGAGTCGGTGAAGGTCGTGAGCAAGGGGGATGCCCAGCGTGCCTTCGCCTCGGGCAACGTCGTGCGCTACGTGCCCGAGGCGCGCGGGCTGCGCGCCCCGAAGTTCGTGACGATCGAGTACGCCGCGTACGCCGAGGGCGCAAAGGGCCGGGCCCAGACGGCACGAGCACGGGTGCAGGTCAACCCTCTCCCGACCAAGCAGCAGGTCAACCAGGCGCCCGTGGCACGCAGCTTCACCGCGACCGTGACGGCGGGCGACCCGTTGACGATGACCATCCCGACCTTCGGGGTCGACCCCGACGGCGACAGCGTCACCCTCACCGGGGTCGTGGGCGCCGACGACGGCCCCGTCGACCTCGCGCTGGGCCGGGTCGTGGGGGTCGGCCCCACGACCATCCGCTACGAGTCCTTCCCGCTCGCCGCCGGCACCGAGGTCATCACCTACGAGGTGCGTGACCGCTTCGGCGCGACGAGCCGCGCGTTCGTCCGGGTCGGCGTGGTCCAGCCCGGCGACCCCCAGCCGCCGGTCGCCGTCGACGACGAGGTGTTCGCCGCGCCGGGCAAGACGGTGACGGTCAAGCCGCTCGTCAACGACCTCATCGCCCGCGGTGACTCCGTGGAGGTCGACACCGAGTCGCTCAACCCGGCCGACGCCCTGCGCGCCTGGCGCGTGGACGAGGACCACACGGTGCGGACGAAGGTCCCCGACGACACGGCCCGCGTGCACCAGCTGGCGTACGGCATCAGCGACGGTCTGTACGACCCGTCGCGGGCGAGCATCCTCGTCAGGCCCGTCAAGGGCTACAAGAACCCGCCGGTGGCCAACGACGACGTGGCGGCGCCGAAGCCGGGGGAGACCTCGACGGTGGTCGACGCTCTGGCCAACGACACCGACGTCGACTCCGACCCGGCGACGTTGCGCATCAAGGAGGTCCTCTCCCCGGACGCGCAGGTCACCGCGGACGGGCGCGTGTCCGTGAAGATCCTCGACCACGCCTACTCCGTGCCGTACGTCATCGTCGACGAGGACGGCGAGGAGGCGATGGCGCTGATCCACGTGCCGACCGGCGCCAACGGGCAGCCGTTCGTCGTGGCCGGCTCGCTCATCACGATGGACCCCGACTCGAGCAAGACGGTCAACCTCGGCGACTACGTGCGCTCCCCGCGCGGGCGGGTGGTGTCGGTGACGACGGCCTCGACGGTCTCGGCGTCCCCGGCGGAGAACCTGTCGGTCAGCCTCGTCGACAACCGCACCCTGCAGCTGACCTCCTCCAACGGGTACGTCGGCCCGGCGGCGGTGATGCTGGAGGTGACCGACCAGGACGCGGTGGGCCAGAAGGACTTCGGCACGGCGTACGTGTCGGTGCCGGTGCAGGTCGGGCCGTTGGTGCCGCTGCTGCGCTGCCCCGACGGCGCCGTCACCGTGACCGCGGGCGGGCTGGACCGCACGGTCGACATCCCCACCGTCTGCCACGCCTGGCTCCCGGTCGGGATGACCCTCGACGACGTGGAGTTCTCCGCCCGGTGGCGCGAGGCGCCGGACGCGGACCTGCGCGTCGACGGTCCGGGCAACCGACGCCTGACGGTCCACGCCGACGCCGACGCCCGCAGCAGCAACGGCACCGTCGAGGTGTCCGCGCCCGGGCTCAAGGAGCCGTCGACCATCGCGGTGCGCGTCATCGGGCGCGAGGACGCCGCGGGAGCCGACGGTGGTGACGCCTCCTCGCCCGAGGACCCGCTCCCGCCCGCACGGGTGCGCCCCGTGACCGTCGACGGCCTCGAGGCGGGGCAGTCGCGGACGGTCGACCTCCGCCCCTACCTGGACTCCCCTCTGCCGCAGCCGCAGTGCACGGTGACCGCCGCGGCGGTCGAGCAGGGGACCGGCCTGACGGTCGCCCGGTCCGGGTGCACCGTCACGCTGACCGCGGGTGACCGCCCGTCGCAGAAGGCGGCGGTGGCGGTGACCCTCAGCGACGGCCCGAAGCGCAGCGCGCGCGGTCGCATCACCGTCACGCTCCTCGGTCGTCCCGACCCGCCGCGTCGCGTCCAGGCGGTCGCCGACCGCGACGCCGGCGGCCAGGCCCGCGTCGCGTGGCTGCCCCCCACGTACGACGGCGGCTCCACCATCACCTCGTACGTCGTCCGCTGGACCGGCGGCTCGTCCGGTAGCACCACGTGCACCGCCTCGCCCTGCACCGTCCAGGGGCTGACCAACGGCAAGGACTACACGTTCACCGTCGCTGCCGTGAACGGTGTGGGAGAGGGCGACCCGTCGGCACCGAGTGCCGCCGTCCGCCCCGACACGCTCCCGCGCGCCGTCACCGGCGTGCGGATGGTCGACCGCGGTGACGGCAGCCTGACCGTCGCGTGGGACCAGCCCGTCAACGAGGGCAGCCCCCTGCGCAAGTACGTCGTGCGCCTGATCTCCTCGACCGGGCAGACCAGGACCCAGAACGTCGTCGCTCCCCAGCGACAGGCCACCGTCACCGGCCTCGACAACATGGCCGAGCAGGACGTGCAGGTCCAGGCGTGGAACGAGCTCGGCGCCGGCCCGTTCGGCCCCGCGGTCTCGATGCAGTCCGCGGGCACCCCGCCGGCGCTGCCGGCACCCACCATCGCCGCGAGCGGCCCCGGCCCGGCGAAGGACTCGGCGACGCTGACCATCTCGTGGGAGCAGGGGTCCCCGAACGGCCCGGCGACGAAGGGGTACACGCTCTACCAGTCCGTCGATGGCGGCGGGTGGACCGTGGCGGCGCGCACCGGTGCCGGTGACCGCACCGCGAGCGTCGTCATCCCCTACGACGGGCGCCAGTACCGGTACACCGCGACGTTGACGAACGGGGCCGACCTCGAGGGGCCGAAGTCCAACGCGTCGTCGTTCACCTCGGTCGGGCAGCCGTCGACCCCCACCGTCACGGCGTCGACGCCGTCGGCGAACCGCCAGATCCAGCTGACCGTCGGCGTCGGCCAGCCGCGCGCGGGGTCCTTCAGCGCGATCCGCTGGTCCGGCGGCGGCAAGAGCGGCTCGGTGACGTGCGGGTGCGCGCCGGGCTCGCAGAAGACGTTCTCCGTCGGCCCCTTCGACACCAACCCGACGCGTCAGTACGACATCACCGTCTGGACGGTGAACTCCGGCGCCCAGGAGTCGGTGCGCAGCTCGGCGACGGCGCAGCCCTACGGCGACACGCTGACGCCGACCGGCCTCACCAGCTCGCGCAGCGGCAACACCATCACGTGGTCCTGGAACCTGCCGGAGAACGGCCGGCGGATCACCGACGTCCAGGTCCGCGGCGCCGTCGACCAGACCTTCGGCGGCAACCGCACGCAGGTGAGCTACACCGGGTCGCCCGGCAACACCTACCGGCTCGAGGTCCGCTCGAAGTCGGAGGCGGGCTGGTCCGCGTGGGCCGGCCCCCGGGCCGAGACGATCCCGGATCCCAAGGCCATCTCGCTGAGCAGCCGGCAGGGCGCGGCCGAGCCGGGGGTCTGCGGCAACTGCTACCGCCTCGTGTGGACTCCGTCAGGGGTCGCGAACGGCACCTACGACTTCGCCTGCTACCGGACGGGCGGGGTGCGCTTCTACCCGCCCTCCGGGACGAGGACCGTGACGGTGAGCGGGTCCTCGCACTCGGGGGCGTGGTGCGCCGTCGACCCGAACTACGGCTACGACCTGTGGGTCGTGCTGACGAACGGTCCCTCGGGGAGGGTCGAATCCAACCACGTGAAGATGCAGCGCTGAGCCCTGTCGGTGGTCGCCCCTAGCGTCGGTCACGACAACGAGGACGAGGTGAGACGCATGACCCGTGACGACGTGATGACCATCGACTGCCGCACCTGCCCGGTGCGCGAGCTGCACTGCGACGACTGCATGGTGCCCGTGCTCCTGAGCATCACCGGCACGCGCACCGACGGCGCCCTCGACGCCGAGGAGCGGGCCGTGGTGACCCGCCTCGTCCGCGCGGGCCTCGTCGACGCCGAGACCGCCGCCACCGTGCGGGCCACGGTCGAGCCCGGCGCCGGGCACGGGAGCCGCGCCGTCGGCTGAGCCGCGCTCCGTACGATGACGCGGTGCCCGCCCACCGCTCGACCCGCCCGCTGACGGCGGCGGTCGCCGGGCTCGTGCTGCTCGCCGGCTGCAGCGGGGGTGACGCGCCGCAACCCCCGGTCGCGTCGCCGACCACGGCGGCCCCGACCGGCTCTCCCGGGATCGACACGGCCTCCACGACCGCCGCCGCCCTCGACGAGCTCCTCGCGCGCCGCGACGCCGCCGTCCTCGACGGCGACCGGGACGCGTTCCGCGCCACCGTCGCCGACCCCAGTGGCGCGGACGGTCGCGCCCAGCTCGCCGCGTTCGACGCCGCTCGAGCGCTGCGGCCGGAGCGCCTCGCCCACGACGTCGTCGCGCCCGTCGACGACCCCTCCGCCGTCGACGTCGGCGTCCGCTACCGCCTCGCGGGCCTCGACCGGGGCGACCGGACGGCCCGCACCCGCTACGACCTCGTCCGGGACGGGGACCGATGGCTCGTCGCGTCCGAGTCACCGGTCGCCGACGTCCAGGCGCCTCCGTGGACGGCGATGCCGGGCCTAACCGTCCGCCGCACGGCGCACGCCGTCGTCGCCGGCACCCTGACGTCGACCGACCTCGACGCCGCCGGCCGGACCGTGGACGACGCGCTGCCAGGTCTCACCGAGCGGTGGTCACGCACCCCGGGCCGCGTGCTCGTCCTCGCCCCGGCCACCGTGGCCGAGGGCGAGGCGCTCCTCGGTGCCCCCGCGGACGGTGGGGTGGGGGCGAGCACCGACGGCCCGACGGGTGACGACGGCCGGGCCACGGGTGACCGCGTCGTGCTCGACCCGGCGGCGCACGCGCGCCTGACCCGCACCGGGCGCGCCGTCGTCCTCACGCACGAGCTCGCGCACGTCGCCGTCCGCGCCACGCTGCCGGGCGCTCTGCCCACGTGGCTCTCGGAGGGCTACGCCGACCACGTCGGGTACGCCGGGGCGAACGTGCCCGTCGCGGACCTGCTCGCGCCGCTGACCACCGCCGTCCGGGCCGGCGCCGCACCCCGGGACCTCCCGGACGCCGCGGCCTTCGCCGACAGCGGCGGGTCGCTCGAGGTCACCTACCTCGCCGCGTGGCAGGCCGTCGAGCTCCTCGCCGACCGGGGCGGCGAGAAGGGCCTTGATCGGCTGCTCCGGGTCTGCGCCTCCCGCGACGGCGAGCAGGCCGCCGAACGTGCCTGCGACGCAGCCCTGCCCGAGGTGACGGGGCTGGACCGTCAGGCCCTCACGCGGCAGTGGCGGCAGCGCCTGGACGACCTCGCGCGCTGAGCTCGTCCGGGTCGTCGGCGTCGGACGGCGGGTCGTCGGCCCCGGACGGCACGACCACCGACGCCAGCACGAGCGCCGCCACCAGCCAGAACTGGTTGTAGAACGCCTGCTTGTTCACGAGGTTCGCGACGGCGAGCACGAGCGCGGCCCACCGCAGCACCTCGCCGACCGCGGGCCGGCGCCGCCACACGGCCCACATCGCGCCGCCGACCGCGGCGAGCATCGCGAGCCCGGTGACGGCGAAGGGGAGCGTCACCCCGTGGACGTTGAGGAAGTACAGGTACCAGGTGTTGGCGAACCGGATCGGGTGGAAGGTGAGCAGGGTCGTCACGGTGTCGTCGACGAACGCCGCCGGGTCGGCGAGGAGCCACGGCAGGACGAGGACGCCGGCGAGACCGCCGGTGGCGAGGGTGCGCCGCCACCCGAACGGCTGCCACACGAGGAGCACCGGGGCGACGAGCGCGAGGTGCTGCTTGCTCGCGCAGGCCAGCGCGAGGGGCACGACGGCCCACCAGGCGTGCCCACGGCGCACGAGCGCGGCCCACCAGACGAGGAGGGCGGCGAGCACGGGCTCGGTCCAGGCCTGGTCGACCTGGGTGATGGTGCCCGGCGCGACGACGAGCACCGCGGCCGCGGCGGCCGCCCGGACCCGGCCCGAGGACATCCCGCCGGCGAGGTACCAGAGCCCGGCCAGCAGCACGAGGGTCCACAGGAGGAGCATCCAGCGCACGTCGCCGGCGAGCCAGCGCCCCGGCGCGGTGAGGACCATCATCCAGGGCAGGTACGTGAAGTGGTCCTGCACACCGGGGGAGCCGGTCCACTGCGCCGTGTAGACGTTGCCGAGGCGCGCCGAGACGTCGGCGCCCTGCTGGAGGATCACCCAGACGTCGATCTTCGGGGCGCGGTCGCCGAGCACCGCGACGGTGGCGAGCACGGTGTGGGTCAGGGCGGCCCCGCCGAGCACCGCCGTCGGACCCCACGGCGCGCGGACGAGGAGCAGGCCGGCGAGCACCACCCCTCCCACCGCGACGACGACGAGGGCCGCCGTCAGCCACCCTCCGCGCAGGTACGAGAAGAGGGGGACGGTGAGGGTGAGCACGACCGAGCCGAGGACGAGCACCGGTGCGAGCCAGCGGGGCAGGGGCACGTCGACCCGCCGGACGAGCCACCACGCGAGCAGCGCCGTGCCGGCCGTGAGGACGAGCAGGATGGGCACCCGGAAGCGCACGACGCTCCACTGCGCGACCCCGAACCAGGCCAGCCACGTGACCGCGAGGACGACGGCCGGCACCACCGTCCGCACCCCGGGGGGCCGGCGGACGGCCGCAGGCTCAGCCACCGTAGAGCGCGTCGACCTCGTCGCCGAAGTCGCGCATCACCACGTTGCGCTTGAGCTTGAGCGACGGCGTGAGGTGGCCCGACTCCTCGGTGAAGTCGGCGTCGAGGACGACGAACTTGCGGATCGACTCCGCCTTGGAGACAGCCGTGTTCGCGTCGTCGACGGCCCGCTGGATCTCGGCCTGGATGCGCGGGTCGTCCTTCGCCTTCGAGAACGGCAGGTCGTCGAGCCCGTGGTTCGCGGCCCAGCCCGGGTACATCTCCTCGTCGAGCGTCACGAGCGCGGCGATGAACGGCTTGCCGTCGCCGACGACGATGCACTGGCTGACGAGCGGGTGCGCCCGGAGGCGGTCCTCGAGGACGGCGGGTGCGACGTTCTTGCCGCCGGCCGTCACGAGGATCTCCTTCTTGCGGCCGGTGATCCGCAGATAGCCCTTCTCGTCGAGCTCGCCGATGTCGCCGGTGTGGAACCAGCCGTCGCGCACCGACTCCCGCGTCGCGTCGTCGTTGCCGCGGTAGGTGCGGAAGACGTTGACGCCCTTGATGCAGATCTCACCGTCGTCGGCGATCTTCAGGTCGACGCCCGGCAGCGGCGGGCCGACCGTGCCGATGCGCATCGCGTCGGGGAGGTTGACGCACGCCGGGGCGGTGGTCTCGGTCAGGCCGTAGCCCTCGAGGATGGAGACGCCGATGCCGCGGAAGAAGTGCCCCAGCCGCGTCCCGAGCGGCGCGCCACCCGAGACGGCGTACTGCACCCGGCCACCCATCGCGTCGCGCAGCTTGCCGTAGACGAGCTTGTCGAAGACGGCGTGCTTGACGCGCAGCCCGAGCGGGACCGACCCGGCGTCGAGCGCCTCGGACCAGGCGATGGCGGTGGCGGCCGCGCCGGCGAAGATCTTGCCCTTGCCGCCGGCCTCCGCCTTGGCCTCGGCGCTGTTGTAGACCTTCTCGAACACCCGCGGCACGGCGAGGATGAACGTCGGCCGGAAGGACGCGAAGTCGTCCATCAGCGTCTTGAGGTCCGACGAGTGGCCCATCCGCACACCGGCGGTCACCGCGAGCACCTCGATGAAGCGCGCAAAGACGTGGGCGAGCGGCAGGAAGAGCAGGGTCGAGGCACCGTCGGCCTTGACGACCGCGGCGATCTGCTCGGCGGTGTTCTCGGCGAGGGTGAGGAAGTTCCCGTGCGTCAGCTCGACACCCTTGGGGCGACCGGTCGTGCCCGAGGTGTAGATGACGGTGGCGAGCGAGTCGCGGTCCATCCCGGCGCGGCGGTCGGTCAGCTCGTGGTCCTCGACGTCCGCCCCGTCGCGGCTCAGCGTGTCGACGTCGCCGTGGTCGAGGACCCAGACGTGCGCGAGGCCGGGCAGGCGCCCGCGGACCCGCTCGATCGCCGCGAGGTGGGACTCGGACTCGACGAGCACGCCGACCGCGCCGGAGTCGCCGAGGATCCACTCGACCTGGTCGGGGGAGGAGGTCTCGTAGATCGGCACGGGCACCGCGCCGGCCGCCCAGAGGGCGAAGTCCGCGAGGGTCCACTCGTATCGGGTGCGGCTCATGATCCCCACGACGTCGCCGACCCCGATGCCGGCGGCGAGGAACCCCTTGGCGAGCGCCGCGACCTCCGCGGCGAACGTCGCGCTCGTGACGTCGGTCCATCCCGCGCCGGAGCGGACCGAGAACGCCACCCGCCCGGGCCGGTCCGCGGCCAGACGGGCCGGGAGGTCTCCCAGCGTGCCCTCGTTCGTCGCGGGCAGGACGAGGGGCGTGGAGGTCTCGTGCACCGTCGGACTCCTTCGGTCTCGGGTGGGGAAGCCCCCCAACTCTAGGCCCCGGCCTACGGGTAGCCTGCGGTGCCATGGCCGACCGCACCCGTTCCTCCACCGAGATCGCCGCCTCCCCGGGCGAGGTGCTCGACGTCATCGCGGCGTTCGAGGACTACCCCGAGTGGGCCGAGCAGGTCAAGGCGTGCTCGGTCCTCACCGAGGACGGCGACGGCTGGGCCGACCAGGTCGAGTTCACCCTCGACGCGGGCGCCATCAAGGACCAGTACGTGCTCGAGTACGACTGGGCCGTCGCGGAGGACGGCACCGGCGTCATCTCCTGGCACCTCGTGCGGGCCTCGCTGCTCAAGGGCCTCACGGGCAGCTACACCCTCGAGGCGGTCGGCGTCGGCACCCGGGTGACCTACGACCTCGAGGTCGACCTCACCATCCCGATGATCGGGATGCTCAAGCGCAAGGCCGAGAAGCTCATCATCGACGCTGCGCTCAGCGAGCTGAAGAAGCGCGTCGAGGGCTGAGCGCCACGATGACCGCGCAGCGCTGGCACGAGGACGTCGGGAGCGTCGCCGAGGAGGCCGGGCGCCTCCTCGAGAGCCTGCGCCGTGCCGGTCGCGACTCCCCGACGGACGCCGGAGCCACCGGAGCGACGGGGGCGGGGGACGCCGGACCGGACGACACCCGCACCGACCCCCCTGCGGCGGAGGCGTTCTCGTGCGACGACCCCGTCTGCCAGTGGTGCCCCGTGTGCCGCGCCTCGGCCTTCGTGCGCCAGCTGAGCCCGGAGACGCTCGGGACGCTCGCCGAGCTCGCGGGCTTCGCGGCCGCCGTCCTCGGCGACCTCGCCTCCGCCCGCGGGCGGACCCACGACGAGCAGCAGGGAGGCGACCGTGGCTGAGGGACCCCTCGCGGTCGGTGTCGACATCGGCGGCACGAAGGTGGCGGCCGGCCTTGTCGACGGCACCGGGGCCGTGCTGCGCCGCACCCGCCGCGACACCCCGCACCGCTCGACGAGCCCGCGGGTCGTCGAGGACACCATCGTCTCCGCCGTCGAGGAGCTGCTCGGCGCCGGGACCGAGGAGGTCGTGGCCGTCGGGATCGGCGCCGCGGGCTTCGTCGCGGCCGACCGCGCGACCGTCGTCTTCGCCCCGCACCTCTCGTGGCGCAACGAGCCGCTGCGCGCGGCCCTCGGTGAGCGCCTCGCGATGCCGATCTTCGTCGACAACGACGCCAACGCCTCGGTGTGGGCCGAGCACCGCTTCGGCGCCGGACGCGGCGAGAGCCACCTCGTGATGGTCAACCTCGGCACCGGCATCGGTGGCGGCATCGTCCTGGACGGCCGGGTCGTGCGCGGTCGCTTCGGCATCGCGGGGGAGTTCGGGCACATGCAGGTCGTGCCGGACGGCATCCGCTGCGAGTGCGGCAACCGCGGGTGCTGGGAGCAGTACGCCTCCGGCAACGCCCTCGTCCGCGAGGCGCGGGCCCTGATGTCGGCCGGCAGCCCGGTCGTCTCGGACCTGTTCGAGCGCGTGGGCGGCGACCCGAGCGAGCTGACCGGGCCGCTCGTCACCGAGGCCGCGCGCGACGGCGACGCGCTGGCCCGTGAGCTGCTCGGCGAGATCGGTCGCTGGCTCGGGGTCGGGATGGCCGACCTCGCGGCGGCGCTCGACCCGGGCACCTTCGTCATCGGCGGCGGCGTGAGCGCGGCCGGCGAGCTCCTGCTCGGACCGGCGCGCGAGGCCTTCCGGCGCCAGCTGACCGGCCGCGGCTACCGCCCGGAGGCGACGATCGTCGCCGCGCAGCTCGGCAACGAGGCCGGTCTCGTCGGGGCCGCGGACCTCGCGCGGGTCGGTGCGGCAGACCTGGCGTGGGCCGACGCGGCCGACCACGCCTCCGGCGCGGCGGCCGCCGACGCACCGGCCGCCGGCTGACCGGACGCCGTGCCGGTCGAGCGGTTCCGGGTCGCGACGTACAACACGCGCGACTTCCTCGACGACCACCGGCTCGCCGCCCGGCTCGTGCGTGCGGTCGACCCCGACGTGCTCTGCCTCCAGGAGGTGCCCCGGCGCCTGCTCGCGCCGTGGCGGCTGCGACGCTTCGCCGACGTCTGCGGGATGCGCTGGAGCGGCCGGCAGCGGGGCAGCGGGGGGACGACCGTCCTCACCGCCCCGCACGTCGAGCTGCTGGACGCCGCCCACCACCGGCTGCCGGTGCGCTGGCCCGACCGCACCCGGGGCTGGGCGCGGGCGACCGTCCGCCTGCCCGGAGGGCACGAGGTGACGGCCGTGTCGCTGCACCTGTCCCTGCGGGCGGCCGAGCGGGTGCGCCACGTCGAGGCGGTCCTCGCCGCGCTCGACGGGGTCGAGCCGCTCGTCGTCGCCGGCGACCTCAACGAGGACGAGGACGGAGAGGCGTTCCGTCGGGTCGCGCAGCCGGACCGGCTCGGCGTCGCGGGCCCGCACGTCCCGACCTTCCCGGCGCGGTCACCGCGCAGCCGGCTCGACGTCCTCTTCGCGTCGCCCGGCCTGCGGGTCCTGCCGTTCCGCGAGGTCGCGGTGCCGGACACGGTGTGGGCGCGGGCGAGCGACCACCGCCCGGCCTGGGTCGACCTCGAGGTCGGCTGAGCCCTCGCGTCAGACGCGGGCGCCGTCGTCGCTGTCGTCGCGGTGGCGGGGTTGGCGCAGGACGAGCAGCGCGAAGCCGGCGAGCGAGAGCACGAGCCCGGCGACGAACCAGCGGGTGCTGTGGAACGGGCGGGCCAGCGCGACGTACAGCAGGCAGAGCGGCCCGGCGACGAGGCCGACGACCGCACCCCAGAAGTGCAGGTCCTCCTGCGGGGGCAGCTCGACGGCGGGCGGATCGTAGTGCTCGTCGTCGTCCGACGCGTCCTCCTCGGCGGCGGCCGCGGCCGGTTCGGGCGTCGGCTCGGCGGCGCGCCACGCCGAGGCGGGGACGACGACGTCGACCGGCGGGTTGACCCACGGCGAGCGGCCGGCGGGCGGGGCCGGCGTCGACGCGGCGGGCTCGTCCGGGTCGTCCAGCGGGGGAGCGGACTCCCGGGCCGTGGGGGTCTCGTCGACCTCGGGGTCGTCGGCCGAGGGGAGGGCCCCGTCCCACGCCGCCACGATGGACGCGAAGCGCTCGTCGACGTCGCGCTCGTCCATCTCGCCTGGCCGCTCGTTCACGGTCACTCCTGGGGGTCCGGGGCAGGGCATGATCTTCGCACGGCCTGCTGTGCGAGCGAAGGGGTCGCCCGTCGTCCGTGACGGGGGGAGCAACACCGCGGGGGTGCACTAGGCTTCCCGGCACAGACGCGGAAGGGTGGATCGGTGTTCTACTGGGTGCTGAAGACGGTCGTCCTGGGGCCGATCCTCCGCCTCCTGTTCCGGCCCTGGGTCGAGGGCGAGGAGAACATCCCCGAGGAGGGGGCCGCGATCTTCGCGAGCAACCACCTCTCCTTCAGCGACTCGATCTTCCTGCCGCTCGTCGTGCCGCGCCGGATGACCTTCCTCGCCAAGGCCGACTACTTCACCGGCGTCGGCCTCAAGGGCCGGCTCACCGCCGCGTTCTTCAAGGGAGTCGGCCAGCTGCCGATCGACCGCTCCGGCGGCCGCGCGAGCGAGGCCGCGCTCACCTCCGGCCTGCGCGTCCTGCACCGCGGCGAGCTCCTCGGCCTCTATCCCGAGGGCACCCGCAGCCCCGACGGTCGCCTGTACAAGGGCCGCACCGGCGTCGCCCGGATGGCCCTCGAGGCCGGTGTGCCCGTCATCCCCGTCGCGATGATCGACACCGACAAGGCGCAGCCCACGGGCACGAAGGTGCCGAAGCTCGTGCGCATCGGCGTCCGGATCGGCGAGCCCCTCGACTTCTCGCGCTACGAGGGGATGGAGGGCGACCGCTTCGTCCTGCGCTCCGTCACGGACGAGATCATGTACGCGCTGATGGAGCTCTCGGGGCAGGAGTACGTCGACATGTACGCGACGGCGATGAAGGACCGCATCGCCCGCGAGAAGAAGAACAAGGCCAAGGAGGCCGCCGAGGCCGCCACCCCCGGGCGCGCCGCGAGCGAGCTCGAGGCCGCGCTCGACGCCGAAGGGCTGGAGGGCGACGCCGGTCCGGAGCGTCGCGCGAGCTGAGGCGCACGTGGGAGTCCTCGGACCGCGCTCACCCCGCACCGGCCGCCGCGAGCCGGTCGTCGTCGAGGCCTTCCTGCGCGGGCTCGACGTCTTCCGACCGCTCGGCACCGCCTACGCGGCCTTCCTCGCGTGGACCCGCCGCGACGACATGGTCCGGCCGTGGGTCGCCGTCCTCGTCCTCGGTGTCATGGCCGCGTGGTCGCTCGGGCTGCTGCTCTACCGGCGGCGCAGCCGGGTCGTCGTCGGGGTCGAGGTCGTCATCGCCGTCCTCGCCATCCTCGCGACGCCGCTCGCGGACGGGATGGACGCCGTCAGCGCGGGCCAGTACACGCTGCCGACCGTGTGGGCGGCCGGGTCGGTCTCCGGGAGCGCGGTCGTCGCCGGGGCCCGCGGCGGCCTGCTCGCCGCGCTCGTCATCGCTGCGGCCGACCTCGTCGAGATCGCGGGCCGCCCGACGCAGGCGACCGTGCACAACATCGTCATCCTCGTCCTGCTCGGTGGGCTCATCGGCCTCGCGGTCGACCTCGCCCGCTCCGGCCTGGCCCGTGCCGAGCAGGTGCTGCTCGAGCGCGAACGGCTGCGCGAGCGCGAGCGCATCGCCCGGGTCGTCCACGACGGCGTGCTGCAGTCCCTCGCGTGGATCCACCGCCGGGGCGTCGAGCTCGGGGGCCCGGCGCAGGAGCTCGCCGACCTCGCCGCCGACCAGGAGCGGGCGCTGCGCCGCTTCGTCTCCGGGGCGGGCGCCCCGGGCGACGAGCCCGTCGACCTGCACGGCGTCGAGGGCGCCGAGGTCGACCTGCGCCTGCTCGTCACCGCCCACGAGCGCCCCGGGGTCGGCGTGGCCGTGCCCGGCGACCCGCTGCTCGTCGACCCCCAGGTGGCGCGCGAGCTCGACGCCGCGCTGACGGCCGTCCTCGACAACGTCGAGCGGCACGCCGGCCCGGGGGCCCGGGCCTGGGTGCTCCTCGAGGGCGACGCGACCGGCGTCGAGCTGACCGTCCGCGACGACGGCGCGGGCGCCGAGCTCGCCGAGCTCGTGTCCGCCTCCTCGCGCGGACGGCTCGGGGTCTCGTCGTCCATCCGTGGCCGGGTCGAGGACCTCGGCGGAACCGCCACGTGGACCACGCGCCCCGGGGCAGGATGCACCGTGCACCTCACCGTCCCGCGCCGAGCCCAGGAGCTGCCGTGACCGACGCCCCGCCGACCGGGACGGACGCGGCCCCTCGCGTGCTCGTCGCCGATGACCACCCGCTCTGGCTCTCCGCGCTCGAGCGCGACCTCGTCGCCCGCGGCGTGCAGGTCGTCGGCACCGCGGCGGACGGCCCGTCGGCCGTGCGCCGCACGCGCGCGACGACCCCGGACGTGCTCGTCCTCGACCTCAACCTGCCGGGGATGCGCGGCGACGAGGTGTGCCGGGCCCTCGGCGACCTGCCGACGCGCGTCCTCATCCTCTCCGCGAGCGGCGAGCAGCAGGACGTGCTCGCGGCGATCAAGGCCGGCGCCACCGGCTACCTCGTGAAGTCGGCCTCGCCCGGCGAGATCCTCGACGCCGTGCTCGCGACGGCCCGCGGCGAGGCGGTCTTCACGCCGGGCCTCGCCGGGCTCGTCCTCGGCGAGTTCCGCCGCCTCGGGGCCGAGGAGGAGCCGGCGGAGTCCGCGCCCGAGCGGCCCATCCCGCAGCTGACCGCCCGCGAGACCGAGATCCTGCGCCTCGTCGCGACGGGGATGACGAGCAAGGAGATCGCCGCGCAGCTCGTGCTGTCGCACCGCACCGTCCAGAACCACGTGCAGAACACCCTCGGCAAGCTGCACCTGCACAACCGCGTCGAGCTCGTCCGGTTCGCGCTCGCCCACGGCCTCGAGGACGACGAGCCCGCCTCGCCCTGACGCGTGGCCGGCCATCCGGCATCCGGGCCCCGTGTCCCGGATGCCGGACGCGCACCTACCATTGACGCTCGTGAGCACGACCACCTCCTCCACGCCCCTCCAGCGGCTCGCCGCCGGTGCCGACCTCCCGGCTGCGCAGCAGCCGACCTGGCCCGACCGCGCCGCCCTCGACGAGGCCGTCGGGACGCTCGCGACCTATCCGCCGCTCGTGTTCGCGGGGGAGTGCGACGTCCTCAAGGCCCGGATGGGCGCCGTCTCGCGCGGCGAGGCGTTCGTCCTCCAGGGCGGCGACTGCGCCGAGACCTTCACCTCGGCGACGGCCGACAACATCCGCGACCGCGTCAAGACGATCCTCCAGATGGCCGCCGTCCTCACCTACGGCGCGTCGGTGCCGGTCGTCAAGGTCGGGCGGATGGCCGGGCAGTACGCCAAGCCGCGCTCGAGCGACGAGGAGACCCGCGAGGGTGTGACCCTGCCGGCCTACCGCGGCGACATGGTCAACGACTACGAGTTCACCGCCGAGTCGCGCCGTCCGGACCCGATGCGCCTGGTCCGCGGGTACCACGCGAGCAGCGCGACCCTCAACCTCGTGCGCGCCTTCACGACCGGCGGCTTCGCCGACCTGCGCCACGTCCACGACTGGAACAAGGGCTTCGTCGCCAACGCGGCCAACGCCCGCTACGAGCGCCTGGCCAAGGACATCGACAAGGCGATGCGCTTCATGTCCGCGTGCGGCGCCGACTTCGACGCGATGCGCACGACCGAGTTCTTCTCCGCGCACGAGGCGCTGCTGCTCGACTACGAGCGGCCGATGACCCGCGTCGACTCGCGCACCGGCGATCTCTACGACACCTCGGGCCACTTCATCTGGGTCGGGGAGCGCACCCGCGACCTCGGCGGCGCGCACATCGACTTCGTCTCGAAGGTCCGCAACCCGGTGGGCGTCAAGGTGTCCGCCGGCGCCGACGTCGACGACCTGCTCCGGATGATCGACGTCATCGACCCGCAGCGTGAGCCCGGCCGGCTGACCTTCATCACCCGGATGGGCGCCGGCCGCATCCGTGAGGCGCTGCCGTCCATCGTCGAGAAGGTCACCGCGTCCGGGGCGCAGGTCTCGTGGGTCTGCGACCCGATGCACGGCAACACCTTCTCGTCGGCGTCCGGGTTCAAGACCCGCGACTTCGACGACGTCGTCGACGAGGTGCGCGGCTTCTTCGAGGTGCACCAGGGCCTCGGGACGCACCCGGGCGGCATCCACGTCGAGCTGACCGGCAACGACGTCACCGAGTGCATCGGCGGGTCGGAGAAGATCCTCGACGCCGACCTCGGGACCCGGTACGAGTCGGTCTGCGACCCGCGCCTCAACCACCAGCAGAGCCTCGAGCTGGCGTTCCTCGTCGCCGAGATGCTCTCGCAGGACTGACCCCGAGAGGTGGCCGCCATCCGCGCCGACCTGCTGTCCGACACCCTGACCCGACCGACCCCCGCGATGCGCGAGGCGATGGCCCGCGCCGACGTCGGTGACGACGTCTTCGGCGAGGACCCCACGGTCCGCGCCCTCGAGGAGCAGGTCGCCGGCCTGCTCGGCCACGAGGCCGGGCTCTTCACCCCCACCGGGTCGATGGCCAACCAGCTCGGGCTGCGGCTGCACGTCGCACCGGGTCGCGAGCTCGTCGCCGACCAGCAGGCGCACGTCGTGCGCGCCGAGCTGGGTGCGGCAGCGGTGTTCTCGGGCATCACGAGCCGTACCTGGGCGAGCGAGCGCGGCCTGCTCGACCCGGCCGGGCCGATGTCGCTCGTGACGACCGGGGTCGGTCCCTACCAGGTCGAGACCTCGCTCGTCGTCGTCGAGAACACCCACAACTTCGGGGGCGGCACCGTCCAGCCGATCGGGGCGATCCGCGAGGTCCGTTCCGCGACAACGGCTCTCGGCGTGGCGATGCACCTCGACGGCGCGCGGCTCTGGAACGCCCACGTGGCGTCCGGGGTGGCGCTGGCCGACTACGGCCGCGAGTTCGACACCGTGTCGGTGTGCCTCTCCAAGGGTCTCGGTGCGCCCGTCGGTTCGGTGCTCGTCGGGTCCGCCGACGCGATGGCCGAGGCGCGCATCTGGCGCAAGCGCTACGGGGGCGGGATGCGCCAGGTGGGCATCCTCGCGGCGGCCGGCCTGCACGCGCTCGGGCACCACGTCGAGCGGCTCGCCGACGACCACGCCCGGGCGCGCCGCTTCGCCGACGCCTGTGCCGAGGCGGTGCCCGGCGTCATCGACCCCGCCACCGTCGAGACCAACATCGTCGTCCTCGACGTCGGGGCGGCCGGGCTCACGTCGGCCGCGTTCGTCGAGGCGCTGCTCGCGCACGGCGTGCGGACCTACGCCGTCGGCCCGCGGGCCGTCCGCCTGGTCTGGCACCTCGACGTCGACGACGCCGGCACCGACGCGGCCATCGCCGCGGCGCGCGAGGTGCTCACCGCGGCCTGACGCCCGGCGGGGCGACCCGCGGCTCACACCTCGTGGTGCAGGGCCTCGACGGGCGGGTCGTCCGCGGCGCTGGCTCCCCGCCGGCGCCGGCGGGCGAGCATCCCGCGCAGCTCGACGAGGTACATCGAGGCCACGACGAGGCCGCCGCCGAGCAGCAGCCGGGGCGTCGCCGACTCGCCGCCGAGCAGCACCGCGAAGAACGCCGCGAACACCGGCTCCATCGCCATGACGATGGCCGCCCGCGTCGCCGTGAGGTGTGCCTGCGCCCAGGTCTGCGCCCAGAGGGCCGCCGCGCCGGCGACGAGGGCCATGTAGAGCACCGACGCCCACTGGCCACCCCCGCTCGGCAGGGTCAGGCCGCCCGGGACCGCGCCCACCGCGCAGACGAGGGCGATGACCGCGGCCTGGACGGTCGCCAGCCCGACGGCCGCCGACGGCGTCGACCACCGGCCGAGGACGATGATGTGCCCGGCGTAGAGCACGGCCGACGCGAGCGTGACGCCCTCGCCGTACCCGACCGACAGCCCGCGCAGCGACAGAACCGCGAGCCCGACGGTCGTCAGGGCCACGGCGCCCCACGTGACGGCGTCGACGCGGTCGCGCAGGAGCAGGGCGCCGAGCACGGGCGTGAGGACGACGTAGGTGCCGGTGACGAACCCCGACACCGACGCGTCGGTGTGCGCGAGCCCGACGGTCTGGAGCACCTGGGCCAGGCCGTAGAGCACGCCGAGGGCGACCCCGAGGCGCAGGTCGGCCCGGGACAGGGCGAGCGTCTGGCGGCGGAAGACCGCGAACATCACGACGGCCGCGATCGCGAAGCGCACGGCGAGGAAGTCCGACGGCGGGACGGTCTCGACGAGGTCGCGGATGAGGAAGAACGTCGAGCCCCAGACGGCCGTGACGAAGAGCAGGAGCAGCGTCGCCGCGCGGGCGAGCCGGGGGGAGGCGGTCACCGTCGTCAGACGATGGTCACCGTGACGGTCGAGCCCTTGGGGGCCTTGCCGTTCTCGGGGTCCTGGAAGCGGACGGTGCCGAAGATGCCGCCGAGGGCGCGCTCGACCTTCACCTGGAAGCCGGCGCCCTCGAGGATGCGGCGGGCCTCCGGCAGCTGCTTGCCGATGACGTTCGGGACGTCGACGAGCACCGGCCCCTTGGAGACGACGAGCGTCACCTCGTCGCCGCGGAAGAGGGTGCCGTCGCGCGGTGACTGGCTGACGACGCCGCCCTTGGCGACGGTGTCGCTGTTCTCCTGGCGCGAGGCGTCGACGGAGAGGCCGAGGTCCTCGAGCGTCTTCTGTGCCTGCCCCGCGTCCTTGCCGGTGAGGTCGGGCACGGAGATCGGCTGGCGGCCCTTCGAGACGACGAGGGCGACGCTCGCGTCGCGCTTGAGCTGCGTCCCGGCCTTCGGCGTGGACGAGACGACCTGGCCGTCGGGCACCTTCTCGGAGAAGGCCTCCGTCACCTTGCCGAGCGCGAGCGTGTTGGACTCGAGCTGGCGGCGGGCCTCGGCGAGCGAGGACCCGGCGAGGTCGGGCACGGCGTAGCGCTCCTTGCCCTTGGAGACGGTGAGGACGACGTCGCTGCCGCGGCGGACGGTCGAGCCGACCCCGGGGCGTATCTCCATGACGGTGCCGCTCGCGACGTCCTCCGAGAACGCCTGCTGCACGGTGGGGTCGAGCTCGGCGGCCCGCACGGCGGCGACGGCCTGCTCCTGCGGGCGGTCGACGACGGAGGGCACGGTGGCGGTCGCCCCGGGCCCGAGGAAGAAGAACCACGCGGTCGCGGCGGCGAGGAGCACCGAGGCCGCGGCGGCCGGCCACCAGTTGCGCGGCCGGCGGTGGCGGTCGGCCACGACGACACCCTCGAGCGGGCGCGACCCGACGTCGATGGCGGTCGTGCGCGCGGCGTCGGAGGCGGGGGCGAGCGCGGTGCGGTCGCGCACGGGGAGCGCGGCGGTCGCGGTCGGCACGCTCGCCGCGGCGGCCGCCGCGACCCCGGCCGGACGGGCGTCGAGGTCGCCCGCGGTGAGGCCGGAGCGCGTGCGACGCAGCAGCGCGAGCAGCTCGGCGGCGTCGGCGGGACGCTCGTCGGGGTCGCGCGCGGTCGCCTCGGCGACGAGCTCGTCGAGCGAGGCGGGCATCCCGGGGACGCGCTCGGACGGGGCGGGGACGCCGCCGTGCACGTGCTGGTAGGCGACGTGGATGGGGGTCTCGCCGGTGAAGGCCTTGGTGCCGGTCAGCATCTCGAAGAGGACGAGCCCGGCGGCGTAGACGTCGGAGCGGGCGTCGGCGACCCCGCGCTCGACCTGCTCGGGGGAGAGGTAGGCGACCGTGCCGAGCAGGACGCCCGACGAGCTCGTCATCGTCTGGCTCGAGACGGCCCGCGCCAGCCCGAAGTCGGCGACCTTGACGGTGCCGTTGTCGTTGATGATGACGTTCTCGGGCTTGACGTCACGGTGGATCAGGCCCTTGCCGTGCGCCTCGGCGAGCGCCATGAGGACCGGCTCGAGGAGGTCGAGCGCGGCCCGGGGCGAAAGGGCTCCCTCCTCGCGCAGGACGTCGCGGAGGGTCTGGCCCGGTACGTACTCCATCGCGAGGAAGGCGTGGCCGTCGTCCTGGCCCTGGTCGAAGACCGCGACGACGTTGGGGTGCGAGAGCGAGGCGGCCGAGCGGGCCTCGCGCCGGAAGCGGCTGACGAAGGCCTCGTCGTGGACGAGGTGGGGGCGCATCACCTTGAGCGCGACCTCGCGCTCGAGGCGCTCGTCGAGGGCGAGGTAGACGGTGGCCATCCCGCCGTCGGCGAGGCGCGACAGCACGCGGTAGCGGCCGTCGAGGGTGCGCCCGATCAGCGCGTCGCCGGTGGATGACACCGTTGGAGTGTACGTAGTCACGCCCTCGCCCCCGTCCCGCGCCCGGCCGGTCACATGGTCGCGCGCAGGCGCTTGATCGAGCGCACGTAGGCCTTCGTGTCGCTGTACATCCCGTGCCGCTGCACCGACGCCAGCCCCTGGTAGTAGCCGGCGATGGCCTGGTCGGTGCCCGACGCGGCGCGGCCGAGGGCGCGGAGCATCACGACGCCCGCCGTGATGTTGTCGCGCGTGTCGAGCAGGTCCAGCCTGCGCCCGACGAGCGAGGAGGCCCAGTCACCGCCCGAGGGGATGACCTGCATGACGCCGACGGCGTTGGCGGGGGAGACGGCGCGCTGGTTCCAGCCGGACTCGTGGTAGCCGACGGCCATCGCGAGGCGGGGGTCGACGCCGTGCCGGCGAGCGGTCTCGGCGATGATCCGCTTGGTCTCCGTGCGGCTCGGCACCGACCGCCGTGCGAGGACGTCGTGGTTGCGGCGGGCGGCCGCGACGACGCCGGAGGGGTAGCGGACGCCGTTGAACGTGTCGGACACCGCGTGCGCGGCGGTCGTCGGCACCCGCAGGCGCTGGCCGACCTGCAGCAGCGAGCGCGACGAGATGCCACTGGCCCGGGCGAGGTCGGCGACCGTCGTGTCGTAGCGGGCCGCGATGCCGCCGAGGGTGTCGCCCGAGCGCACGACGTAGGTGCGGGAGGCCGGCTTGGAGGAGCGGGAGGCGGCCTTGGACGAGGACGAGCCGGTCTTGCCGCCGCGGACGACGATGCGGTCGCCGGGGTGGATGAGGCTGCCGGCGGAGCGGTGGTTGGCCTTGAGGAGGCCGGCGAGCGAGACGCGGTAGCGGGCGGCGATGCCGCTCATCGTGTCGCCGGAGCGCACGACGTGGACCGCGCTGCTCGAGCCGCCGGAGGATCGCGAGGAGCCGGTGGACGGGCTGCCGGAGGTGCGGGGGACCGACAGGCGGTCGCCGGCGTGGATCATCCCGGGGTTGCGGATGCCGTTGTGCGAGGCGAGGACCCGCACGCTCGTGCGGTAGCGCTGCGCGATGCCGTCGAGCGTCTCGCCGTCCCGGACGGTGTGCGTCGTCCAGCCGTGCGGCGCGACCCGGACGGGTGCGACGACGGCGTGCAGCGTGGCGGCGGGGGCGGCGGGCGGAGGTGCGGCGGTGACCATGCGGAGGGGTCCTTCGTCGGGGGTGCCCGGGCGCGCGCGGGCGCTCCGGCTGTGGTATCTGGGACTCAAGGTACCGGAGTTACGCCTGATGTGCGTGGTGTCCGCGTGACGACGGCCGGTGGGGTGGCCGCGGGGCGGTTCGGCTGTGGCACGCTGGCCACCGTGAGCGAGACCCCCAGCACCCCCGGCAGCGCCCCCGACCTCGACGCCCTCGTCCCGGTGTGGCTGACCGTCCCGGACCTCGTCGAGCGCCTCGGCCGCCGGCTCTCCGACGTCCGCACCCTCCTCGAGGAGCGCGAGCTCATCGCGGTGCGCCGCGGCGAGCGCAACGTCGTGTCGGTGCCGGCGGGCTTCGTCGACGACGACGGGCCCCTGCCGGCGCTGCGCGGGACGTTCACCGTGCTCGCCGACGGCGGGATGGACGACGCCGAGATCATCCGCTGGCTGCACACCCCGGACGAGACGCTGCCGGTGCCCGGCACGCCGCTCGACGCCATCCGCGCCGGCTTCAAGACCGAGGTCCGCCGGCGGGCGATGGAGGAGGCCTTCTAGGCCCTCGCGTCAGGCGCGGCGGGCGGTCGCGGTCGCGACGAGCTCGAGCAGCACCTCGCGGGCCTGCGGGTCCAGCGTGGGCGCGGCGTTCAGGGCGGCCCGGGCGGACTCCGCCAGCCGCCCGATCTCGTCCTCGAGGACGCCGACGGCGCCCGAGCCGGTGATGAGGCCGCGCAGCTCGTCGACGTCGCCGACCGCGAGGTCCGGACGGCCCACGAGCTGCTCCACGCGTGCCCGACCCGAGGCGTCGCTGCCCGCGAGCGCGTGCGCGAGGAGGACGGTGCGCTTGCCCTCGCGCAGGTCATCGCCGGCGGGCTTGCCGGTCTCGCCGGGGTCGCCGAAGACGCCGAGCAGGTCGTCGCGCAGCTGGAACGCGCGACCGACGTCGAGGCCGTAGCGCGAGAGCGCGTCGAGCCCGGCGGCGTCCATCCCGCCGACCGTCGCGCCGATGAGCAGCGGGTGTTCGACGGTGTACTTGGCGCTCTTGTAGCGGATGACCCGGCCGGCGCGGGCGACCCGCTCGTCGTCGGGGAGGCCGGCCCAGGGGCGCACCGACTCGACGACGTCGAGGAACTGGCCGGCCATCAGCTGGGTGCGCATCCGGTCGAAGACGGGGCGGCCGCGGGCGACGTCGGTGTCGGGCAGCCCGCACGTCGCGTACAGCTCGTCGGTCCACGTGAGGCAGAGGTTGCCGGCGAGCACGGCGCCCGCGAGGCCGAAGCGGGCGTCGTCGCCGGACCAGCCGCGGTCGGCGTGCCGGGTCGCGAGCGCGCGGTGGGCGGCGGGCATCCCACGGCGGGTGTCGGAGTCGTCCATGACGTCGTCGTGGATGAGCGCCGCGGCCTGGAACAGCTCCATCGCGGCGGCGAGGCGCACGAGGGACTCGGAGTCGGGGAGCCCGGCGGCGCGCCCGCCCCAGTAGAGGAAGGCGGCGCGCAGGCGCTTGCCGCCGCGCAGGAGGTCGCCGATGGCCAGCAGCAGGTCCTCGACGTCCGGGCCGAGCTCGGCGAGGACGCGAGCCTGGGCGGCCAGCTCGTCGTCGAGGACGCGCTGGACCCGTCCGCGCAGGTCGGCGGTGTCGAGCACGCTGGTCACGCGGTGGCTCCTCGGCGGGGTGGTGGCGGGCCGGTGGCGGCCGGATGGTGGCGCCCCGAGCCTACGGTGTCGGGCCTCGCGTACCCTCGCCGCCATGGCCCACTTCGGCGGGGGCGGCCGCCCCGAGCACCTCGTCGCGTCGATCCCGGCGCGCCTGCGGGATGCCCGTCCGGCCGTCAGCTTCGAGTTCTTCCCCCCGAAGGACGACGCCGCGGAGGTGCTGCTCTGGGACGCGATCCGCCGCCTCGAGCGGGTCCGGCCGGCGTTCGTGTCGGTCACCTACGGCGCCGGAGGCACGAGCCAGGACCGCACCGTCCGGGTCACGGGCCGGATCGCCGACGAGACCTCGCTCACCCCGCTCGCGCACCTCACGTGCGTCGACCAGTCGGTCGCCGACCTGCGCCGGGTCGTCGGCCAGTACGCAGCCTCCGGCGTCCGCAACGTCCTCGCGCTGCGCGGCGACCCGCCGGGCGACGTCCGCGGCACCTGGCACAGCCACCCGGACGGCCTCGACCACGCCGAGGACCTCGTCCGCCTCGTCCGCGGGCTCGGCGACTTCACGCTGGGCGTCGCGGCCTTCCCCGACGTCCACCCGGACAGTCCCGACCTCGACCACGACGTCGAGGTGCTCGTCCGCAAGGCCGACGCCGGCGCCGAGTTCGCCATCACCCAGATGGTCTTCGACCCCGCCACGTGGCTGCGGCTGCGCGACCGCGTGGCCGCCCGCCGCGACCTGCCGGTGACGCCCGGGCTCATGCCGGTGACCAGCTACCGGCAGATCCAGCGGATGAGCGAGCTCATGGGCACGCCCCTGCCGCCCGGCGTCGTCGAGCGCCTCGAGGTCGTGAAGGACGACCCCGCCGCGGTGCGCGCGGCCGGTGTCGAGATCGCCGTCGAGATCGGTCGCCGCCTGCTCGACGAGGGCGCCCCGGGCCTGCACTTCATCACGATGAACCGCTCGACGGCCACGCTCGAGGTGCACGAGGCCCTCGGCCTCTGACGTCCCTGCCGCGCGTCCCCGACGGCCGAGGAAGCCAGGGGAGTGGCAGGACCGGCTTCCGTCCTTGGCCCGTGCGCTTCCGATCGCGGACGTCGGCCGGAGTGCGTCACCGCGCCCCAGTGGGCTGTAGCTCGGATTCTTGCTCTCATGGCTCTAAGCCCCAACTTCCGCGTCGTCACGGTGATGACGCGGAAACCGTCCGGTGACGCGGTTGTATCCGCGTCCCGCGCCAGCTTCCGCGCCGTCACCGTGACGCCACGGACGTTGCGCGATGACCCTGCAGTTGCCGCACCCCTGCGCACCATCCCCGGCGGTCGGGGAAACCGGGGTGGTGGCACCGGTGTCGCCGGTTGCCGGCGCCGGCTGAGCTCTTGCCGCTCATGCCGCTGGTGGTGCGTCACACCGCCGCCAGCGGTGCCACCTGCGACGCCTTCCGCGAGGCGGGGCCGGCCCACGGTCGCTGGACGATCCCGCGGTGCATCACCGGTTCGGGGAACTGTCGGAAGGCGCTGGGACACTCGACGGGTGGCCAGGGAACCGCGCATCGAGCCGTCCGGTGACGTCGTCGACCGTGTCGCGTCCACGGCTCTGTCGCTCCCCGAGGCGTACGAGGAGGACGCCTGGACGGGCGTGAGGTGGCGGGTGCGGACCAGGACCTTCGCCCACGTCCTGGTCTCCCAGGAGGGTTATGCGTCGGCATACCGGGACGTGACCGGGGTGGCCGCAGCCACTACGGTCCTGACCTTCCGGTCAACTGGGGAAGAGCTGCAGGCACTGACACACGTGGGCCTGCCCTTCTACCGACCGTCATGGTCGCCCACGGTCGTCGGCATGGTGCTCGACGACGAGACCGACTGGCAGGAGGTCGCCGAGCTGGTGACCGAGAGCTACCGGTTCTGCGCACCCCGGAAGCTCGGGCGGTGGCTGGACGGATGACGCCCGGCCATCACTCGGCGCCGAGTACCGAGCGGTGACTCAGAAGAGACGACCCAGCACGATGGGCAGGAAGTCCTCGCCGTGTCGACGGCTGCGGCGCAGGGCGGTCACGCTCCATGCGGTGACCCACAGCGCCGCGGCCACCAGGAGCACCCAGAACACGGGCAGCGCGACCCGCCACACCTGCTCGACTGCGGCGCGCCCCGGTGCCGGCGTCCCGGTGAGGTCGTTGCCGGCCAGGCTCACACAGCGGGCCTCGACCCGGTCGGAGAAGGCGAGGACGGTCCTGCCGTCGGCCGGCCGGTGGAGGCCCCCGGACGCCCGCAGTGGCTGGTCGTCGAGCCACACGGGATCGCAGCCGTCCCAGGCCGCGTCGACCGATGCCGACGCCGCGCCGGCGAAGGCCACCCGCTGCCCGGTCACGGTGTCCACGAGCATGCTGTGGACTCCGCTGTCGACGATCAGCAGGCGCGAGCCGTCGGGCGACGCGAACACCGCCGACGGCGTGACCTGCCCTGTCGCGTCCCGGACTGCCACGGCATCCGTGTTGACGGTGCTGAGCGTGCGCCACCCCGGGTCGCCCAGGCGCCGGGTGACGATGTCGAACGCCGACCCAGCCGTCCCGGAGGTCGTGCGCAGCCCGAGCAGCGTGGTGTCGTCGCGCCACCCGGCGACCAGCACGCCGGTGTCGCCCCCGGCGGGCGCGAGCACCACGTCGGCACGGCGGTCGATGACGGTGGGACCGTCGATGCCACCGAACGCGACGTACTCGGAGCTCGGGCTCCAGACGGCGCGACTCCCGATGGCCACCTGCGACACGCCCTCGACCATCAGCGGGCGCGCGAGCGAGCCATCGGTCAGGTCGAGGATGCCGTCGCGGACGAGCAGGTGGACACCGTCGGGGGCGAGTGCGCCGACGGGGTTGCCGAGCGAGTGGAGGTCGACCGTCGCCGTCGGGGCGGACCACCGGGGCGGAGCGGTCAACGCCCCGCCGCGGTCGAGGACGCCCAGGTCGGACCCCGTGCCCTCGACCGAGGGCAGCGCGACGAGCCCGAAGACCGGCCCCGGGGCGGCCGCGTCGTCACGGGTGAAGAGGTCGGAGACCAGCTGCGGGTAGGTCGCCGCCGACCCGTCGGCCGGCACGGTGGCCGGAGTGGCACGGACGACGCCGACGAGGGTGCCGCCCAAGAGGACGAGCGCGACCGCGAGCCCGGCGGCCGCGCCGCGGACGAGCCACGTGGCGCGTCGACCTCGCCTCCACAGCAAGGGAGTTCGGGGTGCGGAGTCCTGCCGACGCCGCACGATGTCGTCGGCGGCGTCCGTCAGCAGGCGGCCGAGCTCGTCGGTGGGCTGGGTCATCGTGGGGCCTCCTCACGGCCGAACGTGGGGGCGAGCTCGGGCGCCAGCTCCCGCAGTCGCGACAGCGCGTGACGGGTCTGTGACTTGACGGTGCTCACCGAGCAGCCGAGCACCCTGGCGGTCTCGACCTCCGTGCGGTCCTCGTAGAACCGGGCGACCAGCACGGCCCGCTGGCGTGGAGTCAGGCGGGAGAGGGCGTCGACGAGAGTGACCCGGGCGGCCACCTCGTCCGTGCCGTCGGCGCCCGGCCGCTCGTGGCGGACGGGGTCGACCGGGTCCGGCTGGCGGCGGCGCCAGCGCCATGCGTCGATGGACCGGGTGTACATGACCCTGCGCACGTAGGCGTCGACGGCGCCGGGATCGACGCGGTGCCAGTGCCGGGCGGCGCGCACCAACGCCTCCTGCACCAGGTCCTCGGCCGATGCGGGGTCGCCGGTGAGCAGGGCAGCGGTGCGCAGGAGGGGATCCCAGCGCTCGCGGACGTAGGCGTCGAACGCCTGCCGGTCGGCCACCTCGTCCCCCTCCGTCGCAGCTCTGGGTGTCACGTCACCCAGGAAGACGTACGCCGACCCTCCCACGGGTGGAAGGCCCGGCCCGCACGTCGATGACAGCGGGGCGTCGCCCGCGGGATGCCTCGGCCAACGGGGCCGACGGAACGGGGCCGCATCGAGCAGCCGGCCTCACCGCCGCGAAGGGTGCACTTCCCCGCGACGGGAACTCACCCGTCGCCCGCGTCAGCCGGGCAGAAGACGGTGTCTCCGCGCTCCATGTCGCCTCGAGCGATGGCCTGCTCGACCTGGGTGGCGCAGTCGACCCCGGGTTCCGGCAGCTCGTCGTCCCTCAACGGGGGCAACGCGCCCTCCGGCACCATCTTTCCTGACTCGTACTCCCTCACGCGTGCGTCGTCCGGATGGGGAGCGGGCGCGTTCGGGTCGTACACGACGACACGAGACTGTTGAATGTCTTCGGCCGCGTCGCCACCGACCACGTCGCGATATCCCACCCCGCCGACGATGGCTGCGGTGACCAGGCAGGCAAGCAGCAACGCCTTCACAGAACTCCCCCCTTCGACTTTCCGGTGAACCTACCCGCGGCCTCGCCTGCGCGTCGTCGACCCAAGGGGCGGCATGTGCTCGGCCGATCGGCCAACTGTGGGAGTGACTCAGCGTTGACTGGAGCGAGTGTGGCGCGCCACCTCGAGACCCACGGATGAGCCGCGCCTTCCGTGACCTCCTGCCACCGGCCGAGCCGGCAAGCCGTTCCACGTTCGTGAAGGGAGGTCTTCGAAAGTCGTCGGCTCGAGGAACCGGGGCTGACTCCTCGGTGTTCGTGGGGGGTTCGGACTTCCCCGAATCCCACTGGGTGGCAGGACTGTCGGGGCTACCATCTCGTCACAGCCCGGCCGGGTTGCTGTGAACTGGGTGGGGAGCTTCCTGATGCGTGCTGCCGCGAGCGGCGTGTGGTCGAGCGTGGTGTCAGTGGCCTTTCTCCTGACGCCGGTCGCTGCGCAGGCCGCGCCGGGTGATCTTCCCTCGCCGGCGACTGCCGTCAGTGTTCTTCGAGTGCCCGGCGGTGGCGTCGACCTCAGCTGGGATCTCCCGGTCGACTACGGCGACGGCGGTCTCACGGGGTTCGTGGTGCACCGCTCGTCGGCCGGCGTCGACACCAGCTACGCCGTGCCCTTCTCGGCGTCCCTGTCATGGTCCGAGTCGGACGCGCCGCTCGATGCGGCGTACGCGGTGTCGGCGACCAACCCTGTGGGGGAGGGAGACACCGGCAGCTATGTTGCTCAGACGCCGGTCGGTGAGGCGCTGATCGCGGCGGCCTCCGACCGTGACGGCGGTCCTGTTCGGATGACCGAGTGGGCGCTCCCTCAGCCCGTGGCGAGCGTCTCGAGACCTGCTGGCCAGGGCCAGAGTGACGCCGCCCTGGGCATGTCGCTCTCGCCTGACGGCCGGATGCTCTTGTCGACCCGGCCGGCCCCCGGTGGCTGGCAGCTGTGGTCCGAACCGGTGGACCGCTCCGCACCGCCGGTTCTGCTGTGGAGCTCCGCAACGGTCCTGGATCACCCTGCCTGGTCACCGGACGGGAGTCGGGTGGCGGTCGGTACCCAGGCGTCGGTCCCGTCGACCTATGTCCTGGCCTCCACCGGCGGAGCGCCCGTCCGGGAGATCCCTGCCACGACCGATCCCTCGTGGATGCCCGACGGGAGCACTCTGGTCGTCAGCCGGACAGCGGGTGGTCCGTCGTTGCCCCTGGCCCTGGTGGACGCCACCTCAGGTGCGACGAAGGGCACCCTGACCGGGACCGAGGGGGCGACGCGCCCCGAGGTCTCGCCGGATGGTCGCTGGATCGCCTTCCGGAGAAGCCGCGTGGGTGACGTCAACCCGCGCGGTGTGTATGTGATGCCGGCGGCCGGCGGGGTCGCACGAGTGGTTCCCGACACCGCGGTAGCGGTCGGGGACCTGACGTGGTCGCCTCGAGGGGACGAGCTGGGCATGGTCCTGACGAACATGCCGGGTTCTCCGAACAGCCTCTACAGATCGACGATCGGGGTGGACGGGACCCCTTCGGCGGTGTCCGCCCACCTTGGGGCTCGTGTGTACCAAGGGATACAGCGTGGGGTGTGGGTGGGCGCCAGAGTGGCGATCGGCCCGGCACCGAGCATCACAGGACCCGGCAGCGCCCTCCCGCTGGACGCTTCCGCCCTGCCGCCAGGGACCGGCCTGACCTGCACCCTGGATGCCTCACCCGCCATCCCCTGCACCGGTGCGTTCAGCATCGGAAAGCTGACGACAGGTAGGCACCTGCTGCTGGTCCGTTCGCGGGAGCCCAGCGGCCGGGAGAGTGTCGCCGCCAGGGCGTTCATGCACGACAGCACCTCTCCGGTCGTGCGCCTCGGCACCACGGTCGGAGCCGTCACCCTGGCGTCGACGACGGCCGCGACGTACTCGGCGACCGATGCCTCCGGTGTCGCGAGCTACGACGTCAGGTCCCGCCGCGCCGCGCGTGGCGGCACGTTCGGCGACTTCGCCACCGTTGCGGCTTCCACGACATCGACCCGGGTGGCCGTGCCCCTGAGTGTCGGGTATCAGACGTGCTGGTCCGTGCGGGCCCGCGACCAGCTCGGGAACACCTCGGCCTGGAGCTCGGAGAGGTGCACGGCCCGCCCGATCGACGATCGGGCCCTGACCCGATCGACGACGGGATGGACGCGACGGACCGGCTCGTCCTCGTACCTCGGCACGCACACGTCAACCACGCGGTCGGGCGCACGACTCACCGTGGCGTCGGTGAAGGCGCGTCAGATCTACCTGGTGGCGACGCGGTGCCCCAGCTGCGGCACCGCCACCATCTATGTGGGCTCCACCAAGATCGGGTCGGTGTCCCTCGTCTCAGCAACGACCCGCAGGCAGAGCATCCTCGCCCTCCCCGCCAGGTCGCTGCGCAGCGGAACCCTCTCCATCGTGGCCACCTCGAAGAGCGGGAGGCTCGTCCAGGTGGACGGCATCGCGCTGCGGACCGTCTAGCGCGCTGTGGCTTGGACGCCGGGACACGTGTCGGGCGTCGCAGCACGAGGATCCGGGCTCAGCACATCCATATCTCCCCGCGGAAGCTCGCGCTCATCGGCATGAGCGCTCTCGCGATGAGCGGTCGAGCCTCACGGCACGGCGCACGTGGGGGAGGGCAACGGGCTCACAACCAGCGCCCCACGGGGGCTAGCTCCGGCCCGCCCCCGTGACCCAGTCGTAGCGGACGTCCTCGTCGACGACGACGCCGTTCCAGCGCCCGCCGATGCCCGCACCACCGTCGACGTGGCAGAGCGACCCCGTCACGTAGGCCGCACCCTCGGAGCAGAGCCAGAGCACGAGGTGTCCGACCTCCGCCGGCTCTCCCGCCCGTGCAAGTGGCAACGCGGGGATGCGCGAGGCCAGCGATGAGGCCATCGACGGCGGCAGCGGCTTGGGCTGTGTGTCGATCAGGCCGGGGCTCACGCAGTTGACGAGGATGTCATGAGGCGCCAGCTCGATGGCGGCCACCCGTGTGAAGCTCTCGGTGGCGGCCCGGCTGCTCGCGTAAGCCGCCGCCCCGGCCGACCCGCGGTTGGAGACGCCCGACGAGAAGTTGATGATCCGCCCGCCCTCGCCCTGACCGATCATGACCCGGGCGGCGGCCTGGGTCATGAGGAACGTGCCGCGGCAGTTCACCGCGAAGACGGTGTCCCACACCTCGACCCGTTCGTCGAGCACGCTCGCGTGGGGAGCGACGGCGGCGTTGTTGACGCAGAAGTCGAGGCGCCCGAAGCCGTCACGTGCCGCCGCCACGACGCGTTCCGCGTCCTGAGCCGACCGGATGTCCGCGACGACCGGTCGGGCGAGGTCGCCGTGCGGCGCGCAGGTCTCGGCGAGGCCCTCCTCGTCGCGGTCGGCGGCGATCACGCGAGCCCCCGCCGCGATGAGCTGCGCGACGAGGTCGCGGCCCACGCCGCGGGCGGCGCCCGTGACGACGGCCACGCGGCCGGTGAAGTCGTAGGACACGTTCATGAGCGGCTCCTGATGGCCTCGGTGGGAGTGCGTCGTGGGGGAGGTCAGGCTCAGGGCGGAGGTCGCCGGCGCTGACGCCGCGAACGCTAGGTCGACTGTCGACAGTTCGTCAAGAGGTCCGAGAGGACTCCGAGCCGCGCTCTCCCGAACCGGTAGAACCCCTACCGGGTGAGCACCAGATTCTGTTGCTTGTCGACAGTCGACGTGCTGGACATACTTGGCCCCCATCACCAACGAACCCTGTGCCACAACCGGTTTGGGGATCCACTTGCTTCTCGATCGGAGGCCGTTGATGGCTCACCTTGCTGACGGGCCGGAGTCCCACCGACTCCGCCGAACCCACCTCCCGGAGCGCCGGCCGCTGCTCGGGTCGTCGGTGCGCGAGGCCGACCTGTCCCTCGGGCTCAACGGCGCAGGGGACGGGCTCCTCGACACGACCCACTTCGACACCGTGCGCTTCCCGCCGCCGGACTGGGCGCTGGCCAGCTTCGCATCGGCGTACGAGGACGGCGAGACGGCGTACACGGCCTACCGGGGCAGTAGCGAGGTGCGCGAGGCCTGCGCACAGTCGGTCTCGCGGCTCATGGGGCTGGACCTCGATGCCGCACGGCATCTGGCCATCACTGCCGGCACCCAGAGTGGCCTTTTCGCCGTCCTCTCGGCGCTCGTCGACGAGGGCGACCTGGTCGTGCTCGCCGACCCCGAGTACCTCTTCGTCGAGCGGATGCTCCGCTTCCTCGGCGCCGAGGTCCTGCGGCTGCCCTTCGTCGAGACCGAGGACGGGCTCCAGCCTGATCTCGACCAGCTGGAGGAGTGGAGCGACCGGGGCATCGCCCTGTACGTCACCTCCAACCCCAACAACCCGACAGGGACGGTGTTCAGCAGCGAGACGGTCGCACGCATCGGCCGCATCGCGCGCGCGGGGGACTTCCGGGTGCTCATCGACGAGCTGTACTGCCGGTTGGTCTACGACGGTGCGTACGCCCACCTCGCGGCGGAGCCCGGCATGTTCGAGCGCACAGTCACCCTCTTGGGTGGGTCGAAGACCGAGTCGCTCAGCGGGTTCCGCGTCGGCATGGTCGTCGCGGACGCACCGGTGGTCGACGCCATCGAGCAGGCCCTCGCGATGATGTGCCTCCGGGCGCCCGCCTACGCGCAACACGTGCTGTCGCGGTGGCTCGTCGACGACATCGAGTTCGTCGCCCGTCGGGTGCGCGAGCTGAGGGCTCTGCGCGACGAGACCGTCGTGCGGCTGCGCGCGGTGCCCGGGCTTCGGGTCAGCCCGGGGCGGGGGACCGCGTACCTGTGGGCCGACGTCTCCGAGCTCGGGCTGTCCGATGTCGAGGTCGCGCGGCTCCTGCAGCAGGAGGCCGGCGTCGTCGTCAGCCCCGGGTACCAGTTCGGGCCGTCGGGAATCGGGCGCTTCCGCATCTGCTACGCCCGGGAGGAGCAGGGATGGTGGGAGGCGCTGGACCGCATGACGACCGCCCTCACGAGCGCGTCGGACACCACGCACGACGAGCACGTCCCGGCATCCCAGGGGTCGGCGCCGTGACCGCCTCCGACCACGGCGCGGGCCGGCCAGAGCCCACCACGGTCGTGCGGACGGACCGGGCCCCGAGGCCGGCCGGGCCCTACTCCCAGGCCGTCCGCGCCGGGGACCTCCTCTTCGTCTCCGGCCAGGTGCCCCGTGAGCCCGACGGGTCCTACGTCCCCCGAGACGTACATGCGGAGACGGTGCGCACGCTGGAGAACCTCGCCGCGGTGGCGGCGGCCGCTGGCGCGAGCCTCGCCCAGTGCGTCAAGGTCACCGCCTACCTGGCCGACGGCGCGGACTTCTCAGAGTTCAACCGGGCCTGTGCGGACTTCTTCCGCGAGTCGCCGCCGGCGCGGACCACCGTGGTGGCCGGTCTGCGCGAGGTGAAGGTGGAGATGGACGCCGTCCTCCACCTGGGGACGCCATGACCGCCCGGGAGACGGGCGGGGCTCGGTGCGCCCGGGGAGGACGGCACCGGCGCGCCATGAAAACGGCCATGCGGCAGGGTGATTCGCGAGCCAACGTCATTGTCACCGACCTCGCAGCGGGGCTGTGCTCGCCGGCCGAGAGGGCATTGACATGGGGGGTGAAGGGCGTCATGGTGAATTGTCGACAAGCGACAATTGTGGTCGAGGTCCTCGGAGGCTCCATGTCTGCTGCACACGTGACCGACGCCCGCGCCTCGGTGAGGTCCCGGACCGGAGCGGTGTCGCCGCGCGTCGGCGGGGGGGCATCGTGAACTCGCCGCTGCTCGAGGCGCGCGGCCTGTCGAGGCACTACGCGCTGCCGCGCTCGGCGCGTCAGTGGCTCGGCCGGCGGGCCCCGCGCACCCTGCGTGCGGTCGACGAGGTCGACCTGTCGGTGGAGCGCGGTCGCACCCTCGGCATCGTCGGGGAGACCGGCTCGGGCAAGAGCACGCTCGGGCGGCTCCTGCTCCAGCTCGAGCGGGCCGACGCCGGGCAGGTCCTCGTGGACGGCGTGCCCGCCACGGGCCCCGGGGCGGACGCCGGACGGCGCCGACGTCGCGACATCCAGGTCGTTCTCCAGGACCCGTACACCTCCCTCAACCCGTACCTGACCATCGGGAGCGCGATCGAGGAGGTCCTCACGGTCGGCGGCATGACGTCGCGCGACGCCCGGCGCGAGCGGGTCGGTGAGCTGCTGGAGCAGGTCGGGTTCCCCGCCGAGTGGGCCGAGCGCAAGCCCGGCCAGCTGTCCGGCGGAGGGCGGCAGCGGGTCAGCATCGCGAGGGCGCTGGCCGCCGAGCCGCGGCTCATCGTGGCCGACGAGCCCGTCTCCGCCCTCGACGTCTCCGTCCAGGCGCAGGTGCTCAACCTCTTCCAGCGCCTCCAACGGGAGCTCGGCCTCGCGTACGTGTTCATCACGCACGACCTCGCCGTCCTGGAACGGATCGCGGACGAGGTCGTGGTGCTCTACCTGGGCCGCGTCGTCGAGAGGGGACCCGCCGACAAGCTGTTCGCCGCGCCGAAGCACCCCTACACGCAGGCCCTGCTCGCCGCGGCTCCGTCGCTCGGCCGCAGCCGATCGACCTCGAGCGTCGTCGCCGGCGAGCTGCCCGACCCCGCCTCGCCTCCTCCGGGCTGCACCTTCCACACCCGGTGCCCGTTCGTCATGGAGGTCTGCCGCACCACCCGCCCGCGACTGACGACCACGGGCGAGGGCCAGCAGACCGCGTGCCACCTGCACGCCGACCCGGCCCCCGCCTCCCTCCCGCCGACGGACGGCCGGTACCGGCCGGCGCCGCCCGAGGCGAACCCCACGGCAGCTCCGTGAACACCCGCAGGTCACCCCACCTCCCCAGGAGAAGCACATGAAGTCCTCGACCAGCTCGTCCATGCGCCGTACCCGCCGGGTACGCGGCACCGCGACCCTCGGCGGGCTCCTCACGCTCGCGGTCACGCTCAGCGCCTGCGGCGGGGGTGCGGAGCAGACCTCGGACGACGCGCCGGCCGCCTCCAGCGCCGTCGACACGCTCAAGCTCGCCAACGCCGTGGCGGTCGACACGCTCGACCCCATCCAGGCCTCGGCCAACGAGTCGATCTGGATGGACCAGAACCTCTACGCCCGCCTGGTCCAGACCGACCCCTCGGGCAAGGAGATCGTCCCCGACCTCGCCGACAAGTGGGACATCAGCGAGGACAAGCTGACCTACACGTTCCACCTGCGTGACGGCGTGAAGTTCGCCGACGGCACCCCGGTCACCGCGCAGGACGCCAAGTGGTCGATCGAGCGGGCCCGCGACGGGGAGGACAGCGCCTGGGGCTTCCTCATCACGCCCGTCACCGACATCACGGCGACGGACGACCGCACGCTCACCATCACCCTGTCCAAGCCCCACGCCCCGCTGCTGGCCGACCTCGCGATGTACGCCTACGCGGTCCTGCCGCAGAAGGCGGTCGAGGCCGACAAGGACTTCTTCAACAAGACGCCGTACGGGGCGGGTCCCTTCAAGGTCACGAGCCTGTCGCCTCAGAGCAGCGTGGTCCTCACCCGCAACGACAACTACTGGGGCCCCAAGCCCAAGCTGAAGACCGTCGAGATCAGCATCGTCACCGACGACAACACCCGTCTCCTGCAGCTCCAGGGTGGCGAGGTGGACGTCATCGAGAACCCGGCGGGCAACGTCCTCAAGCAGATCGAGGCGAACCCGAAGTTGCGCGTGGACCTCTTCGACTCCACGCGGGTGGACTTCGTGTCCCTGCCGCTCAAGACCAAGCCGCTCGACAACGTCAAGGTGCGCCAGGCCATCAAGGCCGCCCTCGACCTCGGCCGGATGAACACGCTCGCCTACCAGGGCAACGCGAAGGTCGCCACGACGTTCTTCCCGTACCAGATGCTGTTCTGGGACCAGTCCGCCGTCGAGCCGAAGCAGGACCTCGAGGGAGCCAAGCAGCTCCTCGCCGAGGCCGGCTACCCCGACGGCTTCACGATCCCCCTCATCGCGGTCAGCGCGGACGCCGCCGGCCAGGCGCAGGCCGTCGTCATCAAGGACGACCTCGCGAAGATCGGGATCACCGTCGACATCCAGTCCTTCGAGCTCTCGACGGCCTACGACAAGCAGCGCCCAGGGACCAACGGCATGGGCATGCGCTACTGGACCAACGACATCATCGACCCCGACGAGGTCGCGACCTTCGGCGCCGACGGCGACGGCGGGGCCAACGCCTTCAACAGCTACTGGAAGGACGAGGCGGTCAGCGCGCTGGTCAACGAGGCGCGCTCGGAGACCGACGAGACCAAGCGGGCCGCGCTCTACGCCCAGATCCAGGGGGCGATCGCCGACCAGGTGCCCTTCATCCCGCTCGCCTACGCCCCGTTCCGGTACGCCAGCGGCACGTGGGTCAAGGGCTTCAAGGTGTCGCCGCTCGGCAACTACAACGACTCGCTGCTGACCCTCACGGTCGAGGAGCACTGAGCCATGGGGTCGTCGGTGAACCTGCGCTGGTCGAGGGTGGCGAACCTGGTGCCGGTCCTGTTCGGGATCACGCTCGTGAGCTTCCTGCTCCTGCGTCTGGTTCCCGGCGACCCTGCCCAGCAGATCCTCGGCAACCGCTACACCCCCGAGGCCGCCGCGGGCATCCGCCGGAGCCTCGGGCTGGACCAGCCCCTTCTCTCGCAGTACTTGCTCTTCCTCAAGGGGGCCGCGTCCGGCTCCTTCGGCGAGTCCTACCAGTACCACCGCCCGGTGGGCGAGCTCCTCCTCGACCGGACCGGGGCATCGCTCCTGCTCGTGGGCCTCACGGCGGCGTTCTGCGCCGCGCTGAGCATCCCGCTGGGGATCTGGGCGGCGGTGCGCCGCGGCGGGATCGTCGACCAGGCCACCCGCATCTTCTTCACCCTCGGGTTCGCGCTGCCGGCCTTCCTCGTCGGCATCCTGCTCATCCTGGTCTTCGGCCTCAAGCTCGGGTGGGCGCCGATCGGTGGCTACGGGACGGGTTTCCTCAGCCACCTGGGGCACCTCGTGCTCCCGGCCCTCACGCTGGCCATCCCGCTCTCGACCGTGCTCGTCCGCTCGCTGCGGGCCAGCACGATCACCATCCTCGAGTCGGACTTCGTGACCATCGCCCGGCTCAAGGGCATCTCCGAGGGCCAGATCCTCCTGCGTCACGTCCTGCGCAACGCGATCGGGCCCGTGGCCGTCGTGTTCGGCATCAACCTGGCGTTCCTCGTCGGCGGGACGGTGGTCGTGGAGAACGTCTTCTCCGTGCCGGGCCTGGGCAGCCTCCTCGTGGGGGCCGTCTCGACCCGCGACTACCCGGTCGTCCAGGCCGTGGCGCTCGTCCTCGCGGTCTTCGTCGTCGTGGTCAACCTGTTGACGGACGTGGTCCACGGCCTCCTCGACCCGCGGCTCACCGTGGGGGTGCAGCGATGACCGTCATCGACCCCACCGCCGTCGGCACCGACCCCGTGGCCCGGCGCGGACGCCGCTTCGCGCTCCCGCTGCCCCGCGGGCTCCGCGGCCGTCCGGCCCTGTACCTGGGCCTGGGGATGCTCACCGTCATCTCGGTGCTGTGCCTCGGCGCCCCGCTCTTCACCTCGTACTCGCCGACCGACATCGACGCGCTCGCCGTGCTCGTGACGCCCGGCACCGGGGGCCACCTGCTGGGCACCGACGAGTTCGGCCGGGACCTCTGGGCCCGCCTGCTCTACGGCGGCCGGTACGACCTCGCCATCGCCTTCGGCGCCACCTCGGTGACGCTGGTCGTCGGCACGGCCATCGGGATGGCCAGCGCCTACGCCGGGGGATGGGTCGACTCCGTCGTCATGCGCATCGTCGACCTGTTCTTCGCCTTCCCCTTCATCGTCCTCGTCATCGCGATCGTCGCCGCGCTCGGGCCGAGCCTGCGCAACATGTTCATCGCCCTGTGGATCGCCAGCTGGGTCGGCTACGCCCGGATCGCCCACGGGCAGACGCTGTCCGCGAGCCGGTACGGCTACGTCGTCGCGGCGGGGTGCCTCGGGTACTCGCGGCGACGGGTGCTCGTCCGGCACGTGCTCCCGAGCGTGCTGCCCTTCGTCACCGTCTTCGCGATGGTCGACGCCGTCGGCAACGTGCTCCTCGGGGCCTCGCTCGGCTTCCTCGGCATCGGCATCCCCCAGCCCACGCCCGAGTGGGGATCGATGATCTCGGGCGGCCAGGCGTACGTGCTGTCGAACTGGCAGCTCTCGCTCATCCCGGGCCTGGCCCTCGTGCTGCTCGGCGTGGCCTTCAGCCTCCTGGGCGACGGCCTCGCCGACCTGTTCCGGGCCAAGCAGTGAGCACCACCGGCCGCCACCCGTCCCCGACCCGGGAGACCCCCATGACCCCGCACGAGCCCCCGCCCGGCGCGCTGCTCCTCGACGTGCGCGACCTGCGGGTCGCCATCCCCACCGAGGCCGGCGACGTCATGGCCGCCGACGGCGTCGACCTCCAGCTACGCCAGGGCGAGGTCCTCGGCGTGGTCGGGGAGACGGGCTCGGGCAAGAGCGTGACCTGCCGGGCGCTGCTCGGCCTGCGCCCGACCCCGCAGGCGCGCATCAGCGGCACGGTCGCCTACCCGGCGCACGACGTCGACGACATCCTCTCGCTGCCCCCGCGCCGGCTGCGGGCCATGTGGGGCCGTCGCGTGGCGATGATCCCGCAGAACCCGATGACCTCGCTCAACCCGGTGCGCCGGATCGGCGACCAGGTCGCCGAGGCCGTGGCGGCCTCCGGCGGCCCGACCGGCGCCGCGGGGGAGGCCCGCGTGCTCGAGCTGCTGCACCAGGTGGGCCTGCCGGCGCCCGAGACCCGCCTGCGCGACTACCCCCACCAGTTCAGCGGGGGCATGCTCCAGCGCACGGTCATCGCGATCGCCCTCGCCCAGCGGCCCGACCTCATCGTCGCCGACGAGCCGACCACGGCCCTCGACGTCCTCATCCAGGACCAGATCCTCGCGCTGCTGCTCTCGCTCCAGCGTGACCTCGGGACCAGCCTGGTCCTCGTGAGCCACGACCTGTCGGTCGTCTCGCAGGTCTGCGACCGGGTCGCGGTGATGTACGCCGGGCAGGTCGTCGAGCTCGCCGACACCGCGACGCTGCTCGCGTCGCCCCGTCACCCCTACACCCGGGCCCTGCTCGGGGCCCTGCCCGGAGCCGTCCCCCGCGACCAGGAGCTGCGCGTCATCCCCGGCAGCCCCCCGCAGCTCGTCGGCCTCGGACCCACCTGCCGCTTCGCCCCCCGCTGCGAGCTGCGCGAGCCGGCCTGCGACGAGTGGCGGACCGCGCTGCTCGACGTCGGCCCGGCGCACACCAGCCGCTGCCGTCGGGCGAGCGCCGAGAACCTTCCCACCCCCTCAACCCACCAGGAGACCCAGTCATGACCGCTCAGCCCCTTCGCATCGGTGTCGTCGGCACGGGCCGATGGGCCGTCCGCTCGCACATCCCGGGCTGGCAGCGCGACCCGCGCTGCGAGGTGGTCGGGCTGTCGGACGTCGACGCCGACTCGCTGGCCCGCGCCGGCGCCGAGTTCCACGTCGACCGGACGACCACCGACTACCGCGAGCTCGTCGAGGACCCGGACATCGACGTCATCGACGTCGTCACCGGCGACGCCGCGCACTTCGAGGTGACGATGGCCGCGCTCGAGGCCGGCAAGCACGTGCTGTGCGAGAAGCCGGTCAACCACGACTACCGCGAGGTGGTCCGGGCGGCCGACCTCGCGAAGAGCAAGGGCCTGAAGACCAAGCTGGGCTTCACCTTCCGGTACGCACCGGCCGTGATGTACGCCGCCGAGCTGATCCGGGACGGCTGGGTCGGCACCCCGTACATGCTCAACGCCTACGAGCAGAACAGCCAGTGGCTGGACCCGCAGACGCCGCTGCGCCAGCAGAGCGACGCGACCGACCCCGACTTCCTGCAGGTCGCCTCGATCGAGGGCTACGGCGCACCGGTCATCGACATCATGCACTGGTGGATGGGCACCGCCCTGGAGTCCGTCGTCGGGACGATGCGCAACTTCGTGCCGGAGCGCGTCGTCCGCGACACCGGCGCCATGACCCGGATGAACATCGACGACGGCGACATGTTCATCGCCGAGTTCGCCGGTGGCGGTCTCGCGTCGGTGCAGTCCTCGTTCGTGACGGTCGGCAACTTCCCGGGCATCGAGGTGCGCATCTACGGCTCCGAGGGCGCGCTCGTCGTGCGTCTCGTCGAGGAGGAGGGCATCTGCCAGACCCTCAAGGGCGCCACCAAGGGCTCGGTGGAGTTCAAGGAGATGGAGATCCCCGAGCGCTTCTTCCCCGAGGGCGGGTCCTCGCTCGAGCCGTGGCCCTTCCTCTTCTACTCCAATCTCGTCCGCAACTTCGCGACGGAGATCCTCGAGGGCGGCCCCGAGAACCAGGGGGACTTCCGGCAGGGCGCGCTGGTCCAGGAGACCATCAATGCGTTCGAGGCCTCTTTCCGGCGGCGGGCCTGGGTCGACTTCCCGCTGACCGACGCATGAGCGGCCCGGGAGCGGCGGCGCCGACGGCGCACGCCTGGGGCGACCTCGCCGACGACGCCCGCGCGTGCGGGCTGCTCGACGAGGCGATCGCCGCGACCGACGTGGGGGGCGTGACGTTCGCCGACGCACGGCTGGTGGAGGCGGAGGAGCTGCGGCTCTACACCTCCCGCGCGGGCGGGCTCGACGAGCGTCACGAGCACACGGCCGGCATCGGGGTGCGCGTCCTCGTCGACGGCGCCTGGGGCTTCGCCGCGGTCGCCCTCGCCGGGCCCGGCTCGTCCGATCGCGCTCCTCGCGAGGCCGCCGAGCAGGCCGTGCGCTCGGCCCTCGCCGGCGCCGGCCTGGCGCGGACGGAGCTCCCCCCGCGGGAGCCGTCCAGCGGGCGGTGGGAGGTGCCGGTCGAGATCGACCCCTTCGCCGTGCCCGACGAGGAGCGGCACGCACTCCTCCAGGAGGTGGTGCGGGCGGCGTCCTCCCCGCAGGCCGTCCGTGCCGTGACCGCAGGGCTCAACGCCAAGCGCCAGCACCGGCACTACGCCGACAGCGAGGGCTCGCGCCAGCACCAGCACCTCGTCGAGTCCGGGGCCGTCCTCCAGGCGACCGCGGCGGACGAGTCGGGCGTACAAAGGCGCAGCTACCCCAACTCCTTCCACGGCAACACCGCGGCCGGTGGCTGGGAGTACGTGCTGGGTCTCTCCCTCCCGACGGAGGCCGCCCGGGTCGGTGAGGAGGCGATGCAGCTGCTCACGGCGCCGCAGGCACCGTCCGGTACGGCGGACCTCGTCATCGGCCCCGCACAGATGGCCCTGCAGATCCACGAATCCGTCGGGCACGCCATCGAGCTGGACCGGATCCTCGGCGACGAGACGAACTTCGCTGGAGCCTCCTGGGTCCGGCCGTCGGACGTGGGCTCTCTGCGCTACGGGTCCCCGGCCGTGACGATCGTCTCCGACCCGACGGCCCCCGGCACGCGCGGCACCTTCGCCTGGGACGACGAGGGCACACCCGCGGTGCGTCGCACCCTCATCGAGGACGGAGTCCTGCGGGAGGCCCTCTCCAGCCGGGAGTCGGCCGCCCGGGCGGGACGCACGACCTCGGGCGCGGCCCGCTCGGACGGCTGGTCCTACCTGCCCGTCCCCTTCGCGACCAACGTCTACCTCGAGCCCGGCCGCGGGAGCCTGCCAGAGCTGTTCGAGCGGATGGGAGACGGGTACTACGTGGACGACAACCGCAGCTGGTCCATCGACGACCGGCGGATGGCCTTCCAGTTCGGCACCGAGGTGGCCTGGGAGGTTCGAGGCGGCCGCCGGGGCCGCCTCATGCGGGGGTTCTCCTACGGGGGGATGACGCCGCAGTTCTGGGGTTCCGTCGAGGCCGTCGCCGGCCCTGATGAGTTCCGGGCCTTCGGGATGCCCTGTGGCAAGGGCGAACCCAAGCAGTGGGGCTTCCTCGGCCACGGGTCGTCACCGACGCTCGTGCGCGGCGTGCGGATCGGGGTGATGGGGTGAGCACCGTCGACCGGATCGCCACCGAGCGGCCCCTCGAGGTGGCCGTCGGCCGGGACCGCGCGCTGGAGGCGTGCCACGCCGCCGTCGCCGCGGCGCTGGCCGCGGGCGCGGACCGTGCGAGCGCCTTCCTCACCGGCCGGCGCTCCGGGTACACCCGCTTCGCCGTCGACCGCGTCCACCAGCCGCAGGACATCCGCGAGTGGACCCTCATGGTGCGGGCCGAGTCCACCGGGCGGGCCTCGCGGGTCGCGACGACGGACCTCACGGCGGCCGGTGCCGTCGGGAGACGGGCCGCGGACCGCGCCCGGGCCCTCGCGACGGCCTTCGGGTCGCTGCCGGCCGGCTCGGCGGCCCCCGCAGTAGCCGGCGACGACGCCGACGCCTCGCTCTGGGTCGAGGAGACCGCCCACTGGGACGCCGCCGCCCGGACCGCCGCTGCGCGTCGGACGATGGACGCGGCGGCGCGTGCCGGCGGCGCGGCCTACGGCATGGTTCACCACGCCGCGACGGAGCTCGCCGTGGTGACCGGGGAGGGCGTGGAGCGCTATGCCCGGGCGACGGAGGCCCACGGCAGCCTCACGGTCAAGGTCGCGGACGGGACCTCGCACTGGACCGACGTCGACCGCTCCCTCGCCGTCCTCGACCTGGAGGCGGCCACGGCGCGCACGGTGCGCGAGGCCGACGCGGCGAAGGGCCGTATCGACCTGCCCGACGGCACGTACGACGTCGTGCTGGGCCCGCTCGCCACCGGCGGTCTGCTGGAGCGGATCGCCGCGTTCGGCTTCACGGGCGAGGCCGTGGCCGACGGGGTCGGCGCCGTGGCGCGGCGTCGCGGCCAGCAGGTCGTGGTGCCCGAGGTCGACGTTGCCGACGACCCCACCGCGCGACGCGGCCTGCCGTTCCCGTTCGACCTCGAGGGCACGGCCTCGGTGCGCGTCCCCCTGCTCGACCGGGGCCGCGTAGCGGGGGCCGTGACGGACCTCGCGAGCGCCGCCCGGTCCGGGCTCCCCGCCACCGGTCACGCGCACATCGCCCGGGAGGAGACTCCCCACGCCGTCCCGGCGAGCATCACGATGGCGGCCGGGGGCGACGAGGACCTCGTCGCGGGCGTCGAGCGCGGGCTCTACGTCCAGCGGCTCTGGTACCTCAACGTCATCGACCCCGAGACCACGACGTTGACCGGCGGCAGCCGCGACGCGTGCTTCCTCGTCGAGGACGGCCGGCTGACCCAGCCGGTGTCGCCGGCCCGGTTCTCGGAGTCGGTGTTCGGTGCCCTCGGGCGCGTCGACGGCATCGGCCCCGACGTGCTCGCCCAGCCGTTGATGAACGTCTGGAACGGGTGCGTCAGCGCCCCGGCCGTCCGGGTCCGGGGCTTCCGGTTCGGAGGAGCACGATGAAGGTCTCGAGCAACGCCGACCGCCTGGTGACCCAGGTGCTGTCGGGAGAGGTGTGGCCGGCGACGGCCGACCGTCACGCCTACCGGGTCGACGCGGACGGCACGCCCTTCGTGCTGCCGGGTATGGGAGCGGTCACCCTCGGGACGCACCTCGGCGACCCCGCGACGGGCCTGCGCGCCGACCACCTCGAGCCGGGGCTGTCGGTCCGCCACCGCGACCCGTCCGCCAACTACGCCCTCCAGTACCTCACCTGCGTGGGCAACACGGTGACGATCGTCTCCGGCGAGTCCGCCGGCCGGACCGGGACAGTCATCGGGCAGCACGCGTACGTGCTCGTCGACGCCCCGGACGAGGTCCTCGAGGGCACGACCGTGGGCGACCACGTGCGGGTCCGCGCCCGCGGCCAGGGGCTGGCGTTCGGCGACCACCCCCAGGTCGCCGTGAAGAACCTGTCGCCCGAGGTGCTCGACCGGATGCCCGGCGGGACCCGCTCCGACGGGCGGCTCGAGGTGCACGTGGCCGCCCGGGTGCCGGCCGAGGCCGCCGGCGCGGGCGGAGGCATGTTCTCGGAGTTCGCGAACACGGACCTCATGGGGGCCTACGCCGGGCTGTCCGACGACCTCTCCCTGGGTCTGGAGGGCCTGCGCATCGGCGACCTCGTCGTGCTGGAGGACCAGGACCACACGTGGGGCCGGGGCTACCGGCCCGGGTGGCTGACCGTCGGGACGATCTCGACCGGGCAGTGCGCGCTCTTCGGTCACGGGCCCGGGCCCAGCACCCTCTTCAGCGGTCCCGCGGAGGCCTTCGTCGTCGTCGACGACCCGTCCGCCAACCTGCAGTCCTACGTCCCGGAGGAAGCATGATCCCCGTCGCGATGAACCTCGCGGGCACCGTCGAGAGCCCGACCGTCGGCCCCACGCCCTACCGCGTCGACCGTGACGGGCGACCCTACGTGCCCGTCGGCGACGGGGGTGTGGTCCTCGGCGTGCACCTCGGCGACCCCCTCGACGGGGTCGACGGGGACCACGTCGCCCCCGGCGCGACACTGGCCCACCCCGACCCCGCCGCGTCGCTCGGCCTCACCACGTACGCGTGCATCGGCAACCCCGTGACGGTGCGCGACGGGGCGGCCGCCGGCGCTCGGGGGTGGGTGCTCGGCAAGCGCGGCGAGCACGGACGCGTCCTCGTCACCCTGCCCGACGAGGCGCTGGCGGTGCTCCGGCCGGGCGACGGGGTGAGCGTGCGCGCCTACGGCCAGGGCGCCGTCCTGCCCGGGACACCGGACGGCGTCCAGCTGCTCAACCTCGGCCCCGGGATGACGGACGTCCTCGGGATCGCGGTGGGCCCCAGCGCGATCGAGCTCTCCGTCCGGGTCGTCGTCCCTGGCCGCCTGGCCGGCAACGGTGTCGGTCGGCCCGCGCACCAGTGGGACGTCGACCTCGCCTTCCCGGCCGGTGACCCGGATCTCGCCGTCCTGCGCTTCGGGGACCTCGTGGCCGTCACCGACCTCGACGTCCGCCACAACATCGGCTTCCGCCGCGGCTGGACGACGGTGGGGGTGCTCGTCCACGGCGACAGCCCGCAGCCGGGCCACGGGCCGGGAATCACCCCGGTCCTCACCGGCCCGTCGACCGCCTTCGAGCTGACCGTGGACCGCACCGGTCCGACACCGCTGACCTGGGACTCCCTGGCCGCCCGGCCGGTGGCGACCGGCGCCGGGCGCAGGGCACGATGAGCGACATGCTGGAGCACTCGTCCCTGCCGGAGTCCGTGCACCGGGTCCTGCGACGCCGGATCCTCAACAACGAGATCCCCAGCGGGGCTCGGCTCATCGAGGCGTCCCTGGCGAGCGACCTCGGCGTCAGCCGGGCGACCATCCGCGAGGCCATGCGCCGCCTCGCGGGCGAGGGCCTGGTCAAGATCACCCCGCGGCGGCACAGCGAGGTGACGCGGATGAGCGCCGAGGACGCGGACGACGTCTGCTTCGCGCGCTACGTCCTCGAGGCCGGTGTCGCTCGGACCATCCCGGTCCGGGTGCGCCGCACCCTCGCCGAGCCGATGGCCGCAGCCCTCGACGAGATGGACGCGGCGGCCCGCGCCCACGACGTGGAGGCGATCGTCGCCGCGGACGGCCACTTCCACCGCCTCATCGTGCAGGCCTCCGGACGGCGTCGGGCCTGCGAGCTGTGGGCCGGGCTGGACGGCCAGATGGGAGCCCTCATGCGCTCCTCGATCGACCGCCAGCACATCGACCTCGCCGAGGTCCGTGGGCGGCACGAGGTGGTCCGGGACGCCCTCGTCGGGGGCACCGCCCGTGAGGTAGACCGGGCGCTGTTCGACCACTACGTCAACACCGACCACGGCCGCCCGACCGCGCCGGACGCCGGGTGAGCGCCCTCCGGTGGGGTGTGCTCGGCACCGCCAACATCGCTCGCGCGCAGTTCCTCCCGGCGGTCCGCGAGACCGGCCAGCGCGCCGTGCTCGTCGCGGGCCGTGACGGGGACGCCGCGGCGGAGTTCGCCCGCGAACACGGCGTCGAGCGCTCCGTGCAGGGGTACGCGGCGGTCATCGAGGACCCCGAGGTCGACGCGGTCTACGTCCCGCTGCCCAACCCGCTGCACGCGGAGTGGACCACGGCCGCGCTGCGCGCCGGCAAGGCGGTGCTCTGCGAGAAGCCGCTCTGCCTGGACCCCGACCAGGTCGAGGAGGTGCTGGCCGTCGCCGCGACCGCCGAGCAGCCGTTGTGGGAGGCCTTCGTCTTCCCGTTCCAGGCGCAGCACCGCCGTGTGGTCGAGCTCCTCGCCGACGGCGCGATCGGCGAGCTGCGCGAGATCGTCGGCTCCTTCCACTTCGAGGTCGGCGCACCCGGGAACATCCGCCTCTCGCGGGCGATGGGGGGCGGCGCGCTCGCCGACGTCGGCTGCTACCCGATGCGCCTGGCGCACGAGCTCTTCGCGGCGCCCGCCGGGTCGGCCTCTGTCGTCGCCGTGCACGGTGAGGAGGTGGAGGTCGACGCCTCGGCCGTGCTGACCTACCCGGACGACCGCCGGCTCCTGCTCACGTGCGGGTTCCGGCGCAGCCACGACACCACGACCGTCCTCCTCGGCACGGAGGGGTCGCTGCGCCTCGACAACCCGTACCACCCGATACCTGGTGCGGCGCTGGAGGTTCGGCGCCCGGGGTCCGCCCCCGTCGTCGAGAGCCCCACCCGGGACGCTCGCTCGTTCAGCGCGGCGCTGCGCCACGTCGCCGCGGCGCTGGCCGGCGCGCAGGAGCCCGCCCACACCGCCGCGACGTCCGCGCTGCCGGTGGCGCGAGCCCTCCGGCTCGCGCAGTCCGCCGTCCCGGCACCCTGACACCACACCCCGGAGCCGTCGACACGGCTCCTCCGCCCGACCACAGGAGACCCTTCATGCCGCGTCCGACCGCGCTCCCCGACGAGCCCACCGTGCTCGTGTCGACCTACCTCGAGCCCGAGCTGGTCGAGAGGATCGCCACGGAGCTGTCCGTCGAGGTGCTCTACGACCCGGCGCTGCTCCCGACGCCGAGGTACGGCAACGACCACGGGGGCGTGCGCCCCGAGCTCTCGACCGACGAGGAGCAGCGCTGGCTCGACCAGCTGGCCCGCGCGGACGTGGCCTTCGACTTCGACTGGCGCGCACCGGAACAGATGTGGGCCAACGCGCCTCGTCTGGTCTGGGTGCAGGCGACGAGCGCGGGTATCGGCGGCTTCGTCAAGCGGTACGGGCTGGACGGGGGAGAGGTCGTGCTGACGACGGCGGCGGGGACCCACGCCCGGATGCTTGCCGAGTTCGCGCTGGCCGGTGTGCTGCACTTCGTCAAGGACGTCCCGCGCCTCAGGGCCCACCAGGGCGAGCGGCGCTGGGAACGGCACGTCAGCGGGCAGCTGGCCGGCCGCCGGGCCACCGTCGTGGGCCTCGGCTCGATCGGGCGCCAGGTCATCGAGACCTTCGCCGCGCTCGGGATGCGGGTCACCGGCGTCGGGCGCGAGGGCGGCACCTACGACGTGCCGCCGGGGACGCGCGTGGTGACGACGGCCCAGCTCGACGAGGTGCTGCCCACGTCCGATGTGCTCGTCCTCGCGGTCCCGCTGACCGACGAGACCGACGGGATGATCGACGCGCGCCGGGTCGCCGCGCTGCCGGACGGCGCGCTCGTCGTCAACGTCGCCCGCGGCCAGGTCATCGACGAGGTCGCGCTCACCGAGGCGCTGCGGACGGGACGGGTCGGCGGGGCGGCCCTCGACGTCTTCGCGGTCGAGCCCCTCCCGGCGGACTCGCCGCTGTGGGACATGGACACGGTCCTCGTGTCTCCCCACTCCGCTTCGACGGCGGCCTCGGAGAACCAGGTCCTCGTGGACCTCTTCATCGAGAACTTCCGCCGTCTGCGCGACGGGCGGCCGCTCCTCAACCGCTACCACGCGGACCGGGGGTACTGATGAGCACGTGGCTGCCCCACCGCGACGCCCTCGGCGCGCACTCATGAGCCTTCGCCGTGGCCTGGCGGCCCCCAACTTCGCCCGCACCCCGGAGGAACTGGTCCGCCTCGCGGTGCTCGCCGAGGAGGCGGGCTTCGACGGCTTCTTCCTCTGGGACCACATGGTCTTCGCCAACGACGGTCGCGGGCCGGACGTCCAGGACCCGTGGCTGGTCCTGGCCCTCGTCGCGGAGCGCACCGAGCGGATCACGATGGGCACGATGATCACACCCCTGTCGCGGAGACGGCCCTCGGTCCTCGCGAGGCAGACGACGACGCTCGACCTCCTCAGTGGCGGACGCCTCGTGCTCGGCGTCGGCATCGGGTCCCCGGCGCGGGGCGACTTCGAGCTCTTCGGGGACGAGGCCGACGCGGTCGTGCGAGCCGAGATGCTCGACGAGGGGCTCGAGGTTCTGCAGGGGCTGTGGAGCGGTGAGCCCTTTTCCCACGAGGGTCCCCACTACACGGTCACCGACGTCCGGTTCACGCCCACCCCGGTCCAGCGACCCCGCATCCCGGTCTGGGTGGGCGGCACCCTGCCGCGGCGTCGACCGATGCTGCGCGCCCTGCGCTGGGACGGGGCCGTCCCGATCACCTGGGCGGACGGACGCCTGGCGCGACCCTCGGTGGAGCAGATCCGGTGGGTCCGCGACCTCGCCAGGACGCACCGCGACGGCGGGGAGCGCGACTTCGAGCTGGCGGTGTGGGCCGAGGTCGCGGACCGACCAGGCTCCCTGGCGCCGGAGCTGCCCGACTACGTGGACGCAGGGGCGACCTGGTGGATCGAGACCGCCAAGCCCGAACCGGGGTGGTACGACGGACTCCTCGCCCGGATCGAGGCGGGCGTCTAGCCGCCTTCGGCGAGACCGGCTGCCGCCCCCGTTCGGGCGGCACTAGGCTCGCAGAGGCCGGCGTGCGTACACGCTCGTGGACGGAGGGGTGATGTCGCAGCTGACCGTGAGCATCGTCGGGCTCCGAGCCGTCGAGGCCCTCGCCGAGCACGGGTCCATCGCGGCCGCGGCAGCCGCCCTCGGCTACACCCCGTCGGCGGTGTCCCAGCAGATCGCCCGCCTGGAGCGTGACCTGGGGCAGGCCGTCGTCGAACGGCAAGGGCGGCGAGCGGTGCTCACGAAGTCCGGCGCGATCCTCGCCGACTCCGCCCGGCGGATCATCGTCGAGCTCGAGAGCATGAACGCGACCATCCAGGCGCAGGCGCAGACCGTGACCGGCGAGGTGAGCATCGCCGCGTTCCCCAGCGCGGCCCGGGGCATCCTGCCGTCGGCCATGGCGCGACTTCTGCGGTCGTGGCCCGCGCTCGACCTGCGCGCGGTGGAGGTGCCGTCCCACCGCGCGGCGCAGCTCGTGGGCTCCGGGGCGGTCGACGTCGCCGTGGTCCACGACTGGGAGGGCCTGCCGATGGAGGTCGCCGACGGCCTGCGCGGTCGACACCTCGGCGACGACGTCTCCGACGTCCTCGTGCACGAGGAGCACCGGAATGCCGCGGGTGAGGAGGTCGACCTCCGGGACTTCGAGGGGGACCGGTGGCTCTATGAGCCCGGCTCGGTTGCGCACGAGCTCCTCGAGAAGGTCTTCGGCGCGACAGCCGGTCAGCTGGTGCTCGGTCACCAGGTCAGCGAGTACCCGACCCAGATCGAGATGGTCGCAGAGGGGCTGGGTATGGCACTCGTCCCGAGGATGGGGCGGGGCCCGTTGCCGGCGTCGGTGCGGGTGGTCCGGGTCTCATCGCCGCCGATGCGTCGGATCCACGCTCTGTGGCGATCCTCCGCTGACGGTCGCCCGGCCATCACCGCGACCGTCGATGAGCTTGCGCGAGCCTGCGGGACCGGGGACCTCGGGGGTTGACGGCCGCAGAGCGGCATGAACCGTCCGAGGGCGTCGACGTCGCCGGGCGGGACAGGTGGTCGTCGCCGGGACATCATGGTGCGCCGCCGGTCCCACACTGAATGGCCGGCGATGGCTGGAGTCAGTGCAGCGAAGCGGCGGACGAATGAGCGGCGATCGACCACGGGACGACCGAGCCCCACCTACACGCGCACCGCCCCGACTGCTCAGGGCCTTTGAAGCACACCACCGGCGAAGCGACCTCGTCGCGCAGTTCATGCGCCACCATGACCGTCTTCCACGCGGCAGATGAGTACGGACGGCCGAGAAACCGTGCCATCACCGTGGTGTCGCGGACGCTCGCGCTCGTCGGCACGAGTGATGAACTCGATCAGTGGCTGCGGGCGGACGTCGCAGAGAGCGGCCGGATCGGCCGTGTCGCGTCCCGGAGGCCGACCGCTGGGATCTGTTCTTCCGGGTCGACAGCGATGACGACCTCGACATGATGTGGGGCGACGTCGGAACCCTCTACTGGCTGGCACGCACGGGCGACCCTGCGAGCGACGACCCCACCGCGATCTCGTTCACCTGGCAGTGCTGCTGAACCACCGTCACGGACTCCGCGTCGTCGCCGCCAGTCGCGGTGCGGCGCAGGGGACATCAGCCCTGACGCGACCGTCCCGGCGGGCTACGCTCGCCAGATGACGGACGACGCGACACCTGCCGATCGTCGGGCGGCGGCTCGTCGTGGATGTACCCGATGGCTGGCCGGGCACGGTGACCTCACGCCCCGGCGGTGGCTCGTGGAGCTGGCCGAGGCAGCGACGGCGCCCGACCTCGACCGGTACGGCGCCGGCGGCGAGGTCGAGGCGCTGGAACACGAGGTGGCGCAGCTGTTGGGCACCGAGTCGGCGGTGTTCATGCCCAGCGGGGTCATGGCGCAGCAGGCCGCGATGCGCTCCTGGGCCGAGCGGTCGTCCACCGACGCGGTGGCCGTGCACGGGCTCTCCCACTTCGTGGTGCACGAGCTGGACGCCCTGTCCGAGATGCACCACCTGCGGGTGCAGCACCTGACCGACGAGCCACGTCCCGCGACCGTCGCCGACCTCGACCGGCTGGCCGGGCCGCTGGCCGCGGTGAGCCTCGAGCTCCCCCTCCGGGATGCCGGCTACCTGCTGCCCTCGTGGGAGGAGCTGGTCGCCTTCACCGACCGGGCGCGCGAGCGGGGCGTGCCGGTCCACCTCGACGGGGCCCGGTTGTGGGAGAGCCAACCCTTCTACGACCGCACGCACGCGGAGATCGCCGCCCTGTTCGACTCCGTGTACGTCTCGTTCTACAAGGGACTCGGTGGGGTCGCCGGCGCCGCGTTGGCCGGTCCGCAGGACCTGGTCGCGCAGGCCCGACGCTGGCGGGCCAGGCACGGGGGGACGCTGTTCTCGATGCTGCCCTACGCCGTCGGCGCGCGTGACGGGCTGCGCCGCCGGCTGCCCCGGATGGCGGCGTACGCCACGCGGGCCCGGGAGCTCGCCGCGGGCCTGGGCTCGGTCGACGGCGTGCGGGTCCACCCCGACCCGCCGCACACCAACGCGTTCCGGGTCTTCGTGGACGCCCCGGTCGAGGCGCTGGAGGAGGCGACCCTCCGCGCCATGGAGACCGACCACGTCGCGCTGGCGAGCTGGTGGCGCCCGGCCGAGGTGCCGGGCTGGGCGATGACCGAGCTCACCGTGGGCGACGCGACCCTCGACTGGGACATCGAGGACCAGCTGGCCGCGATGAGGACCCTGGTCAGCGCCGCGCGTCGAGGTGCTCGCGCAGGATCCTCATGACGAACCGGTGGTCCTCGAGCTGCGGCAGCCCGGAGACCCCCATCCACCCGACGACGCCGGCTCCCCGGACGTGCAGCGGGACGGCGCCGCCGGCAGCGGCGAACCGCGACGAGGGCAGCGCGAACTTCTCTGCGAGAGTAGTCCCTTGGTCCTTGCACAATCGGGCGACGTACAGCGAGGAGCGTTCGAACCGCATCACCACGCGCCCCTTGCGGCGCAGCCACTCGTCGTTGTCGCGGGTCGAGCCCGGGAGTGCGCAGTGGAACAGCTGGCGCTCTCCTCGCCAGACCCCGACCGCGATCGGCAGCCTCTGCTCCAGGCCCGCCTCCACTGCCTCGCGGCGCCATCCTCGGCGCAGTGCCAGCACGTGCGGTCCGTGGCCACCGCGCGCATCCACGGACGAGTGGGCAATGTCGGCCCCGTGGTCCTCGGCGAGGTCCGCGAGACGTTGGCGCTGCTGCTGGACGTCTGACCTCGGCCCGGCGTCCCCTCAGGCGACGTCCATCGCCTGGCCGCCGGTGATGCGGATCAGCTCGTCGTAGGTCGTCGCGAAGACGGCGTGGCTGTGGCCGGCGGCCGCCCAGACCCGGTCGTAGCGCCCGAGGGTGACGTCGACGACCGTCCGCAGCCGCTGCGGATGCCCCACGGGCGCGACGCCGCCGATGACCATCCCGGTGTGCTCGCGGACGAAGTCGGGGTCGGCCCGTTCGAGCGCGTCGACCTCGAGGAGGCTCGCGACCTTCGCGGTGTCGACGCGGTGCCCGCCCGAGGCGAGGACGAGCAGCGGCGTGCGGCTGCCGTCGGCGCCGACGGTGACGAAGACGAGGCTGTTGGCGATCTCGGCGGGGGAGACCCCGAGCGCGTCCGCGGCGGCCTGCGCGGTGCGGACCGCCCCGGGCAGCTGGCGCAGCTCGGGGCGGACGTGGTGCAGGGCGAGGGTCTCGAGGACCCCGGCGACGCGCCGGTGGGTCGTGAGGTCGCGCTCCGGAGGGGGTGCGGCGGCCACGCCGGCGGGGTCGGTCGACATGACCGCAGCGTAGTGACGCGGGGCCCCGCGCGGGAGGTGTGCGGGAGGTGTCGCGGCGCCCCGGACGAGCCGGTCCGGGTCCTCGGAACCGCTTGACGGGATGTCGGGACGGGGGTCTACAGTGGTCATCAGGTCGAACACGCGTTCGAACATCCCCCACCGGTCCACCGGCCCCGCGAGGTCGCCGGGCGATCGGTCCTGCCCGTCCGGAGGTGCCTCATGGTGCGTCGTCACGACGACCCGCTCGAGGTGGCGGGGGCCGACCCGGCTCCGCGCTCCTTCGTCTGGCGTGGGCGGCGCTACACCGTGTGCGCCGTCCTCGACGCCTGGCAGGAGCGGCGCGCCTGGTGGCGCGAGGTGGGGGAGGACGGTACGGCCACCGCGACGGAGCGGCGGGTGTGGCGGGTCGAGGCCCGCCCGCCGTCCGGGCCGGTCGGGGTCTTCGACCTCGGCCGTGACGACGACCACTGGCTCCTCCTGCGGGCCCACGACTGAGACGGACGAGACCGATGCCCCACGCCGCCACCACCCTCGACCTCCTCGAGCGCTCCCGTGCCTCCCTCGCCGACGCGTGCGTCGCGGGCCGGGCCTCCACCCGCTACCTCGCGGCCTCGCTCGCCGCGCTGCGTGCCGCCGCCGCGCTCGTCGCCTCCCGGCCGGCGCCCGAGGCCCCCGGCGCCGGGCCGCACGACGTCTGGGCGCTCGTCGCCCGCACCGCGCCCGAGCTCACCGAGTGGGCCGAGCGCTTCGCCGCGGTGACCGGGCACCGGGTCGGGGTCGAGACCGGCCTGGTCCGGGTCACCGCCCGCGAGGCCGACGACCTCCTGCGCGACGCCGAGGTCCTCCTCGACCTCGTCGCGGCCCGCCTCGGGGTCCCCGTCGCCCCCGCCGCCCGCCGGCTCGCGCCCGTCCGCTCCGCCTGAGGCCCGCCGTGCCCACCGCCGACGGGTTCGCCCACCTCCATGTCGCCTCCGGCTACTCGATGCGCTACGGCGCCTCGCAGCCCGAGGACCTCGTCGCCCGCGCCGTCGACCTCGGTCAGGGCGCGCTCGCGCTGACCGACCGCGACGGCCTCTACGGCGCGGTCCGCTTCGCCCAGGCGTGCGGCGCGGCGGGCGTCGACCCCGTCCTCGGGGTCGACCTCGCCGTCGAGGACCTCCTGCCCGCCCCGCCCGTGCGGCGGGCGCGCACGCCGGTGCGCGGCGGCGCGATCGTCGACCCGCGCCGGCCCCGGGTCACCGTCCTCGGCCGGGGCGGCGGCGGGGGAGCGGCCGCGGGCGCCGGCTGGGCCTCCCTCTGCCGCCTCGTCACCGAGACCCACCTGCGCGGCGAGCGCGGCGTCCCGGTCACCACCCCCGCCCTCCTCGCCCGGTGGACCGCGCCGGCCGGTGACGACGCCGCGGCCCCCGCACGCCTCGTCGTCCTCCTCGGCCCCGACTCCGACGTCGGGCGGGCCGTCCTCGCCGGGCAGCGCGAGCACGCCCGCGACCTCCTCGCCCGCTGGCGCGCGCTCCTGCCGCGCGACGGCCTCGCCGTCGAGGTCGTCCTCCACGGTGGCCCCGAGGGCACCCCCGGCTGCCGGTCGCACGCCGGCCGGATGCTCGCCCTCGCCGACGCCGCCGGCGTGACGGCCGTCCTCAGCGCCGCCGTCCGGCACGCCGAGCCGGGGCAGGTGCGCACCGTCGACGTCCTCGACGCCGCGCGCCGGCTCGTCGTCCTCGACTCCCGCCACCTCGACCGGGTCACCGACGCCGGCCACCTCGCGAGCACCGCCGACATGCACGCCCGGGCCCTCACCGTCACCGGTGGCGACACCGCCCGCGCGCAGCGCCTCCTCGCGATGACCGCGCGGGTGGCCGCCGAGTGCGTCCAGCACGCCCGCGACGACCTCGGCATCGGCGCGGTCCACCTGCCCGAGCCCGAGATCCTCGGCATCGAGCCCGGCACCGACCCGATGGACGTCCTCGCGCAGCGCTGCCGCGCGGCGGTCGGCCGGCGCTACCCGGACGCCACCGACACCGAGCGGCAGGTCGTCCTCGACCGCCTCGACGCCGAGCTCACCGTCGTCCGCTCGCTCGGCTACCCGACCTACTTCCTCACCGTCGCCGAGGTCACCGACCTCATCCGCGCGCGCGGTGTACGGGTCGCGGCCCGCGGCTCGGGCGCCGGCAGCCTCGTCAACCACCTCCTCGGCATCAGCGGGGTCGACCCGATCCGCCACCGGCTGCTCATGGAGCGGTTCTGCTCCCCGCTGCGCGCCGAGCTGCCGGACATCGACGTCGACGTCGAGTCCGCCCGCCGCACCGAGATCTACGAGGCCGTCCTCGAGCGCTTCGGCGGCGAGCGCGTCACGTGCGTCTCGATGATGGACACCTACAAGGTCCGCCACGCCGTCCGCGACGTCGGGGCCGCGCTCGGGATGCCCCCGCTCGAGGTCGACGAGATCGCCAAGGCCTTCCCGCACGTGCGCGCCAAGGACGCCCGGCACGCCATCGCCGACCTGCCCGAGCTGCGCAGCCGCGGCCTGGACTCCCCGCGGATGGCGCAGTTCTTCGACCTCGTCGAGTCCCTCGACGGCCTGCCCCGCCACATCGCCCTGCACCCGTGCGGTGTCGTCCTGTCCAACGCCGGGATGCTCGACCGCACGCCCGTCGAGGCGTCCTGGCTCGGCTTCCCGATGAGCCAGCTCGACAAGGACGACGTCGAGACCCTCGGCTTCCTCAAGCTCGACGTCCTCGGCATCCGGATGCAGTCCTCGATGGCGCACGCCGTCGCCGAGGTCGAGCGGGTCACCGGCGAGCGCATCGACCTCGACGACGAGGCGCAGGTGCCGCTCGACGACCCCGACACCTTCGAGCTGATCCGCACGACCCGCACCCTCGGGACGTTCCAGATCGAGAGCCCCGGCCAGCGCGAGCTCGTCGGCAAGCTCGGGCCGACCGCCTTCGACGACCTCATCGTCGACATCTCGCTCTTCCGGCCCGGCCCGGTCAAGTCCGACATGATCACGCCGTTCCTCGAGTCCCGGCATGGCTGGCGCGAGACGCGCTTCCTCCACCCGAGCCTGGTCCCCGCGCTCGCGGAGACCGAGGGCGTCGTCGTCTTCCACGAGCAGGTGCTCCTCATCGTCGCCGAGACGACCGGGGTGAGCCTGGCCCAGGCCGACGAGGTCCGCCGCTCGATGGGCACCCCGCACGGCCAGCAGGAGGTCGAGGCGTGGTGGCGCCCGGCGGCCGCGGCCCGCGGCTACGCGGCCGAGGACCGCGACCGGATCTGGGAGGTCCTCAAGTCCTTCGCGTCCTTCGGGTTCTGCAAGGCGCACGCCGCGGCCTTCGCGCTGCCGACCTACCACTCGGCGTGGCTGAAGACCCACCACCCGGCGGCCTTCCTCTCCGGCATCCTCACGCACGACCCGGGGATGTACCCCAAGCGGCTGCTCCTCGACGACGCCCGCTCCTTCGGCATCCCCGTGCTCGGCCTCGACGTCAACGCCTCGCGCGAGGTGTACCGGATCGAGCCGGTCGAGGAGGCCGCCCCGGACCCGCGGCCGGGATGGAAGCAGGACCCCCAGCCCTACGGCATCCGGCTCTCGCTCGCCGACGTCAAGGGCATCAGCGAGGCCGAGGTCGCCCGCGTCGTCGCCGGCCAGCCCTACGCCGACCTCGGCGACTTCTGGGCCCGGGCCCGGGTCAGCCGCCCGGTCGTCGAGCGGCTCGTCCTCGCCGGTGCCTTCGACTCCCTCCACGGCACGACGGCCGACGGTGGCCTCGGGCGGCGCGGCCGGGTCACCCGCCGCGACCTGCTCCTCCACGTCGCCGAGCTCGACCGCTGGGACCGGGGGAGCGGGCGTCCCCGCCCGAGCCGCCGCCGTGCCCTGCCCACCTCGGCCGCCCGGGAGGTCGAGGACGCCGGGGTCGACGTCCGGCTGCGCGCGGCCGCGCAGAGCCGGGCCGCCCGCGAGGTCGTGCCCGCCGCCGAGCAGCCGACCCAGCTCACCCTCGACCTCGGCGACCGCCCGCGCCTCGTCGCCGGGGCCGGGCTGCCCGAGATGACCGGGGCCGAGCGGGTCCGGGCCGAGCTCGACGTGCTCGGCCTCGACGTCTCGAGCCACGTCGTCAGCTTCTACGAGCCGCTGCTCGAGGCCCTCGGGGTCACCCGCAGCCGTGACCTCGTCGGCTCCCGGAGCCGCTCGGAGGTCTGGGTGGCCGGGGTCAAGGTCGCGACCCAGACCCCGCCGGTGCGCTCCGGGCGGCGGGTGGTCTTCCTCACCCTCGACGACGGCACCGGCCCCTCGGACTGCACCTTCTTCGAGGACGTCCAGGGCCCGTACTCCGGCGTCGTCTTCCACTCGTGGCTGCTCCTCGTCCGCGGGGTGCTGCGCCGCACCGGCGACCGCGGCGTCTCGATCCGCGCCACCGGCGCGTGGGAGCTCGCGGCGCTCTGGGACGCCTGGCAGCTCGGCGGGCTCGAGGCCGTGCGGGCCGCCGTCGCGGCGGGGGAGGCCGAGGCGGTCGCCCGCGCCGAGGCCGCCGAGCACGCCGCCCGCGAGGCCGCGGAGCGCTCCGGGCGCCGGGTCCTCGTCCACGCCTCGGGCTTCCGCCAGTCGCCGTACGCCGACATCAAGCCGGCGGGCGCCGACCCCCGCGCCGGCCGCGGGGCGCCGGTCCTCGACCACCCGGGCGGGATGCCGCGGCCGGTCCCGGGCACGCCCCCGGGGCGGGTCGTCCCGGCCGCGGCGGCCGCGACCCCGGCGCTGCCGCCGCGCAAGCTGTGGCACGCGAGCCCCGGCAGCTCGGGACACTAGGGTGGGCACCGCACCAGCGCCCCACCGTCCCGGAGGAGACCCACCGTGTCCGACGACCGCGGCCGGCGGCCCGGCCCCGCGAGCGGGTCGCGGACGACGGCGGTCCAGCGCGTCCTCGACGCCCACGCCGAGCAGCGCCGCACCGCGCTCGGCCGGCCGCTGCGGGTCCTCGACCTCGGCGGCGGCACCGGCGGCACGGCCGTGCCCCTCGCCGTCGCCGGCCACGAGCTCACCGTCGTCGACCCCAGCCCGGACGCCCTCTTCTCGCTGCGCCGGCGCGCGAGCGAGCGCGGGGTCGAGGCCCGGGTCCGGGCGCTGCAGGGCGACGCCGACACCGTCGCCTCCCTCGTCGGCGCCGACGAGCCCTTCGACCTCGTCTGCCTCCACGGCACCCTCGAGGTCGTCGACGACCCCGCGGCCGCGGTCGGGGCGGCCGCCGGCCTCCTCGCCCCCGGGGGCACCTTCAGCCTCGTCGTCGCGCAGCGCCTGCACGCCGTCCTCACCCACGCCCTCGCCGGCCGGCTCGACCGGGCCCGCGCGGTCCTCGAGCGGCCCGACGGGCGCTGGGGCGAGGACGACCCCGCGCCCCGGCGGTTCGACGAGGCCGCGGTCGTCGCGCTCGTCGAGGCACAGGGCCTCACCCCGGTCCACGTCCAGGGCGTCCGGGTCTTCGCCGACCTCGTGCCCTCCGCGCTGCTCGACTCCGAGGCCGACCGCACCGCCCTCGCCGCCCTCGAGGAGGCCGCGGCGGCCGACACCGGCCACCCGCTGCTCGGCAGCCTCGGCAGCGCCCTGCACGTCCTCGCGACCCGGGGCTGAGCGCCGGGGGAGCACCCCGTGAGCCGGCGCCGGTTCGCGCTGCCCGAGCGGCTCGTCGACACCCCGCCCGACGACACCGGCTGCACCGTCCTCCACGTCGACATGGACGCCTTCTACGCGTCCGCGAGCCTGCTCGCCCACCCCGAGCTCGTCGGCACGCCGGTGATCATCGGCGGCGGCACCCGCGGTGTCGTCCTGTCGGCGACCTACGAGGCGCGCCGGTTCGGGGTCGCCGCGGCGATGCCGATGTCCCGGGCCCGCCGCCTCTGCCCGCAGGCCACCGTCCTGCGTCCCGACCACGACCTCTACGCGACGATCTCGGCCGGGGTGATGGAGACCTTCCGGTCGGTGACCCCGCACCTGGAGCCACTTTCGCTCGACGAGGCCTTCCTCGACGTCTCCGGGGCGCTGCGCCGCCTCGGCAGCCCCGCGGCCATCGCGCAGATGCTCCGCGACACCGTCCACGACGAGCAGGGCATCACCTGCTCGGTCGGGGTCGGGCCGAGCAAGTTCGTCGCGAAGCTCGCCTCCGGGCTGGCCAAGCCGGACGGGATGGTCGTCGTCCCGCGCGACGAGGTCGTGCCGTTCGTCCAGCAGCTGCCGGTCGGAGCCCTCTGGGGGGTCGGCGACCGTACCGAGGAGGCCTTGACCCGGCTCGGCCTGCACACCGTCGCCGACATCGCGCACACGCCGCTCGCGACGCTCGAGCGCGCGCTCGGCACGGCCACCGGGCGCCACCTCCACGAGCTCGCCTGGGGGCGCGACCGCCGGCCGGTCGAGCGCGAGCAGCGCGAGAAGAGCATCGGCAGCGACGAGACCTTCGAGGCCGACATCGACGACGCCACCGAGATCCGCCGGCGCCTCCTCGGGCTCGGTGACCGCACCGCGGCCCGGGCCCGCGCGGCGGGGCTCACCGGGCGGACCGTCACCCTCAAGGTGAGGTTCAGCGACTTCACGACGATCACCCGCTCCCGGACGCTGCGCGAGCCGACCGACAGCGGGCGCACGCTCCACGCGACGGCGGTCTCCCTCTTCGACGCCCTCGGCCTCCAGCGCGCCCGCATCCGGCTCGTCGGGGTTCGCCTCTCCGGTCTCGTCCCGGCGGCGGAGGCCCCGCTGCAGGGGGTGCTCGGCGAGCCCGAGCACGGCTGGCGCGACGCCGACCGGGCGGTCGACCGGGCCCGCGCGCGGTTCGGCTCGGGGGTGGTCCGGCCGGCCAGCCTCGTCCGTCCCCGCCCCGCGGACGTCGAACCTCGTCCGTCTGGTGTGCAACCTCGTCCATCCGCTTCCGTGGGAGGACGACGCGACATATCCTGACATTCCAGAGCTACACCCCCGGGGGCGTCGTGAGGACGCCTTGGGCCGACCAGGGAGGATCTGTGCCCCTCTCCGACCACGAGCAGAAGATGCTCGAGCAGATGGAACAGGCGCTCGCCGCCGAGGACCCGAAGTTCGCCTCCAGCATGAAGGGCGGCGGGTCCCTCCAGCGACGACGGTGGATCATCGGCGTGCTCGGGCTGGTCGCGGGGCTCGGTCTCGTCCTCGTCGGGGTCAACACGACGATGTGGGTCGGGGCCATCGGCTTCGCCCTCATGGTCGCCTCGGTCGCCTACGCCGTCACCCCGCCCCGCAAGGCCCACCTCGGCGTCGTGAGCCCCGAGGGCGGCGTGCAGCCGGCCAAGGGCCGCCCTCGTCGCAAGAGCTCCCTCATCGACCGGCTCGACGAACGCTGGGAGCGCCGCCAGGGCGGCAACTGGTGACCCCGGCCGCCCGCCACCGCAGCGGTGGGCGGGTCTTCAGGTGAGCAGTCGTCAGGTGAGCAGCAGGCCGAGCACGTAGAGCCCGGCGACGACGAGCGCCGCCGCGAGCTCGATACCCATGCTCTGGGCCACGGCCACGACGGCGTGCTTCGTGCGCGCCCACGCCTCGGCGCGGGAGGCACCCCGGCCGGTCTCGACGAGCCAGATGCCGAGCACGAACCCGATGACCGCCCCGATGACCGGGACGACGAAGAACCCGACGACCGCCAGGACGAGGGCCAGCGCGAGGGTCGAGGTGCGCACGCCCTGCGCCTTCATCCGCCGCCCGGGGACGAGGTACTGCAGCACGCGACCGGCCACGGCGACGAGGACGGCGAAGGTCAGCAGGACCCATGCGGTGGGGGTGTGCGTGACGACGGCCCAGACGGCCATGCCCGCGACGACGAGGAGGGTGCCGGGCAGCGCCGGGACGACGATCCCGACGAGCCCCAGCAGGATGAGGAGCGGGGGAAGGACGAGCCAGATGTCATCCACCGGCGCGTCCACGGTGAGGGGTGGGGTGAGGTCAGTCGCCGACGACGGGCTGGCGCTCGGTCAGCCGCTCGCTCTCGTCGATGATGTCGGCCTTGTCCACGAGGGCTGGCACGTGCTCACGGCCGTGGTGGGCGCAGAACAGGAGCTCTCCGCCGGCGTGGAGGCGGGCGCGGATGTACGCCTGGGCCCCGCAGCGGTCGCACCGGTCCGCGGCGGTCAGGGTGGGTGCCAGTGCGGCGTTCACGTCGGCCTCCTCGGCTCGTCCGGGTCAGTGCTAGGTGTTCGGTCCACCGACCCTGTGCGGATCGGCAGGCGTTGCAACAGTCAAGCACGCCGTTTCCTTCCCGGGGCGGAGGGGGTGCCGAAGTGACCGGGCGGTGTCGAGATCGTGACCTTTCGACCGACCCCCCGGACGCGTCGGCACCGGGCCGCCCGGTGCGCCTGTCGGGGGCCGTCGGGGCCGCCGGATACCCTGCGGACGTGCCTGCGACCGCTGCCAAGAAGACCGCGACGAGCAAGTCCGCGACCGAGTACACCGCCCACCACCTCCAGGTCCTCGAGGGCCTCGAGGCGGTGCGCAAGCGTCCCGGCATGTACATCGGGTCCACCGACTCCCGCGGCCTCATGCACTGTCTGTGGGAGATCATCGACAACGCGGTCGACGAGGCCCTCGGTGGTTTCTGCGACCGGGTCGAGGTCATCCTCCACGGCGACGGCTCGGTGGAGGTCCGCGACAACGGCCGCGGCGTCCCGGTCGACATCGAGCCGCGCACCGGCCTGACCGGCGTCGAGCTCGTCTACACGCGCCTGCACGCGGGCGGCAAGTTCGGCGGCGGCTCGTACACCGCCTCCGGCGGCCTCCACGGCGTCGGCGCCTCCGTCGTCAACGCCCTCTCCTCCCGGCTCGACGTCGAGGTCGACCGCGCCGGCAAGACCTACGCGATGAGCTTCCGCCGCGGCGAGCCGGGTGTCTTCTCCGACGTCGCGGGCGCCCAGGGCCGCAAGGACCCCGAGCACGCCTTCACCCCCTACACGGCCACGAGCGACCTCGAGGTCGTCGGCAAGGCCAGGCGCGGGGTCACCGGCACGCGCGTGCGCTACTGGGCCGACCGGCAGATCTTCCTCAAGGACGCCGGGCTCGACCTCGAGGGCCTGCTCGGCCGCGCCCGGCAGACCTCCTTCCTCGTCCCCGGCCTGACGATCGTCGTCCGCGACGAGCGCGGCGAGGAGCCGACCGAGGAGGTCTTCCTCCACGACGGCGGCATCTCCGAGTTCTGCGAGTACCTCGCCGCCGACGCCCCCGTCACCGACGTCTGGCGCCTCCAGGGCACCGGCACCTTCACCGAGACCGTCCCCGTCCTCGACGCCGCCGGCCACATGACCCCGACCGACGTCGAGCGCGAGTGCGTCGTCGACGTCGCCGTGCGCTGGGGCAGCGGCTACGACACGACGCTGCGCTCCTTCGTCAACATCATCGCCACGCCGAAGGGCGGCACCCACGTCGCGGGCTTCGAGCAGTCGCTGCTCAAGGTGCTGCGCAAGCAGGTCGAGGCCAACGCCCGCCGGCTCAAGGCGGGCACCGACAAGCTCGAGAAGGACGACGCGCTCGCCGGCCTCACCGCCGTCGTCACCGTCCGCCTCGCCGAGCCGCAGTTCGAGGGCCAGACCAAGGAGGTCCTCGGCACGGCCGCGGTCCGCCAGATCGTCTCGCGCGTCGTCGAGCGCGAGCTGACCGCGCTGCTCACCGAGACCAAGCGCCCGACCAAGCAGCAGGCCGCGACCCTCCTCGAGAAGGTCGTCGCCGAGATGAAGTCGCGGATCAGCGCGCGGATGCACAAGGAGACCCAGCGACGGAAGACGGCCCTGGAGTCCTCCTCGCTCCCGGCCAAGCTCGCCGACTGCCGCAGCAGCGACCCCGAGCACACCGAGCTGTTCATCGTCGAGGGCGACAGCGCGCTCGGCACCGCGAAGCTCGCCCGCAGCAGCGACCACCAGGCCCTCCTGCCGATCCGCGGCAAGATCCTCAACGTCCAGAAGGCCTCGGTCACCGACATGCTCGGCAACGCCGAGTGCGCCTCGATCATCCAGGTCATCGGCGCCGGCTCCGGGCGCACCTTCGACCTCGAGTCGGCGCGCTACGGCAAGGTCATCATCATGACCGACGCCGACGTCGACGGCGCCCACATCCGGACCCTCCTGCTCACCCTCTTCTTCCGGTACATGCGCCCGCTCGTCGAGGCCGGCCGGGTGTTCGCCGCGGTGCCGCCGCTGCACCGCATCGAGGTCGTCAACCCGGGCAGCAAGGCCAACGAGGTCATCTACACCTACTCCGAGGCCGAGATGCGCCGGACGATGGCCTCGCTCGCCAAGCGCGGCAAGAAGACCAAGCCGCTCCAGCGCTACAAGGGCCTCGGCGAGATGGACGCCGACCAGCTCGCGGAGACGACGATGGACCCCGCCCACCGCACGCTGCGCAAGGTGACCCTCGGCGACCTCGACACCGCCGGCAAGGTCTTCGAGCTGCTCATGGGCGGCGAGGTGGGGCCGCGCAAGGACTTCATCATCGAGAGCGCCGGCGCGCTCGACCGCGAGCGCATCGACGCCTGAGCGGGCGGCCCGGGTCGCGCACCACCCTCGACGCGACCGCGACCCGCCCGCGCGCCCTGTTGCCGACGCCCGCGCGCTGGGCCATGGTGGGCGGACCGACGCCGGACGGGAGGCGTCCCGCAGAGGGGACCGACGATGAGTACCGAGGTCGAGCAGGGACGGGTCGCGGGCGAGGAGCCCACCGAGCTCAAGCGGGTCATGGGGCCGAAGCTCCTCCTGCTGTTCATCGTCGGGGACATCCTCGGCACCGGCGTCTACGCGCTGACCGGTGAGGTGGCCGCAGAGGTCGGCGGTGCGGCGTGGGTGCCCTTCCTCGTCGCGTTCGTCATCGCGACGATCACCGCGTTCTCCTACCTCGAGCTCGTGACGAAGTACCCGCAGGCCGCGGGCGCCGCCCTGTACACGCACAAGGCGTTCGGGCTGCACTTCGTCACCTTCATCGTCGCCTTCACCGTCATGTGCTCCGGCATCACGAGCGCGTCGACGGCCTCGCGGGCCTTCGCGGCGAACTTCGCCGTCGGCTTCGGGCTGGACGCCGACAACGCGACGCTCGTCATGGCGATCGCGCTGCTGTTCATGGGCCTGGTCGCGCTCGTCAACTTCCGCGGGGTGGGGGAGTCGGTCAAGGCGAACATCGTCCTCACCTGCGTCGAGCTCTCCGGTCTGCTCCTCGTCATCATGGTCGGCTTCTACGCCCTCTTCGCCGGCCGCACCGACTTCAGCCGGACGGTCGTCTTCGACAGCCCCGGCGACAAGAACGCCTTCCTCGCCGTCACGGCCGCCACCTCGCTCGCGTTCTTCGCGATGGTCGGCTTCGAGGACTCGGTCAACATGGCCGAGGAGACCAAGGACCCGGTCCGCAACTTCCCGAAGATGATGCTCACCGGCCTCGGCATCACCGGCGCCATCTACGTCCTCGTCGCGCTCTTCGCCGTCGCGATCGTCCCGGTCGGCGAGCTCTCGAGCGGTGACACCCCGCTGGTCACCGTCGTCGAGACCGCGGCACCGGACATCCCCATCTCGACCCTGCTGCCGTTCATCTCGATGTTCGCCGTCGCCAACTCGGCCCTCATCAACATGCTCATGGCCAGCCGCCTGCTCTACGGCATGGCCCGCCAGGAGGTCCTGCCGCCGTTCCTCGGGAAGGTGCACCGCGGGCGGCAGACCCCCTGGGCGGCCATCCTCTTCACGACGGCCATCGCGGTCGGGCTCATCGTCGTCGTGACGCAGAACGCGGAGGGCCAGGTCATCTCGGCGCTCGGTGGCACCACGGCGCTGCTCCTGCTCGGCGTCTTCACGATCGTCAACGTCTGCGTGCTCGTCCTGCGCCGGGACCGGATCGACCGGACGCACTTCGTCGCGCCGACCGTCCTGCCCGTGATCGGCGCGGTGCTCTGTGCGTTCTTCGTCGGCCCGTGGACCGGCCGCGACGGGTTGCAGTACCAGATCGCCGGGTGGCTGCTCGCGATCGGCGTCGTCCTCTGGGCCGTCACGTGGTTCGCCAACCGCGCGATCCGCGGGAAGAAGACCTACCTTCGAGACCCCGAGGACCTCGCGGAGTCCGAGGGCAGCGTCAACTGACGGGGACGGGGCCGGTCGACTCGCGCACGACGAGCTCGGTCGGCATGACGACCTGCTCGAGCGCCGGCTCCTCGCCGGTCAGGGCGCGCAGCAGCAGGACCGCGGCCTCGCGGCCCTGGGCGGCGACGTCCTGGCGCACGGTCGTCAGCCCGAGGACGCCGGAGAGCACGTAGTCGTCGATCCCGATGACCGAGAGGTCCTCCGGGACGCGCAGGCCGCCCTTGCGGGCGCTCTCGCGCACGCCGATGGCCATCTCGTCCGACGCGGCGACGACGGCGGTCGGGCGCTCGGAACGGGAGAGCAGGACCGCGCTGTCGCGGGCGGCCGCCTCGGCGGTCCAGTCCGAGCCGAGGATCCAGTCCTCGACGACCTCGAGGCCGGCCTCGGCCATCGTCGCGCGGAAGGCGGTCAGGCGGTCCTGCGGCGTCTGGACGTGCGCGACGTTGCGCGGGACGTCGCCGATGTAGCCGATCCGGCGGTGGCCCAGGGAGATGAGGTGCTCGACGGCGGTGCGCATCGTCGCGCCGTCGTCGATGCGCACGCAGGCGCGGCCGGGGACCGCGGAGCCGATCGCGACGAGCGGGAGGCCGAGCCGGTCGACGAGGTCGACCTCCTCCTGCTCCATCGGCACGTTGAGGGTGATGACGCCGTCGACCCGCTTCCAGAGCATGTTCTGGGTGAGGGGGAGGCGCTGGTCGTAGCTGTCGTCCTCGAGGTCGAAGAGGATCGCGTGGTGCCCGTGCGAGCGCAGCTCCTTCTCGATGGCGCTCACGAGGGTCGCGAAGAACCAGCGGGTGAGGAACGGCGCGACGACCGCGACGACCCTGGTCCGCCCGGAGGCGAGGGACGTCGCCGTCGGCGACGCGACGTAGTGCAGCTCCTCGGCGACCTCGAGGACCCGCTGCCGGGTCTCGGGGGAGACCCGGTCCAGGCCCCGGAGCGCGCGGGAGACCGTGGCCACGGAGACCCCGGCCGCCCGCGCGACGTCCGTGATGGTGCTGATGACGAGACCTCTTCCCGGTGGTCCGGCCGCGCTCAGCCCTTGAGCCCGCCCGCGAGCAGGCCGCGGACGAAGAAGCGCTGGAGGGCGAGGAACACCGCGACGGGGACGACCATCGAGATGAACGCACCGGCCGAGAGGATGTACCAGGCGCTGCCGCGCGACCCGGACAGCTCCGCGACGCGCACCGTCACCGGCGCGACGTCCGGTGTGCCGCCGAGGAACACGAGCGAGACGAGCAGGTCGTTCCAGACCCAGAGGAACTGGAAGATGCCGAACGCCGCGAGGGCCGGGGTGAGCAGCGGCAGGAGGATCTTGAAGAAGATCGTCACGTGCCCCGCACCGTCGACCCGGGCGGCCTCCATGAGCTCGCCGGGCAGCTCCTTCATGAAGTTGTGGATGAGGAACGTCGCCAGCGGTAGCGCGAAGATCGTGTGCGACAACCAGACGCTCCAGTAGGACGCACCGAACCCGAGCTTGTTGACGTAGATGTCGAGCAGCGGGATGAGCGCGACCTGGAGGGGCACGATCTGCAGCGCGAAGACGGCGACGAAGAGCCAGTCGCGCCCCGGGAACGGCATCCACGCGAAGGCGTAGGCCGCGAGCGAGGCGAGGAAGATCGGCAGGAGCACCGCCGGGACGGTGATGACGATCGTGTTGATGAAGTACTGGCTGAAGCTCGAGGTGCTGCTCGGCGCGAGCGCCTGGCGGTAGTTCTCGAGCGTGAAGTCACCCGGGTTGCTGAACGCCGTCCACCAGCCGGTGCGCTGGATGTCGATCTGGCGGCGGAACGATGTGACGAGCAGGCCGATCGTCGGGAGCGTCCACAGGACCGCGATGACGACGGCGACGAGGGAGGCCCACGGCGAGGAGATCGCCTTGGCGGCGTTGCCGGCGGCGGACTTCTTGCGGCGCTTGCCGGTGACGGTGACGCCGCTCTCGGTGGTGACGGACTCTGGCGTGGCGGCGGGCTGGAGGGTGCTCACGGCTCAGGCCTCCTTCCGCATCTGCACGATGTTGTAGGTGACGATCGGGATGACGAGGATGAAGAGCAGGACCGCGAGCGCCGCGCCGAGGCCCGGGGCGTTGTAGCGGAAGCTCTGGTTGTAGAACTCGTTGGCCACGACCGAGGTGTCGAACTGGCCGGCCGTCATGGTCCGGACGATGTCGAAGACCTTGAGCGTGCCGATGCCGATCGTCGTGAGGACGACGACGAGGGCGGAGCGGATGCTCGGCAGCGTGATGAACCGGAACATCCGGAAGCCGGAGACGCCGTCGAGGCGGGCGGCCTCGATGATGTCGTCGGGGATGGCCTTGATCGCGGCCGAGAGCACGGTCATCGCGAAGCCGGCCTGGATCCAGACCATGACGACGATGAGCATGAGGGTGTTGAGCGGCGCGTCGAGGAGGAACTGCTGGGTCTCGAAGCCCAGCGCCTTGAGGACGCCGTTGAGCAGGCCGATCTGCGGCCGCTCGGTCTGCTTGTACTGGTAGACGAACTTCCAGATGATGCCGGCGCCGACCATCGAGATGGCCATCGGCAGGAAGATCAGGGCCTTGGCGAAGGCCTCGCCGCGGGCGCGGTCGATGAGGATCGCGTAGAGCAGGCCGATCGCCGTCGCGAGGAACGGCACGAGGACCACCCAGAGCGCGGTGTTGCGCAGGACGGTGAGCAGCTCGGGCTGCGTGAACATCTGGACGTAGTTGTCGAGCGAGAAGCCGGCCTCGCCGGAGCGGCCGCGCAGCGACTGGATGATCGTGAGGATCGCCGGGTAGAGCAGGCCGACGGCCAGGAGGAAGATCGCGGGGAGGGCGAAGAGGAAGCCCTGGACCTTCTCTCCCTCGCGGCCCTTGAACAGCGAGGCGAGGAAGAGGACGAGGCCGAAGATCGCGGCGAACAGCAGGACCGCGAAGGCCATGAGGAGGAACTTGCCGCCGGTGCTCTCGGCACGCAGCAGGGGTTCGGGGAGGATACCGACCGGGAGGGCCTGCACCACGCTGGACACCATCACGACCGCCTTTCGGGGTGTCTCGGAAAGGGGGAGCCGGGGCAGGGCGGGAACGCCCACCCCACCCCGGCTCGTGGACCTGTGGTCAGGTCAGGACTTCGGCCAGGACTGCTCGATGTAGTCGAGCGTGGACTTGTCGTCCTTGCCGGTGATCCAGTCGGTCATGCCCTTCCAGAAGGTGCCCGCACCCACGGCGCCCGGCATGAGGTCCGAGCCGTCGAAGCGGAAGGTGGCGTTCGCGTCGGTCAGCTGCTCGGCCGACAGCTTGTCGACCGGGTTCTTCAGCAGCGAGGCGTCGGCGTTCTTGTTGGCGGTGACGCAGCCACCGGAGCCGCAGGTCTTCGCGCGCTCGTTGGCCCACTCGACCGAGGAGAGGTAGGTCTGGAAGGCCTTGACCTCGGGACGGTCGGCGAAGGCGGCGACGAACTCGCCACCACCGAGGACCGGGCGGTCCTCCGCGGTCTTCGACGGCAGGTAGAAGGCCCAGACGTCGCCGTCCTCGGCGACCTTGGTGCCCTCGGGCCAGTTGGCCGCGTAGAACGAGGCCTGGCGGTGCATGTAGCAGGAGCCGTCGAGGATCGGCTGGCCCGCGTCCTGGAAGGACGTGGAGGCGATCGTCTTGACGTCACCGAAGCCACCGTTGACGTAGGCCGGGTTCTTGAGGATCTTGCCGACCTCGGCGAGAGCCGTGGCGACCGACGGGTCGTTGAAGGGGATCTCGTGCTTGACCCACTTGTCGTAGGTCTCGGCACCCGCGGTGCGGAGCATGACGTCCTCGACCCAGTCCGTCGCCGGCCAGCCGGTGGCGTCGCCGGACTCGATGCCCGCGCACCACGGCTTGGCGTCCGGGTTGTCCTTGGAGATCTTGTCGGTCAGGGCGAGGAGCTCGTCCCAGGTCTTCGGGATCTGGTAGCCACCGTCGGCGAACATCTGCGGCGAGTACCAGACGAAGGACTTGACGTTGGCGCCGAGCGCGGCGGCGTAGAACGTGCCGTCGACGGTGCCGTACTCCTTGAAGTCGGGCATGTTCTTGTCGACGTTGGCGGTGACCTCGGCCGGGGCCGGCTTCACCTGGCCGGTCGCGACCATCGTCTGGAGCAGACCGGGCTGGGGCAGGTACGCGATGTCGGGGGCGTTGCCACCCTTGACGCGGACCGGCAGCTGGGCCTCGAACTCCTTGGAGCCTTCGTACTTGATCGTGACGCCGGTGCAGTCCTCGAACGGCTTGTAGGACGCGATGTGCGGCCCGTCCTCGGGCGCGGTGATCGAGGTGTAGACGGTGACCGTCTTGCCCTTGAGGTCGCCGAACGCCGTGTAGGGCGCGCAGTCGATGCTGCTGGTGCCACCGCTGCTCGCGGTGTCGCCGGAACCGCCGGAGTCACCGGAACCGCAGGCCGTGGCGCTGAGGGCCACCGCCAGGACTCCGGAGAACGCCAGGGCGCGGCGCGTCGAGATGAGGGCCATTGCCCGCCTCCATTTCACTGGGTCGCACCGAGGCGGGATGCCTCGGCGGTGAGGGGAACCGGGAGTAACGTAAAAGCGTTTACACATGCGGGTCAACGCCCTGTCGAGCGTGTGCGGTAACGATTACGTAACACGGCCGTCGCCCGACTGGCGATCCGGCCGCTCGTGGCCCTAGCGGACGGGCGCGCCGATGCCCGCGACGACCGTCGGGTGCGGCGCACCGGAGCCGTCGCGCCTCCCCGTCGCCGCGGGGAGCTCGAGGGCGACGCCGCCGGCACCCGACGCGCGGGCCGGCAGCGCGCCGACCCAGGCGAGGACGAGCGTGTCCTCGCCGCGCAGGAACCGGTGCGCGCGCACGCCGCCGGTCGCCCGACCCTTGGCCGGGTACTCGGTGTACGGCGCGACCTTGAGCGAGCCCGGCTGGGTGCCCGGCAGCGCGTCCGACGAACCGGACGAGGTGACGACGACGTTCTCGGCCGCCGGGTCGACGGCCCCGAAGAAGACCGCAGACGCCTTGGGGGAGAGGCGGATCCCCGCCATGCCGCCGGCGGCGCGACCCTGCGGCCGGACCGACGACGCAGGGAAGCGCAGCAGCTGCGCGTCGTTGGAGACGAACACGAGGTCCTCGGCGCCGTCGCGCAGCTCGACCGCGCCGACGACCGTGTCGCCGTCCCTGAGCGAGACGACCTCCCAGTCGGGGCTCTTCGGGTACTCGGGCACGACGCGCTTGACGACGCCCTGCGCCGTGCCGAGCGCGAGGCCCGGGCCGTCGGGGTCGAGCGAGACGATGGTCAGCGGCTCCTCGCCACGCGGCAGGTCGACGTAGACGGCGAGCGGAGCGCCCCCGGAGAGGCTGGGGGAGCCGCCGAGCGGCGGCAGGGCCGGCAGCTCGAGGGCGGACATCCGGACCATCCGGCCGCGGGAGGTGACGAGTGCGAACTCGCCTCTCGCGGTGGTGCGCACGGCCCCGACGATCGCGTCGTGCTTGGCGCGCGGACCGTCCGCGGGGATCGGTTCGGCGGAGGAGGTACGGGCCAGCAGGCCGGTCGAGGAGAGCAGCACCCAGCACGGGTCGTCGCTCACCTCGAGCGGCGTGGTCTGGGTGACCGGCGTGCCGGCCGACTCCAGGAGCACCGTGCGGCGGGGTGTGCCGTGGGCCTTGGCGACGTCGGCGAGCTCGCCGGAGACGGTGCGGCGCAGCAGCTTCTCGTCGGCGAGGATGGCCTCGAGCTCCTCGATGAGGCGCTTGAGCTCGTCGCGCTCGGCCTCGAGCTCGATCCGCGAGAACTTCGTGAGCCGGCGCAGCTGGAGCTCGAGGATGTACTCGGCCTGGACCTCGGAGAGGTCGAAGACGTCGATGAGCCGGGTGCGTGCGGCGGCGGCGTCGTCGCTGCCGCGGATCAGCTGGATGACCTCGTCGATGTCGAGGATCGCGACGAGCAGGCCCTCGACGAGGTGCAGCCGGTCCTTGCGCTTGCCGAGGCGGTACTCGGTGCGCCGGCGCACGACGTCGGTGCGGAACTGCACGTAGACGCGCAGCAGCTCCTTGAGCCCGAGGGTCTGCGGCTGGCCGTCGACGAGCGCGACGTTGTTGATGCCGAAGGAGTCCTCCATCGGCGTGTGCTTGTAGAGCTGCTCGAGGACGGCCTCGGGGTTGAAGCCGTTCTTGACCTCGAAGACCAGGCGCAGGCCGTTCTTGCGGTCGGTGAGGTCCTTGACGTCGGAGATGCCCTGGAGCTTCTTGGCCTGGACGAGGACCTTGACCCGCTCGATGACCTTCTCGGGGCCGACGAGGTAGGGCAGCTCGGTGACGACGATGCCCATCCGGCGTGGGGTGAGCTTCTCGACGCGGGCGGTGGCGCGGGTGAGGAACTTGCCGCGGCCGGTGAGGTAGGCGTCGCGGATGCCGTCGAGCCCGACGATCCGGCCGCCGCCGGGCAGGTCGGGGCCGGGGACGAACTTCATGAGGTCGTCGAGCGAGCAGTCCGGGTGGTCCAGGAGGTGGCGGGCGGCGCCGATGACCTCGACGAGGTTGTGCGGCGCCATGTTCGTCGCCATGCCGACGGCGATGCCGCTCGTGCCATTGACGAGGAGGTTCGGGTAGGCCGCGGGCAGGACGCCGGGCTGCTCGAGGGAGTCGTCGTAGTTGGGGACGAAGTCGACGGTCTGCTCGTCGAGACCGGTGACCATGAGCAGCGCGGCGGGGGCCATCCGGGCCTCGGTGTAGCGCGAGGCGGCCGGGCCGTCGTCGAGGGAGCCGAAGTTGCCGTGGCCGTCGACGAGCGGCAGGCGCATCGTCCAGGGCTGCGCCAGGCGCACGAGGGCGTCGTAGATCGCCTGGTCGCCGTGGGGGTGGTACTTGCCCATGACCTCGCCGACGACGCGGGAGGACTTGACGTGCGGGCGCTCCGGGCGCAGGCCGAGCTCGGACATCCCGTAGAGGATGCGCCGCTGGACCGGCTTGAGGCCGTCGCGGGCGTCGGGCAGCGCGCGGGAGTAGATGACGCTGTAGGAGTACTCGAGGAACGCGGTGCGCATCTCCTCCTCGACGTCGATGTCGACGACGGTGCCGAGGGAGTCCTCGGGGGGAGGCGGGGGGGTCGTGCGCTTGGCCATGGGGTGGCGGCCGTCCTCGTGCTCGTGCGGTGCGCCGGGGTCAGACCCCGGCAGGGGTCGCCCCCATCCTCACAAACGCCCCCGTCGGGGTCGTCACGACACTCCGAACCGGCCCCGGTGCAGCACCTCGTCGACCCCGCGGCGGCGGCGCGTGCGCGCCGACCCGGACACCCGCTCGGCCTCGTGGCCCAGGGCGACGACCCCGACGAGCCGGCGCCCGGCGGGCACGTCGAAGGCCGCCAGGACCTCGTCGTGGCGCTCGGCGGGCACGCCGAAGAACAGCGCCCCGAGCCCGCGGTCGACCGCGCCGAGCAGCACGAGCATCGCCGCCATCGCCGTGTCGGTGTCCCAGTAGGGGACCGGCCAGCGGGCCGGGTCGCGGTCGGCCCACCCCTTGTCGGGCTCGGCGTAGCGGTCGAGGTAGGCGTCGGGGTCGGACAGGCACAGCAGCAGGACCGGCGCGGCCGAGACGCCCCGCAGCCAGGCGTCGGGTGCGCCCGGGCCGGACGCCGCGGCCCAGTAGCGCTCGCGGTCGGCCGCGTCGGACAGCGCGACGAAGTCCCAGCCCTGGCTGAAGCCCGCGCTCGGCGCCCGGACGGCGAGCGCGACGAGGTCGCGGACCACCGCCTCCGGCACCGGCCGCGCCGGGTCGAACCGTCGGACCATGCGCCGCCGTCGGACGGCCTCGTCGAGCTCCACCCCGACAGTGTGCCCGTCACGCGCGGGCCGTCCCCGGGTGGCAGGATGGAGGCATGGCGGAGGCGACGCTCCCCCCGGGCTACCCCATCGCGTGGGAGGCCGACGTGGTGCTCCGCGACGGCACGGTGGCGAGCGTCCGGCCCATCCGCCCCGCCGACGGCGACGCCCTGCGCCGCTTCCACAACGCGCAGTCCGACGAGTCGATCTACCTGCGCTTCTTCGCGCCGCTGCGCCGCCTCTCGGACGCCGACGTCCACCGGTTCACGCACGTCGACTACACCGACCGCGTCGCGCTCGTCGTGACGATGCGCGAGGAGATCATCGGGGTCGGGCGCTTCGACCGGCTCGACGCCCGCAGCGCCGAGGTCGCGTTCAACATCAGCGACCACTACCAGGGCAAGGGCATCGGGTCGGTGCTGCTCGAGCACCTCGCCGCCATCGCCCGCGACGTCGGCATCGCCCGCTTCACCGCCGAGGTGCTGCCGCAGAACCGCAAGATGCTCGCCGTCTTCTCCGACGCCGGCTACGAGGTGGCGCGTCGGGTCGAGGACGGCGTCGTCGAGGTCGGCTTCGACATCGAGCCCACCGACCGCTCGCGGGCCGTCGAGATGAGCCGCGAGCACCGCGCCGAGGCCCAGAGCCTGCACTCGGTGCTCACCCCGGACACCATCGCCGTCGTCGGCGCGAGCCGGCGCACCGACACCTTCGGCGGACAGCTGCTCGACCGGCTCCTGGAGTCGGGGTTCGCCGGCCGGGTCGTGCCGGTCAACCCGAGCTCGAAGAAGGTGCGCCGGCTGACCTGCTACCCGACCGTGCGCGACGTGCCCGGGACGGTCGACCTGGCCATCGTCGCGGTGCCCGCCGCGGCCGTGCTCGACGTCGTCGACGACTGCGCGGAGGTGGGCGTCAAGGCGCTGCTCGTCGTGTCCGCGGGCTTCGCCGAGGACGGCCCGGAGGGGGCCGCGCGCCAGGCCGAGCTCGTGCGGCGGGCCCGCGGCGCCGGGATGCGCGTCATCGGCCCGAACTCCTTCGGCATCATCAACAACGACCCCGAGGTGCGGCTCAACGCCACCCTCGCGCCGACGCTGCCGCCGCCCGGCCGGCTCGGGCTCTTCGCGCAGTCGGGGGCGCTCGGCATCGCCGTGCTCGCGTCGGCCGCCCGGCGCAACCTCGGCATCTCGACCTTCGGCTCGGCCGGCAACCGGGCGGACGTGTCCGGCAACGACTTCATGCAGTACTGGATCGACGACTCCTCCACCGACGCGGTCGGCCTGTACCTGGAGTCGATGGGCAACCCGCGCAAGTTCTCTCGGATCGCGCGCAAGCTCGCGCTCATCAAGCCGGTCATCGTCGTCAAGTCCGGCGTCTCGCGCTTCGGGGTCCCGCCGGGGCACGCGGTGCGCGAGACCAAGGCGCGCCCCGAGGTCTTCCGGGCGATGCTCAACCAGGCGGGCGTCATCCGCGTCGAGAACGTCCACCAGCTCTTCGACGTCGGCCAGCTCGTCGTCCACCAGCCGCTGCCGGCGGGCGACCGCGTGGCCGTCGTCGGCAACTCCGCCGCCCTCGGGGCGCTGACCGGCGACGCGTGCGCCAGCTGGGGGCTGACCGTCGCGCACGGGCCGGTCAGCCTGCCCAGCGAGGCGTCGGCCGAGGACTTCCACGCCGCCCTGCGGCGCGCGTTCGAGGACCCCGGGGTCGACTCGGTCGTCTCGTGCTTCATCCCGCCGCTCGCGACCGGTGACGCCGACGTCGCCGCGGCCGTCCGCGCGGCGGCCGCCGAGTCCGACAAGCCGTGCGTCGCGACCTTCCTCGGCCTGCGCGGCGTCGACGACCGCGGCTCGGTGACGGGCACCGGCGGCGAGGTCCGGGCCATCCCGGTCTACGCGATGCCCGAGGACGCCGTGCGCGCGCTCGCCGCCGCGACCCGGTACGGGCAGTGGCGGGCCCGCGACCACGGCACCCCGGTCGCACCCGTCGGCATCAACCGGCGCGTCGCCGAGGACGTCGTCGAGACCGTCCTCTCGGTGCACCCGAACGGCCGCCGGCTCACCCACGACGAGGCCACCGCCCTGCTGTCGGCCTACGGGGTCGACCTCTGGGGGCAGCAGGAGGTCGCGACCGTCGAGGACGCCGTCGCCGCCGCCGAGCGTGTGGGCTACCCGGTCGTCCTCAAGTCCGTCGCCCCGATGGTGCGCCACCAGGGCGGCTCGGGCGGCGTGCGCGTCGACCTCGACGGCGAGCGCTCGCTGCGCGCCGCGTGGGCCTCGCTCAGCGAGCGGCTCGCCCCGCTCCAGGCCGACCGCTTCGTCGTGCAGCGGATGGCCAGCCAGGGCGTCGCGTGCGTCGTCTCCTCCGACGAGGACCCGCTCTTCGGCCCGGTCATCGGCTTCTCGGTGGCCGGCCTGCCGACCGAGCTGCTCGGCGACGTCGCGTACCGCATCCCGCCGCTCACCGACGTCACCGTCTCCGAGCTCATCTCGTCGGTCAAGGCCGCGCCGGTGCTCCACGGCTACCGCGGGCAGACCCCGGTCCATCGCGCCGCGCTCGCGGACCTCATCGCGCGCATCTCCGTCCTCGCCGACGACATGCCCGAGGTCGCCTCGCTCGTCCTCAACCCGGTCAACGCGCACCCCGGCGGCGTCGAGGTGCTGGGGGCCGAGATCTCGGTCGCGCCGGCGCCGCGTCGCATCGACCCGGGGCGCCGCTCGCTCACCTGATCGACGACTCGCACGGGGGACGTCGCCGGCGCGCGGCACAATGGGCCCCATGACCAGCGCCCACCACGCTCCCGCCCTCCCGGCGGACCTCATCGCCTCCATCGACCGGGCCGGCTACTTCCCGGCCCTCGTCGCGGACGTCGTCTCCGCGGCCCTCGGGAGCGAGCGCATCGACAACCACCTCGTGCACCTCGAGACGACGTTCGACCGCGACGTCGTCCGGCGGCACATCACGGTGCTGGTCCTCACCCCGACCCGGCTGCTCATCGCGCACGCCGACGACCACGCCGACGAGCCGCCGGCCCCGCAGGAGGTCGCGACCGCGACGACGGAGTCCATCCCCCTGTCCGCGGTCAAGGGCGTCATGCTCACCCACGTCGTCGAGAAGCCCGAGTCGTACGTGCCGGGCACGCTCGGCCGCGAGGTGACGCTGACCCTCGGCTGGGGCACCGTGGCCCGCATCGACATGGTGCCGGCCACGTGCAGCGACCCCGACTGCGACGCCGACCACGGCTACGAGGGGACGATCACCGGCGACGACATCGCGCTGCGCATCTCGGCCGCGGCCGACGGCGACGACAAGCTCCAGCGGGCGCTGGCCTTCGCCCGCGACCTGTCCGGCGCCATCGGGCAGCGCTGAGCGTGCTCCTCCCCGCCGCGCCCGACTACGCCTCCGGCAGCCTCGCCGACGTCCTCCCGTGCGTGTGCGCGTCGCTCGGCGTGCCCGGGGCGGTCGGCGGGCTGGGGCTGGCCCCGGCGCGGCGGGCCGTCGTCGTCCTCGTCGACGGGCTCGGGGCCGCGCAGCTCTCGCGGCGGCTCGGCCACGCGCCCTGGTTCCGGTCGCTCGCGGGCTCGACGCGGCGGGTGCCGGCCGGCTTCCCGTCGACCACCGCGACCTCGATGGGCACCTTCGGCACCGGCACGACGTCGGGTGCGCACGGGATGCTCGGGTACGAGGTGATGGTGCCGGGGGAGGACCGCATCTTCAACGAGCTGTCGTGGGAGGACGGCCCGGTGCCCGAGCGCTGGCAGAGCCTGCCCACGTGGTTCGAGCGCGCCGAGGCCGACGGGGTGGCGGTGACCCGCATCGGCCCGGCCTTCTTCGACGGCTCGGGCCTCACGCAGGCCGCGCTGCGCGGCGGGCGCTTCCGGGCCGCCGACGCGCTCGCCGCCCGGGTCGACGCCGCCCTGGCCGCCGTGCGCTCGGCCCCTCGCTCGCTCGTCTACCTCTACTGGGGCGAGGTCGACAAGCTCGGCCACGTCCACGGGCCCGAGTCCTTCGAGTGGACGACCGAGCTCGAGGCCGTCGACCGCGAGCTCTCGCGCCTCGCGGCCCGGCTGCCCGACGACACCTCCCTCACCGTCACCGCGGACCACGGGATGGTCCTCTGCCCGCAGGAGACGCGCCTCGACGTCGCCCGCGAGCCGGGGATGCTCGACGGCGTGCACCTGCTCGGCGGCGAGCCGCGAGCCACCCACGTCTACTGCCGCCCCGGGGCCGCCGCCGACGTCGCCGCCGCGTGGTCGGGGTGGCTGGGGGAGCGCGCGAGCGTCGTCCACCGCGCCGACGCCGTGGCCGCCGGCTGGTTCGGGACGGTCGACCCGGCGCACCTGCCCCGCATCGGCGACCTCGTCGTCGTCGCCCACGACGACTTCTGCCTCGTCGACTCCGCGCGGATGCGCCCGCAGCTGCTCGCGCTCGCGGGGATGCACGGGGCGCTGACCGCCGAGGAGCTCGACGTGCCGGTGGTCCACGCGCCGGCCCGCGTCGCCTAGGGTGTTCGCCCGTGGCGGATCTGGTGTTCTTCTCGGGGACGATGGACTGCGGCAAGTCGACCCTTGCCCTGCAGATCGACCACAACCAGCGCGCCCGCGACCGGCAGGGCATCATCTTCACGAAGCTGGACCGGGCGGGGGAGTCGGTGCTGTCCTCGCGCCTCGGGCTCGAGACGAGCGCCGTCGAGGTCGGTGACGACCTGGACTTCTGGGACGTCGTCGTCGAGCGGCTGACCGCCGGCGGGCGGGTCGACTACGTCATCTGCGACGAGGCGCAGTTCTACACGCCGCGCCAGGTCGAGCAGCTGGCCCGGCTCGTCGACGAGCTCGGCATCGCGGTGACGGCGTTCGGCATCACCGCCGACTTCCGGACCGAGCTCTTCCCGGGCTCGCGCCGCTTCATCGAGCTCGCGGACCGGGTCGAGGTGCTCCAGGTCGAGGCGCTCTGCTGGTGCGGGCGCCGGGCCACGCACAACGCGCGCATCGTCGACGGCGTCATGGTCGTCGAGGGCGCCCAGGTCGTCGTCGGCGACACCGCGGCCGCGAGCGAGGGGCTCGTCGAGTACGAGGTGCTGTGCCGCCGCCACCACATGCGCCGGATGAACAGCCACGCGGCGCGCCAGGCGTCGCCCACGCCGGACACGCTCCCGTTCGACCTCGACGCCTGCCCGGTCCCGCCACCCGCCTGAGCCCCACGCGTCCCCCGCGCCTCACCTTTTCGGGGTCACCCCGAAATGTCCACGAGACCCCGGTTCCGAGCCGGGGTCTCGCCGACGAACCGCCGAAGCGTCATTGGGTCGAGGTGAAACCCGACCGCGAGAGGGTCGAGTTTCACCTCGAACCGCCGGGGTCTCGCTGGGTCGAGGTGAAAAGCGACCGCGAGAGGGTCTGGTTTCACCTCGAACCGCCGGGGTGGCCGGGGTCAGGAGGGGCCGGAGCCCTTCGTGCCGAAGACGATGTCGTCCCAGCTGGGGACGCTCGGGCGGCCCTTGCGGCCGGCCGACGGGCGCGCCGAGGCGGCCGGGGGCTCGACAGGATCGGGCTGCGAAGGCGTCGCGGGCTCGGGAGCCGGGGAGACCGGTGCCTCGCGGACGGCGCGGTCGGCCTCGGCCTCCTCGCGGGCGTCGTCCTCGGGCCAGCCGCCGACGAGGGCGGTCGACGTGGTCGGCTCCTCGAGGTGCTCCTGGACCGGCTTCCGGGCGCGTGCGGCGGGCGGCGGCGGCGCGAGGACCGGGTCCTGGGCCAGCTCCTCGATGGGCAGCGCGTCGGGGCGGCCGTCGTCCTCGCCGGGCGTGTGCGTCGGGGAGGTGCGCCGCTTGGAGCGCCGGCCCCGCGCGCTGTGCTCGCGCATCGCGGCCATGAGGTCGATCGGCTCGTGCGGCTCGCGGGCCCGCGGCGCGGGCGAGCCCCCCGCGCGCTCGATGCCGCCGTCGGCGTCGACGTCGTACACGTCGAGGTCGCCCGGGGTCGGCGCGCGGTGCGGGGCGGGCAGCAGGCCGGAGGTCGTGTCCTCGCTCAGCCAGCGCGCCTCGTCGTTGGTCGGGGTGACGGAACCGCCGAGCGGCTCGTACAGCCAGGTGGCGGTGCGGCGGCGCCCGCCGGCGGCGAAGCCCATCGAGACCTGCCAGACGCCCTCGTCGTCGCGCGCCGAGTCCCACTCGACGTCGTCGCGGTCGACGTCACGGTCGCGCAGCCGCTCGGCGACGCGCTCCTCGAGGGTGACCGGGGCCGGGCCGCGGGTCCCGACGGCGCAGCGACGGGCCACGCGGGCGACGTGCTCGCGCTCGGCGAGGATCGGGCCCTCGAAGCGGTGCACCTTCTCGACCGGCCAGCCCGAGCGCTCGGCGACCTCCTCGGCGGACAGGCCACGCCGGATGAGCGCCTGCACCTCGCGCGGGCGCATCCCGCCGGACATCTCGATCTGGAGCTGGCCGAGCCGGGGCCGGTCGCGCCGCGCGGCGGCGCGCAGCGGCTCGTCGAGCGGCAGCCGGTAGCGACCACCCTCGGCGTCCGCGAGCAGGAGGTGCTGACCGTCCTCGTGGACGCCGATGAGGCGAAGGTCCTGCATGTCCGTACTCCCGGGTCGCTGGTCGTCAGGATGACGATGCCACCCTCGCGCACGTCGAGGGTGGAGCCCACGCCGGGTGTCCGCCGATTGCCCGGATAACCTCGTGCCATGACCGCTGCGACCGGCGACCTCGCCCCCTACGACGTCGTCCTGCTGGGCTCCTTCGGCGGCCCCGAGTCCGAGGACGAGGTCATGCCGTTCCTGCGCCGGGTGACCGCCGGCCGCAACATCCCCGACGAGCGCCTCGTCGCCGTCGGCGAGCACTACTACGCGCGGGGCGGCCGCAGCCCGATCAACGACCTCAACCGCGACCTTCTCGCCCGCCTGCGGGCCGAGCTGGGGCGCCGGGGCATCGACATCCCCGTCGTCTGGGGCAACCGCAACTCCGAGCCGTTCTTCGCCGACGCCCTCCACGAGGCCCTCGACGGCGGCGCGACGCGGGTCGTCTCGCTCTTCACGAGCGCCTACTCCTGCTACTCCTCGTGCCGGCAGTACCGCGAGGACCTCGCGAGCGCGATGGAGCAGGTCGGTCCGGCCGGTGACGGGCTCGCCGTCGACAAGGTGCGCCAGTACGTCCACCACCCGCGGCTCGGTGCCGCGTGGGCGCGGGCGCTCGCCACGGCGCTGCGCGGCCTCGACGACCCGGCCGCCGCGCGCATCCTCTACGTGACGCACTCGATCCCGCTCGCGATGGACGACACCTCCGGGCCGGGCGACGGCGAGGGCAACCTCTACACCGACCAGCACCTGCGGCTCGGCCGGCGCCTCGACGAGGTCGTCGGCGCCCAGCTCGGCGTCCAGCTGCGCGGCGAGCTCGTCTTCTGCTCGCGCTCCGGACCGCCGAGCCAGCCCTGGCTCGAGCCGGACGTCAACGACCGCATCGAGGAGCTCGCCGCCGAGTCGAGCGCCCCGGTCGTGTGCGTCCCCATCGGCTTCGTCTCCGACCACATGGAGGTCGTCCACGACCTCGACACCGAGGCGGCCGAGACCGCCGAGCGGGTCGGGGTGCCCTTCGTCCGGGTGCCCACGCCGCACGCCGACGACGAGTTCGTCGAGGGCCTCGTCGACCTGCTCCTCGAGCGGGCCGCCGAGGCGCGCGGCGAGGTCGTCGTCCCGGAGTCCTGGCTGCCCGGCGACGTCCGGCCGTCGGTCTGCGCTCCCGGCTGCTGCCCCAACCTGCGGGTGGCCAAGCCGGCCCTGTGCGGCAGCGACTGATGCTCCCCGACGTCCCCGCCGGGCTCGACCTCGCGCAGCTCGAGGACGTCGCCTGCCGCGTGGCCCGCGAGGCCGGGGGGCTCGTGCGCGACGAGCGGCCCGACGACCTCGGGTTCAGCACGAAGTCGACGGGCACCGACGTCGTGACCGAGATGGACCAGCGCAGCCAGGAGCTGCTGCTCGACCGGCTCGGCGCGCTGCGCCCGGACGACGCCGTCCTCGGCGAGGAGGAGGGCGGCCGCGAGGGGACGAGCGGGGTCACGTGGGTCGTCGACCCCATCGACGGGACGACGAACTACCTCTACGGCGTGCCGGCCTACGCGGTGTCGGTGGCGGCCGTCGTCGGTGACCCGACCCGGCCCGGGCACTGGCGCAGCGTCGCGGGCGCGGTGCTCGACCCCGAGCGCGACGAGCTGCACCACGCCCGCCTCGGTGGCGGCGCCTGGCTGACGACGGCCGCCGGCACCCGCCGCCTGCGCGCCCGTGGCACGACCGACCTCGCGCTCGCGCTCGTCGGCACCGGCTTCGGGTACGACGCCGCCGTGCGCGCCCGGCAGGCGGCCGTCCTCGCCGAGGTCCTCCCGCGGGTGCGCGACGTCCGCCGGCACGGCAGCGCCGCGCTCGACCTGTGCGCCGTCGCCACCGGCCGGCTCGACGGCTACTACGAGAGCGGGCTCAACGCCTGGGACCGCGCCGCCGGCGAGCTCGTCGCCCGCGAGGCCGGCGCGGTCGTCGGCGGGAGCGTCGACGACGTCGCCTCGCGCGACCTCACGTGGGCCGGGGCGCCGGGCATCGCGGACGCCCTCGCGGACCTCGTCCGGCCCCTCACCGCCGCGCACGTCGGGAGCCTCGGGCAGCCCCGTTGACCACCCGCTCCGAGCGTCCCGGGCCGTGGGGTGGACCCGCGTGGCGGGGGTGTCCGGCGATGGTGCACAATTCGGCGCGCACGATCGTCCCACCGGGCACAAAGACGCCACCCCGTGCGTTGTCCCGGCCGATCGGCACGACGAAGGGTGGAACACCAGCATGGCAACCGACTACGACGCACCTCGCAAGACCGAGGAGGACGTCTCCGAGGACTCGATCGAGGAGCTGAAGAACCGGCGCGTCGACTCCCGGTCCTCGAGCGTGGACGTCGACGAGACCGAGCAGGCCGAGGGCTTCGAGCTGCCCGGTGCCGACCTCTCGGGCGAGGAGCTCTCGGTGCGGGTCCTCCCGCGCCAGGCGGACGAGTTCACCTGCTCGCAGTGCTTCCTCGTCCACCACCGCAGCCAGCTCGCGAGCGACGCGAAGGGCGTCCTCGTCTGCCGCGACTGCGCGGCCTGAGCCCCACCGCACCCGTGGGAGGCCCGACCCGCGTGCCCGTCGCCGTCCGGCGGCTGCACGAGGACGCCGTCCTCCCGCGCTACAGCACCGAGGGGGATGCCGGGGCCGACCTCAGCAGCGTCGCCGAGGTGACCCTGGCGCCGGGGGAGCGGGCGCTGGTCCCGACCGGGATCGCGCTCGCGCTGCCGCCGGGCACCGTGGGGCTGGTGCACCCCCGCTCGGGCCTCGCGGCCCGGCACGGCGTGAGCATCGTCAACGCCCCGGGCACCGTCGACTCCGGCTACCGCGGCGAGGTGCTGGTCAACCTGGTCAACCTCGACCCGACCGAGAGCTTCACGGTGCGGGTCGGCGACCGGATCGCCCAGCTCGTCGTCCAGGAGTACCTCCACGCCGACTTCTCGGCCACCGATTCGCTTCCCGGCAGCGCCCGGGGAGAGACTGGACACGGGTCCACCGGGGGCTTCGGCTTGACCGACACCCCGTGACCCACCGACCACCACACGTTTCGAGGACCACCGCCGTGAGCATCTTCCGCAGGAGCAAGCGCACCGAGACCGAGCCGGCGTCCGCGCCGGAGGTCGAGGACGCCACCACCGTCGAGGACGAGGTCACCGACGTCGCGCCGGAGACCGACGCGGCCGACCGGTCGAGCGGCCCCTACGACGTCAGCGAGGTCGACGGGCGCGACGGCCGCCTCGACCTCGGCGCCCTCTGGGTGCGCGGCGTCCCCGGGATGGAGCTGCGCCTCGAGGTCGAGCAGGAGACGCAGGTCGTCAACGCGGCGACGGCGGTGTTCGGCGAGTCCGCCCTCCAGGTGCAGGCCTTCGCGGCGCCGCGCACCGAGGGCCTGTGGGCCGACATCCGCCGTGAGATCGCGATGTCCGTCGAGCGGCAGGGCGGCACCGTCGAGGAGGTCCCGAGCGACCTCGGGACGCGGCTGCGGACGCGCCTGCCGTCGGCCGGCCCGGACGGGCGCACCGTCTTCGCCCCGGCGACCTTCGTCGGCGTCGACGGCCCCCGCTGGTTCCTGCGCGGCGTCCTGTCCGGGCGCGCGGCCATCGACGACGAGGCGGCCGAGCCGCTGCTCGAGCTGCTCCGCGAGCTCGTCGTCGTCCGCGGCACCGACCCGATGGCCCCGCGCGAGCTCCTGCCGCTGCGCCTGCCCCAGGACGAGCCGGCGGCGACCGCTGACGAGCCCGACGACGACGGCCCCGCGACGCTCGACCCCTTCGAGCGCGGGCCCGAGATCACCGAGGTGCGCTGATGACCCTCCGCGAGCGCCTGCGCGACCTCTCGCGCACGCCGCTGGAGCAGGACGCCGACGAGCTGCAGCAGCAGTCGGCCTCCGAGGGCGGCGACGACCTGTCGGCCCTGGCCCCCCGCTTCTCCGCGTGCGTGTGCGGCTCGGTCCGCGCCGTGACGCTGCCCCCGCGCCGCAGCGTGCCCGCCCTCGTCGCCGAGGTGTGGGACGGCAAGGGCGCGGTCAACCTCGTGTGGGTGGGCCGGCGCTCCATCGGCGGCATCGAGCCCGGGACGTTCGTGCGGGCCCGCGGCCGGGTCACGACGGTCCGCGGGGTGCAGACGATCTTCAACCCCGCCTACGAGATCCTCCCGAAGCAGTGAGCGCGGCCCACCCGGCGCCCGCGGCCGAGACCGTCGAGGCGCTGATCCGCCACCGCCTCTCGGTGGCGCTCGGCGGGTGGCGCGGGTCGGTCGAGACGGCGCTGCCGACCCTCGTCTTCGTCGTGGCCTGGTCGGTGAGCGACCACGACGTCAAGGTCGCCGCCGTCGCCGCGGTCGCGGTGGCCCTCGTCCTCGCGGTGCTCCGGCTCGTCCAGCGCTCGTCCCTGCAGCACGTCGGCGGGGCGGTGTTCGCCACGGCGATCGCCGCGTTCTTCGCGCTGCGCTCCGGGGAGGCGCAGGACGCGTTCCTGCCCGGCATCCTCACGAGCGTCGGCTTCCTCGTCGCGACGCTGGTCTCCATCGTCACCCGCTGGCCCGCGGTCGGCTTCATCGTCGGCGCCGGCGACCCGCGGGCCGCCGAGGACCCGTTCGGCTGGCGCCGCGACGCCGGGATGGTCCGCGTCTGCATCCGGCTCACGTGGGTGCTCGTCGCGATGTACGTCGTCCGGGTCGCGGTCATGGTGCCGCTCTACCTCGACGAGCGGGTCACGCTGCTCGGCGTCGCCAAGGTCGCGCTCGGCTGGCCGCTGTGGGTGGCCGGCATCGCCGTCATGGGCTGGCTGCTCGTCTCCGGACACACGCCGCTCGAGCCCGGGCGTGGGCCCGCCGCCGCTGACGACGCCGACGCGAGCGACGACGCCGACGAGCCGCTGACCGGCCGCGACGCCTGACCCGGCGCCGCCCGACCGGCCTGCGGCTCAGGCCTCCTCGTCGTCCTCGCGCTTCTGGCGACGGCCGGGGGAGAGCAGCGACTCGAGGTCCGACTCGGCCTCCGGGGTCGTGACGAAGAGGAGCTCGTCGAGCGGCTCGAGGGCGTCGTCGCGGCTCGGGGCGATGGGGTGCCCGTCGCGGATGATGCCGGTGAGCACGGTGTCGGCGGGGAAGGGCACGTCCCCGACGCGGGCCCCGGCGTAGGGGCTGCCGAGCGGCAGGGTCATCTCGACCATCATCGCCCGGCCCTGCTGGAACTCGAAGATGCGCACGAGGTCGCCGACGCTCACGGCCTCCTCGACGAGCGCGGTCATCAGGCGCGGGGTCGAGACGGCGACGTCGACGCCCCAGGCCTCGTCGAACATCCACTCGTTCTTGGGGTTGTTGACGCGGGCCACGGTGCGGGGCACGCCGAACTCGGTCTTGGCGAGCAGCGACAGCACGAGGTTGACCTTGTCGTCACCGGTCGCGGCCACGACGACGTCGCACTCGGCGAGGCCGGCCTCGGAGAGGGTGTCGATCTCGCAGGCGTCGGCCTGCAGCCAGCTGGCGTCCGGGACCTTGGACACCCGCTCGCCGTCGGCCTCGCGGTCGACGAGGAGCACCGAGTGGCCGTTGCGGATGAGCTCGCGGGCGATGGACCGCCCGACGGAGCCCGCCCCGGCGATGACGACGCGCATGGAGGAGCCTTTCGGGGTCAGTGGGAGGGGGGCGGCGCGTCGAGGACGCGCTCGGCGGTCGCGAGGTGCTCGCGGAGCAGGGCGAGGTGCACGAGGTCGCCCTCCTGGTACACGGTGTCGGCGCCGGGGATGAACCCGTCGCCGAGCCGGGTCACGTAGGCCAGCCGGCCCTCGGTGGCCGTCTCGACCTCGGTGTAGCGGCGGCCGATCCACGACGCCGCCACCGGGATCTCGGCGATGACGACGTGCCCCGACGGGTCGGTGAACTCGGGGACGTGGCCCTGGGGGAGCAGGCGGCGGAGCATCTGGTCGCTCGTCCACTTGACGGTGGCGACGGTGGGGATGCCGAGGCGCTGGTAGATCTCGGCGCGGCCGGGGTCGTAGATGCGGGCGACGACGTTCTCGACGCCGAACTTCTCGCGGGCCACGCGGGCGGCGAGGATGTTGGAGTTGTCACCGCTGGAGACCGCGGCGAACGCGTAGGCGTCCTCGATGCCAGCGGCCCGCAGCGTGTCGCGGTCGAAGCCGACGCCGGTGACCGTGCGCCCCTCGAAGGAGGTCCCGAGGCGCCGGAAGGCGCTCTCGTCCTGGTCGACGACGGCGACCTCGTGGCCGGCGCGTTCGAGGGCCCGGGCGAGGGAGGCGCCGACACGGCCGCAGCCCATGATCACGAAGTGCACGACAGGGACGCTACTACGCGCCCGCAGCCGACGGACCGCAGTCCGGGACGTGCACGCGCCACGTGCGCTTCTGCCTACAGTTGTCCTCGTGTCAACACCCGGACGTCTCGTCAAGCGCGTCATCCTCGGGCGGGCGATGCGCAGTGACCGTCTCGGAGAGACGCTGCTGCCGAAGAAGCTCGCCCTGCCGGTCTTCGCGAGCGACGCACTGTCGTCGGTGGCCTACGCCCCCGACGAGATCCTGCTCACCCTCGGGCTCGCGGGCGGCACGCTCGCGCTGACCCAGTCGTGGAAGATCGCGCTCGTCGTCGTCTTCGTCATGGCGATCGTCATCATGAGCTACCGGCAGAACGTCCACGCCTACCCCAGCGGTGGCGGCGACTACGAGGTGGCGAGCGTCAACCTCGGGCCGCGTGCCGGCCTGACGGTGGCGAGCGCGCTGCTCGTCGACTACGTCCTGACGGTCGCGGTGTCGGTGTCGTCGGGCGTGCAGAACGCCGCGGCGGCCTTCGGCTTCGTCCGGGGGCACGAGGCGGTCGTGGCGGTGCTCATCATCGTCGCGCTGACCGCGATGAACCTCCGCGGGGTGCGCGAGTCCGGGACGGCGTTCGCCATCCCCACCTACCTCTTCATGGCGAGCGTCCTCGGCATGGCCGCGTTCGGCTTCTTCCGCAAGGTCTCCGGCGACCTGCCGCTGGCCGAGAGCGCGTCGCTGACGCTGCGCGCCGAGAGCGGCTTCGAGGAGCTCGGCACCGTCGCGATGGCCTTCCTCCTGCTGCGCGCGTTCTCGTCCGGCTGTGCCGCGCTCACCGGCGTCGAGGCCATCTCGAACGGCGTGCCGGCCTTCAAGAAGCCCAAGAGCCGCAACGCCGCGACGACCCTGCTCCTCATGGGCGTCGTCTCGGTGACGATGCTCATGTCGATGATCACGCTGGCCGCCTGGACGGGCGTCCACTACGCCGACGACGAGGCCAACCAGCTGCTGCGCGACGGCGTGCCGGTCGGCGACGACTACGTCCAGGACACGGTCATGGGCCAGGTGTCCAAGGCCGTCTTCTCCGACTTCCACCTCGGCGTGGTGATCGTCTCGATCGTCACCGGCCTCATCCTCGTGCTCGCCGCGAACACGGCCTTCAACGGCTTCCCGGTGCTCGGCTCGATCCTCGCGCGCGACGGCTTCCTGCCGCGCCAGCTGCACACCCGCGGCGACCGCCTCGCGTTCTCCAACGGCATCCTCATCCTCGCCGGCGCGGCGGCCGCCCTCGTCGTCGTCTTCAACGCCGACGTCACCCGGCTCATCCAGCTGTACATCGTCGGCGTGTTCGTGTCGTTCACGCTCTCGCAGATCGGGATGGTCCGGCACTGGAACCGGTACCTGCGCGTCGAGAAGGACCCCGCGTCCCGGGCCCGGATGATGCGCAGCCGTGTCATCAACGGCGTCGGCGCGGCGATGTCCGGCACCGTCCTCCTCGTCGTGCTCGCGACGAAGTTCACGCACGGCGCGGGGTACGCGATCGCGGCGATGGCGGTCCTGTTCTTCCTCATGCTCGCGATCCGCAAGCACTACGACCACGTCCGCGACGAGCTGAGCGTCGAGGAGCGCGACACCAAGGCGCAGATGCTCCCGTCGCGCGTCCACGCCATCGTCCTCGTCGCGAAGATCCACAAGCCGACGCTGCGCGCGCTGGCCTACGCCCGGGCGACCCGTCCCTCGGTGCTCGAGGCGATCACCGTCTCGGTCGACCCGGACGAGACCAAGGGCCTGCAGCAGGAGTGGGACCGGCGCGACATCCCCGTGCCGCTCAAGGCCCTCGACAGCCCGTACCGCGAGATCACCCGCCCGGTGCTCGACTACGTCAAGTCGATCCGCACCGACAACCCGCGCGACATCGTCGTCGTCTACATCCCGCAGTACGTCGTCGGGCACTGGTGGGAGCAGATCCTCCACAACCAGAGCGCCCTGCGACTGCGCACCCGGCTGCTCTTCACGCCCGGGGTCATGGTGTCGTCGGTGCCGTGGCAGCTCGCGTCGTCCGAGGGCGCCGAGGACCGGATGGACGGGCCGGTGGCGGGCGACGTCCGCCGCGGCGAGTGATGGCGGAGCACCCCGAGGGGCTCGCGGTCGGCGACGAGGTCGAGGTCGAGGTCACGGCCTTCGCCCACGGCGGGCACTCGATCGCCCGCGCCGACGGCCAGGTCCTCTTCGTCCGCCACACGCTGCCCGGTGAGCGGGTGCGCGCGCGGGTGACCGAGACCGGCTCCGGCGGGCGGTTCGTGCGCGCCGACGCGGTCGAGGTGCTCGACGCCTCCCCGGACCGCGTCGCGCCGCCGTGCCCGTGGAGCGGTCCGGGGCGCTGCGGCGGCTGCGACCTCCAGCACGTCGCGCTCGGCGCGCAGCGCCGGCTCAAGGCCGGCGTCGTCCGCGAGCAGATGCGCCGCCTCGCCGGGCTCGAGGTCGAGGTCGACGTCGAGCCCGTGCCGGGGGACGACGGCGGGCTGGACTGGCGCACGCGCGTCGAGTTCGCCGTCGACGCCGAGGGCCGGGCGGGCCTGCGCCGGCACCGCTCGCACGAGGTCGTGCCGGTCGACCACTGCCGCATCGCCGCCCCCGGGGTCGACGCCCTGCGCGTGACGGAGCGCACCTGGCCCGGCGCCGAGCTCGTCGATGTCGTCGCGCCCTCGGTCGGGGCGCCCGTGGCCGTCGAGGTGCCGGGCGGCCCCGTGCCGGACGTCGTCGAGCGGGTCGAGGTGCCGGCCACCGACGACCGCCCGGGGTTCGTGCACGACTTCTCCGTCTCGGCCCGGGGCTTCTGGCAGGTGCACCCCGGCGCCGCCACGACCTTCCTCGCCGCGGTTTTCGACGGGCTGCGGGTCCGCCCGGGCGAGCGGGCGCTCGACCTGTACTGCGGCGTCGGGCTGTTCGCCGCCGCGCTGTCCGAGGCGGTCGGCCCGGACGGTCAGGTCGTCGCGGTCGAGGCCGACCGCGACGCCGTCGCCCGGGCGAGCGAGGACCTGGGGGCCGCGGGCAACGTCGCCGTCGTCGGGGCCCGGGTCGACGACGCCTTCGGCCTGGCCCGAACGGACCGTCGCCGGGGCGCGCCGCGCGGGCGCGGTCGTCGGCCGGCGCGCTCGCCGCTGCTGCCACAGCGGGCCGACGTCGTCGTCCTCGACCCGCCGCGCACCGGTGCCGGCCCCGCGGTCGTGGGGGCCGTCGCCGACCTCGCGCCCCGGGCGGTCGCCTACGTCGCCTGCGACCCCGCGGCGCTGGCGCGCGACACCGCGGCCCTGCTCGCCCGCGGCTACCGGCTCGTCTCGCTGCGGGCCTTCGACGCCTTCCCGATGACCCACCACGTCGAGTGCGTCGCGATCTTCGAGCCCTCGACGGCGTGACGGCTCGACCGGGCCGGCGCGTCGTCGTCACGGCGGCGCTCGGGGTGCCGTTCCTCGCGGCGGGCTGCTCGGCGTCCACGACCGGCGGCGACGACGCTCCGGAGGGGCCGGCGCCGGAGCGCATCACGTACGGCCCGCACGAGGCCCAGTTCGCGGAACTCACGCGGCCGACCAGTCGCTCGCGCGGTGTCGTCGTCGTGCTCCACGGCGGGTTCTGGCTCGCTGAGTACGACATCTCCCTCGCCCGCCCCCTGGCCGCCGACCTCGTGCGGCGGGGCTGGACGGCGCTGGCGGTCGAGTACCGCCGCGTCGGCGACGGCGGCGGCGTGCCCGCGACCCTCGACGACGTCTCGGCCGCGCTCGACCTCCTCGCCGACCGGGGTCTCGCCGACGGTCCGGTCGTCACGCTCGGCCACTCCGCGGGCGGCCAGCTCGCCGTCTGGTCGGCGGCCCGGCGGCGGCTCGAGCGCTGGCGCGGGGCGCAGGTCGTCCCGACGCACGTCGTGTCACAGGCCGGCGTCCTCGACCTGCGGACCGCCGCCGACGAGGACCTCGGCGGGGGAGCGGTGCCGGGCTTCCTCGGCGGCTCGCCGCAGGAGCGGCCGGAGGCCTACGCCTGGGCCGACCCGGTCGCGCTCGTACCCGTCGAGGCACCGGTCTGGTGCGTCCACGGCCCGGACGACGGCACGGTCCCGATCGCCCAGTCGCAGGCGTACGTCCGCGCCGCCCTCGCGACCGGGGGAGCGGCCACGCTGGTCGAGGTGCCCGGCGACCACCTCGACCAGGTCGACACCGGCTCGGACGCCTGGGCCCGCACGGTGGCCGTGCTCGACGGCCTCTGAGCAACCCCGCCGTCACCGTGATGGCGGGGAAAGGCTTTCGGGACGGGGATGCATCCGCGGCCCGGGCAGCTTTCCGCGTCGTCACCGTGATGACGCGGAAGCTCCCACGCGAGGCCGCGCGACACCCGGTGGGCGGGCATAGGCTCGACGCCACCGACCCGGTGTGGTTAGATATCTTGACGTCAAGATAAATAGCGGGTCCGTGCGACGACGCAACGACCCGGAAGGAGACCCGGTGGCCAGCACGAACAGCTTCGACGCCCACGGCACGCTCGAGGTGGGCGAGAAGTCCTACGAGATCTACCGGCTGTCGACGGTCGAGGGCAGCGAGTCCCTCCCGTACAGCCTCAAGGTCCTCCTCGAGAACCTCCTGCGGACCGAGGACGGCGCCAACATCACCGCGGACCACATCCGCGCGCTCGGCGGCTGGGACGAGAACGCCCAGCCCGACACCGAGATCCAGTTCACCCCGGCCCGCGTCATCATGCAGGACTTCACCGGGGTGCCCTGCGTCGTCGACCTCGCGACGATGCGCGAGGCGATGAAGGACCTCGGCGGCGACGCCTCGAAGATCAACCCGCTCGCCCCGGCCGAGCTCGTCATCGACCACTCCGTCCAGATCGACGTCTTCGGCCGCGCCGACGCCTTCGAGCGCAACGTCGAGATCGAGTACCAGCGCAACGGCGAGCGCTACAAGTTCCTCCGCTGGGGTCAGACGGCGTTCGACGACTTCAAGGTCGTCCCCCCGGGGACCGGCATCGTCCACCAGGTCAACATCGAGCACCTGGCCCGCACGGTCATGGTCCGCGACGGCGTCGCCTACCCCGACACCTGCGTCGGCACCGACAGCCACACGACGATGGTCAACGGCCTCGGCGTCCTCGGCTGGGGCGTCGGCGGCATCGAGGCCGAGGCCGCGATGCTCGGCCAGCCCGTCTCGATGCTCATCCCGCGCGTCGTCGGCTTCAAGCTGACCGGCGAGATGAACCCCGGCGTCACCGCGACGGACGTCGTCCTCACGATCACCGACCTGCTGCGCAAGCACGGTGTCGTTGGCAAGTTCGTCGAGTTCTACGGCGCCGGCGTCACGGCCCTCCCGCTCGCCAACCGCGCGACGATCGGCAACATGAGCCCCGAGTTCGGCTCCACCTGCGCGATCTTCCCGATCGACGACGTCACGCTCGAGTACCTGCGCCTCACCGGCCGCGCCGAGGACGACGTCGCCCTCGTCGAGGCGTACGCCAAGGAGCAGGGCCTCTGGCTCGACCCGGCCGCCGAGCCGCGCTTCTCCGAGAAGCTCGAGCTCGACCTCACGACGGTCGTCCCCTCGATCGCCGGCCCGAAGCGTCCCCAGGACCGCATCGAGCTGACCCAGGCCAAGAGCGCCTTCCGCGAGGTCCTGCCGACCTACGTCGCGCACGAGGAGGGCTCCGACGGCGAGGCCTCGTCCTTCCCGGCGTCCGACCCGACCCCGCAGGGCAGCCCCGACGGGCAGAACGGCGGCGAGCCGCCGGCCCACGAGGGCACCCCGAGCGGCCGCCCGAGCCGTCGCGTCCCGGTCACGCTCTCGGACGGCACGAGCTTCGAGATCGACCACGGCATCGTCTCGATCGCCTCGATCACCTCGTGCACGAACACCTCGAACCCGTCGGTCATGATCGCGGCCGCGCTCCTCGCGAAGAACGCGGTCGAGCGCGGGCTCACCGCGAAGCCGTGGGTCAAGACCTCGATGGCGCCCGGCTCCAAGGTCGTCACGGGCTACTACGAGGCCGCGCGCCTGTGGCCCTACCTCGAGAAGCTCGGCTTCCACCTCGTCGGCTACGGCTGCGCGACGTGCATCGGCAACTCCGGCCCGCTCGACGAGGAGATCTCGGCGGCCATCCAGGAGAACGACCTCGCCGTCACGGCGGTGCTCTCGGGCAACCGCAACTTCGAGGGCCGGATCAACCCGGACGTCAAGATGAACTACCTCGCGAGCCCGCCGCTCGTCATCGCCTACGCCCTCGCCGGGACGATGGACTTCGACTTCGAGTCCGACGCCCTCGGCCAGGACGCCGACGGCACCGACGTCTTCCTGCGCGACCTGTGGCCGGCCCCGGCCGACGTCGAGGACACGATCCGCGGCGCCATCACCCGCGACCTGTTCGAGCAGGACTACGCCGACGTCTTCGCCGGCGACGAGCGCTGGCGCTCGCTGCCGACGCCCGAGGGTGACACCTTCGCCTGGGACGCCGACTCGACCTACGTCCGCAAGCCCCCGTACTTCGAGGGCATGCAGATGGAGCCCTCGCCGGTCACCGACATCACCGGGGCGCGCGTGCTCGCCAAGCTCGGCGACTCGGTGACGACCGACCACATCAGCCCGGCCGGCTCGATCAAGGGCGACAGCCCCGCGGGCCGCTACCTCGCCGAGCACGGCATCGAGCGCAAGGACTTCAACTCCTACGGCTCGCGGCGCGGCAACCACGAGGTGATGATCCGCGGCACCTTCGCGAACATCCGCCTGCGCAACCAGCTGCTCGACGGCGTCGAGGGCGGCTTCACCCGCAACTTCCTCGCCGGCGGCGAGCAGACGTCGATCTACGACGCGTCGGCCGCCTACCAGGAGGCCGGGGTGCCGCTCGTCGTCCTCGCGGGCAAGGAGTACGGCTCCGGGTCCTCGCGCGACTGGGCCGCCAAGGGCACCGCGCTGCTCGGCGTCAAGGCCGTCGTCGCCGAGTCCTACGAGCGCATCCACCGCTCGAACCTCATCGGAATGGGCGTCCTGCCGCTGCAGTACCCGCAGGGCGAGAACGCCGAGTCGCTGGGCCTGACGGGCACGGAGACGTTCTCGGTCACCGGGATCGAGGCGCTCAACGACGGCACGACGCCGCGCACGGTCTCGGTCGTCGCGACCGCCGAGGACGGCACGGAGACCTCGTTCGACGCGGTCGTGCGCATCGACACCCCCGGCGAGGCGGACTACTACCGCAACGGCGGCATCCTCCAGTACGTGCTGCGGAGCCTCGTGCGCTGACGCACGCGACACCCGAACGCGCCGCCCCGGACCTCACCGACCGGGGCGGCGCGCTCGTCTCCTCGCGGGCTCGCCGCGAGGGGTCTCAGCCCTTCTCGGCGCCCGCGTTCGCGCCCTGGGTGAAGTAGCGCTGGAACACCGCGAAGATGATCGCCGACGGGATGGTCATGAGCAGCGCGGCCGCCATCGAGATGGGGTACTGGTTGCCCGAGCCCAGGCCGCCGGAGGTCAGCTGGCCGACGCCACGGGTGAGCGTGAAGAGGTTCGGGTCGTTCGTCGCGATGATGAAGTGCGCCAGCTCGGTCCACGATCCCTGGAAGGACAGGATCGTCAGGGTGATGACCGCCGGGCGGGCCATCGGGAGGACGACCGACCAGAAGATGCGGAAGGTGCCGGCGCCGTCGATGCGCGCCGCTTCCTCGACCGACGGCGGGATCGACTCGAAGAACTGCTTCATGATGAACACGCCGGCGGCGTCGACGAGCAGCGGGACGATGAGCGCCGGGTAGGTGTTGTAGATCCCGAGGTAGTTGAGCACGAGGAACTTCGGGATGAGCAGCACGATCCCCGGCACCGCGAGCACGGCGAGGATCGCCGTGAACACGGCGTCCCGGCCACGGAACTTCAGCCGCGCGAGGGCGTACCCGGCGAGCGAGTTGAAGAACACCCGACCGATCGTCACGCACACGGTGACGATGACGGAGTTCGTGAACCACAGCGGGAAGTCGGTCTCGGCGAGCCGCTGGAACGCCGCGGTCGTCAGTGGGTCCGGGACGATCCCGAGGGGGTTGGCCACCGCGTCGCCGTTGGTCTTGAGCGAGGTCGAGACCTGGACGACGAACGGGTAGATGTAGACGACCGAGAACGCGACGAGCGCGAGGTAGACCGCAAGCCGCTTGCCGCGGCCGGAGCGGTGCACCACGGCCCCGCCGTCACCCGCCGGCTTCGTCCCGAGCGTCGATGTCGCCTCGGACCGGGTCCGCGGATCGACGGTGTCCGTGGAGAAGGTGTCCCTCATGCCGTCGCCTCCTTCTTCTTCGCCGCGCGCTGCTGGGCGCGCCGGGCCTTCTTCGCGGCCGCCTCGTCCTTGTCGCGCAGGACGAACCGCTGGAACGTCGTGAGCACGAAGATGAGGACGAAGAGCAGGAACGCCATCGCGGCGCCCTGGCCCCACTGCTGCTGCCCGAACGCGGCGGTGTACGACAGGTACGCCGGCGTCAGCGTCGTCTTCGCGGGGCCGCCCTGCGTCATGACGTACATCTGGTCGAACACCTGCCAGGTGCCGATGACCCCGAGGGTGACGACGAGCAGCACGGTCGGGCGCAGGTGCGGCAGGGTGACGGCCCGGAACCGCTGCCAGCGGTTGGCGCCGTCGACGAGCGCGGCCTCCTCGACCTCCGTCGGCAGGTCCTGCAGGGCCGCGAGGAACATGAGCATGAACGTGCCGGCCGTGGTCCAGACGACCTGGAGCATGATCGCCGAGAGGGCCACCGAGGGGCCGCTGAACCAGTCCCAGAGCGACAGGCTCATCACCTGCGTGTCGGCGAGCGCCCCGGGCGGGGAGTCCAGGCTCCACAGCCCCAGGCCCTGCCCCGCGAGGTGGATCAGCCCTCTGGGGTCGGAGAACCACGTCGGGCCGTCGATGCCGAAGATCCCGAGGAACTGGTTGACGGCGCCCGTCCCGGTGAAGAGGAAGAGGAACACCAGCGAGATCGCGACGGACGACACGACCGAGGGGAAGTAGAAGGCCGTCCGGAAGAACGTGCGGCCCTTGAGGAAGCGCTGGTTGACGATGACGGCCAGGCCGAGCGCGAGGAACGTCTGGAGCGGGACGACGCCCACGACGTAGTAGAAGGTGTTGCGCAGCGAGATCATGAAGTCCTGCCGCGACAGCCCCTGCTCGGTGAGGAGCGCCTGGTAGTTCTCGGTGCCGACGAAGCCGACGCGGGACGAGAACGGGCTCCCGCGACCCGTCCAGTCCGTGAAGGACACCCAGATCGCCATGAGGATCGGGATGACGAGGAAGAGCCCGAGGACGACGAGCGTGGGGGTGACGAACAGCCACCCCGCGGTGGACTGACGCTGTCCGTCACCGCGGCGGCGGCGCCGCGGGGCCCGGCCGGAGCCGGTCCCCGCGGCCGTGCCGCGCTCGGTGACCGTGTCGGCGGTGCTCACTGTCCGAGCGCGGAGCCGGCGTTGGTGTCGAAGCTCTCGAGGACCTGCGGCAGGTTGGCGTTGCCGAAGCTCTCGAGCTTGGAGTTGAGGTCGGCGACGACCTGCTCCATGCCGGGGGCGTTGATCGGGCCGTGGCCGTACTCACCGCCGGCGATGAAGGGGGCGTCCTCGGGGAACTTGCTCTTGTACTGGTCGGCGGCCGACTGGCGGCTCGGCATGACCCCGAACGCGTCGGCGAAGGCCATCTGCTGGTCGACCGTCGTCAGCGACTTCACGAGGTCGACGGCCTGGGCCTGGGCCTTGGAGTCGGACGCGACGCCCCAGCACTGGGTGAACTGGAGCGTGCCCTTGCCCGCCGGGCCCGCCGGCAGCTCGACGGTCGTGTACTTCAGGTCGGGGTAGTCGTTCTTGACGGCGCCCTTGATCCAGTTGCCTTCGATCGTCATCGCGGCCTTGCCGGTACCGAACGCCTCACCGCCCCACCCGGAGTCGAGCTGGTTGGACATCTTGAAGTTCCCGGCCTCGACGTTGCGCTGGACGTACTCCAGGGCGTCGGTGACCGCCGGGGTGTTCGCGGACGCGCTCTTGCCGTCCTCGGACAGCCACCAGCCGCCGTTCTGGACGACGAACGCGCCGAGGCGGTCGATGCCGACCCCGATGCCCAGGCCGACCTGGTCCTTCGTGGTCAGCTTCTTCGAGACGGCCTCGAGCTGGTCCCACGTCGTCGGGACGTCGGCGTCGGTCAGGCCGGCCTTCTCCCACGAGTCCGTGTTGATCTCGAGGGCGAGGGTCGAGAAGTCCTTGGGTGCGCAGTACTGCTTGCCCTCGTACGTGAAGGTCTGGCGCAGCGACTCGTAGAAGTCGCTGTTGTCGGAGAGCTGGTCCGCGTACGGGTAGAGGCTGCCGTTCTTCGCGTAGTCGGCGAAGCGCGAGGCGTCCATGTAGAAGACGTCGGCGGGCTTGCCGCTGGCGAAGCCCTGGGCGAGCTGCTGGTTCATGTCGCTGGCGACCGTGACGGTGACCTTGTTGCCGGACTTCTGCGCCCAGGCGTCGGCCGCCGCCTTGACGGCGTTGGTCTCGGCGTCGCCGGAGGACGCGATGAGCATCGTCAGGTCCACCGGCCCGCTGGCCGACGCCGGTGCGCTGGATGCACCCTCCTCCTCGAATCCTCCTCCGCCGCAGGCGGACAGGGCCAGGGCGCCGGTGAGGGCCAGGACCAGGGCGGTGCTACGGGTCGTGCGCGTCATCGTGACTCCTTCGTCGGGGTGGTGCGCGGGGTGGCCGGGTCAGGCCCGGGTGCTGCGGGCGGTGGTCAGGGTCGGCCGGAGCAGCGAGCCGTGCTCCGGCGGGGGAGAACCCTCGAGGGCGGCGCTCACGAGGTCGAGGCAGGTCTCGGCGATGGCCTCGAAGGGCTGCGCGACCGAGGTGAGGTGGTGCATCGTCGCCGTCTCGGAGCCGTCGAAGCCGACGACGCCGACGTCGCGACCGGGCTCGAGGCCGCGGCGGACGAGGGCGTGGTGGACGCCGAGGGCGAGGACGTCGGAGGCGCAGACGACCGCGTCGCCGGGGGAGAGGTGCTCGAGCAGCGCGGTGGCCGCCGCCGTGGCGTCGTCGAGGTCCTGCTCGGCCACGGCGTCCGGGCCGGCGACGCCGCCGGCGTCGGCGCAGGCCCGGGCCCAGCCCCGGCGCCGGTCGTCACCGACGACCGAGCCCGCCGGCCAGCCGAGGAACGCCACGCGCTCGTAGCCCTGGTCGCGGCAGTGCCGGACGGCGTCCTCGGTGCCGGCGCCGCCGTCGACGTCGACCCAGCGGGTGAACGTCGGGTCGTCCCAGACCCGGCCGAAGGTGGCGTAGGGGATGCCCTGCTCCTCGAGCCACGGCGGGCGCGGGTCCCCGTGGTGGGTCTCCGCGAGGACGAAGGCGTCGACGAGCCGGCCGGCCCACATCGAGCGGTAGCCCTCGAGCATCGGGTGCCCGGACTGCGAGCCGAACGGCACGATGTGGCAGCCGTGGCGGGCGGCGCCGATGCTCAGGGCGGTGAGCACGGGGGCGGTGGTGGCGTTGTGGGCGCCGAGGGTGTGCAGCTCGATGCCGACGGCGCCCGCGCGCCTGCTGCGCAGCGACTGGGCGGAGCTGGAGGCGCGGTAGCCGAGCTCGTCGATGGCGGCGCGCACCCGCTCGAGGGTGTCGGGGCGGACCCGCTCGGGGTTGTTGACCGCGTTGCTCACCGTCTGGCGCGACACGCCGGCGGCCCGCGCGACGTCGTGGATGGTCACGCGGTCTCCGTCGCCGGGCTGCGGGGTCATCGGTCCTCCTCGTCGAGGGTCCTGCGCCTGTGAACGTTCAAACGATCCGCACGGCGGTTGATTTGAACGATCAAATGGATAGGGTCGTCACTGTGCATCGACCTGACACCGGAAGTCAAGAGGCCGCCGTCGACCCCGAGCGCTCGCGCCAGCCGTGGCTCCACGAGCTCGAGGTGGCGGTCCGGGGGCCGGTGACCTGCCTGGCCGCGCGCAGCGGCGACGTCGACGCCGGGTGCGAGGGCGGCGAGGCCACCGGCCTGCTCGTCGACGACCGACGCGTCGTGCACCGGCTCGTGCTGCGGGTCGACGGACGCGCCCCGACCCCGGTCGTCGCGGCGAGCCGCGGCGGCACCACCGAGACCCTCGCCGTCGCCCGCCACCTCGGTGACCCCGGACCCGACCCCACCGTCGAGGTCGCCCGGCACCGCGTGCTCACGGACGACGGCCTCACCGAGTCCGTTGAGGTCCGCAACCGCTCGGCCGAGCCCGTGCGTTGCGTCGTCGAGCTGCTGGTCGCCGGCGACGGCGCCGACCTGCACGACATCAAGCACGGTGTGGCACAGCCGCGTCCGCTGCCGGTCGCCGTGTCCAACGAGGTCGCCTCGTGGTCCGACGAGCGGCACGCGGTGACCGTCCGCGCCGAGGGCGCGCAGGTGTCGGCCGACGGTGCCGACGCGTCCCTGCGGTGGTCGCTCGAGGTCCCGTCGGCGGGAACCCGGACCGTCGTCGCGGAGGTCACCGCCCGGCGCCTCGCGGCCACGGCCTTCGACGCCGACGCCGGGTCCGACGCGCTCGGCTTCGATCTCGTCCACGTCGACGCCGTCGACGCCCGGTTCTCGCGCACCGTCGAGGACGGGCTCGAGGACCTGCGCCACCTCGCGATGCGCGACCCGCTCGCGCCCGCCGACGTCTTCGCCGGCGCCGGCACCCCGTGGTACCTCACCCTCTTCGGGCGCGACGCGGTGTGGGCCGCCCGGCTCTCGCTCCCGTTCGGCACCGACCTCGCCCGCGGCACGCTCCGCGCGCTCGCCCGGCGCCAGGGGCGGCACGACGACCCCGTCACCGCCGAGGCGCCCGGCAAGATCCCGCACGAGATCCGGCGCACCGCGTTCGGCAGCGAGGGCGGCATGGTGCTGCCGACGACCTACTACGGCACCGTCGACGCGACCCCGCTCTGGGTCTGCCTGCTCCACGACGCCTGGCGGTGGGGCATGGACGCCGCGGTCGTCCGCGAGCTCGAGCCCGCCCTGCGCGCGGCGCTCGGCTGGATGGAGCGCGCGGCCGACGGCAGCCCCGACGGCTTCCTGCGCTACCTCGACGAGACGGGGACCGGCCTGGCCAACCAGGGCTGGAAGGACTCCGGCGACTCGATGCGCGACGCCGCCGGGCGCATCGCCGAGGGCCCGATCGCCCTCGTCGAGACCCAGGCCTACGCCGTCGAGGCGGCCCGCGCCGCGGCCGACCTGCTCGAGCAGGTGCTCGGCGCCGACGGCGGCCGCTGGCGCGCCTGGGCCGAGGCCCTCGCGGGCCGCGTCGAGGCGTCGTTCTGGTCCGACACCGGCGGCCGACGGGTGCTCGCGATGGCCCTGGACGGCCGGGGCGCGCCCGTCGACGGCCTCGGCAGCAACATCGGCCACGTCCTCGGCACCGGCACGCTCGGTGCGGCGGGCGAGGCCCGGGTCGCGGCGGCCCTCGCGAGCCCCGACCTGCTCGGCCCGCTCGGCATCTCGACCCTCGCCCGGAGCAACCCGGCGTTCAACCCGATCGGGTACCACACCGGCTCGGTGTGGACCCACGACACCGCGATCTGCGGTCTGGGCCTCGCGCGAGCCGGGTTCCGCGACACCGCAGCCCGGGTGGCCCGGGCCCTCGTCGACGTGTCCGCCGCGAGCGGCTACCGCTGGCCCGAGCTCTACGGCGCGGACCCTTTGCTCGGCCGTCCCGCGCCCTACCCGGCGAGCTGCCGCCCGCAGGCGTGGGCGGCGGCGAGCGCCGGCGCGCTCGTGACGACGGTCCTCGGCCTGCGCGCCGACGTGCCGGCCGGCCGGCTGCACCTCTCGCCCCTCCCGGACGCGCCGTTCGGGGCGCTGCACGTGCGGGGGCTGCGCCTCGGCGACGGGCTCCTGGAGGTCGAGGTCGACGCCGAGGGCCAGGTGCGTGCGGTGCGCGCGCCCGACGGCATCGACGTCGAGGTGGGCTGACCGGCTCGCAGGCCCTCTTGTTAGCGTGACCGTCCGGCCGCGGCGGGGGACAGGTCCTGCCCGGCACGACGGAAGGACCGACCGTGCTCGACGTGCTCTGGGGACTCGGCGGGATGGCCGCCCTCCTGCTGGCCGCCGTGGCCATCTCGACCGACCGCCGGGCCATCCGCCCGCGGACCGTGGCGGCGGCCCTCGGCCTGCAGGTGCTCTTCGGGGTCCTCGTCCTCTACGTCCCGCCGGGTCGCGCTGCCCTCGACGCGGCGACCCGGGCGGTGCAGGCGGTCATCGACTCCTCGAAGGAGGGCATCGCCTTCCTCTTCGGCTCGCTCGTGCCCGAGGACGGGGTGGTCTTCGCGCTGCAGGTGCTGCCGGTCATCGTCTTCTTCGCGGCGCTGACGTCCGTGCTGTACCACTGGAAGGTCCTCCAGCGCGTCGTGCGCGTGCTCGGCTCGGGGCTGCACGTCCTGCTCGGGACCTCGCGCGCCGAGTCGGTCAACGCCGCGACGAACGTCTTCCTCGGCCAGACCGAGGCGCCGCTCGTCATCCGGCCCTACCTGCCGCGGATCTCGACCTCCAGCCTCTTCGCCGTGATGACGGGCGGGCTCGCGACCGTCGCCGGCTCGGTCCTCGTCGGGTACGCGCTGCTCGGCGCGGAGCTCGACCAGCTGATCGCCGCCGCGTTCATGGCGGCGCCCGGCGCGCTGCTCATGGCCAAGATCGTCGTGCCCGAGAGCCAGGAGGTCGACGCCGACGGTGTGCCGGTGCGGGTCGCGGCCGGGGGCGGCGGGGTCGCCGACGACGAGGACGCCCCGGAGGAGGCCGCCGAGCCCGAGGAGGAGGAGCACGTCAACGTCATCGACGCGGCGGCCAACGGCGCCGCGCAGGGGCTCAAGCTGGCCGCCAACATCGGCGCGATGCTCCTCGCGTTCATCTCGCTCATCGCCCTGGTCAACCTGCTGCTCGGCGCCGTCGGCGGGTGGTTCGGGCAGCCCGACCTCACCTTCGAGCGGCTGCTCGGCTGGCTCTTCGCACCGGTGATGTTCCTCGTCGGCGTGCCGTGGGACGAGGCGGTGCGCGCCGGCAGCTTCGTCGGGCAGAAGACGGTCGTCAACGAGTTCGTCGCCTTCAGCAACTTCGGCCCGGTCGCCGACGAGTTCAGCGCGAAGACCAAGGCCATCGTCACGTTCGCCCTCACCGGCTTCGCCAACCTCGGCTCGCTCGCCATCCTCCTCGGCGGCCTCGGCGGGATGGCCCCGAACCGCCGGTCCGAGATCGCGACCTACGGCGTGCGCTCGATCGCGGCGGCGACGCTGGCGAACCTCATGAGCGCGGCGATCGCCGGGATGCTCCTCGCCTGAGCGCGCGAACGAAGGACCGGCTCAGGCCGGGTGCAGCCCGCACTCGGTCTTGCCGAACCCGACCCAGCGCCCGGAGCGCTCGTCGGCGCCGGCCTCGACGCGCTGGGTGCACGGGGCGCAGCCGATCGACGGGTAGCCGTCCGCGAGGAGCAGGTTGACCGGCACACCGTGCTCGAAGGCGTAGGTCGTCACGTCGTCGCCGCTCCACGTGGCCAGCGGGTTGACCTTGACCAGCCCGAACGTCTCGTCGAAGGTCACGACGGGCGTGGTGGCCCGCGTCGGGCCGTCGGCGCGACGGACGCCGGTGGCCCAGCACTCGTAGTCGGCCAGGGCCGCGCGCAGCGGCTCGACCTTGCGCAGGCGGCAGCACTCGGCGGGGTCGCGCTCGAACAGGCGGGGGCCGACGCGGATGTCCTGCTGGGTGACGGACAGCCGCGGGCGGACGTCGACGACGGTGACGTCCAGCTCGGCGGCCACGCGGTCGCGGGTGTCGTACGTCTCGGCGAAGTGGTAGCCGGTGTCACCGAAGAGGACGTCGACGCCCGGCAGGTGCTGCGAGACGAGGTGGGGGAGGACTGCGTCCTGCATGCTGCTCGCGACGGCCAGGCCCTCGCCGAACGCCTCGACGGCCCAGGCGACGACGTCGTCGGCCGCGGCGTCGGGGCCGAGCTCGCGCGCCCCGGACGCGGCGATGGCGCGCAGGGCGCCGGGGTCGCGGCGGGTGGAGGTGCGGGCGGTCGCGGTCATCGGAGCTCCTCCTCGTCGACCCGGTGGACCCAGGACGAGAACGACTCGCTGCCCTCGCGCTGGGCGAGGAAGCGACGGACCAGGCGCTCGACGAGGTCGGGCAGGTCGTCGGCGGTCACCTTGAGGCCGCGGACGGTGCGGCCGAGTCCGGCCTCGTCGCGGTCGGCCGAGGCGAGACCGCCGCCGAGGTGCACCTGGAAGCCGGGCAGCTGCTCGCCATCGACGGTGACCAGCTGGCCCTTGAGGCCGATGTCGGCGACCTGGATGCGGGCGCACGAGTTGGGGCAGCCGTTGACGTTGAGCGTGATGGGGGTGTCGAGCGACGCCGTGACGTCGGCGAGGCGCTGCTCGAGCGTCGCGACGGCGGTGGCCGCCGTCGCCTTGGTCTCGACGATGGCGAGCTTGCAGTACTCGATGCCCGTGCAGGCCATCGTGTTGCGGCGGAACGGGCTGGGGGACACCGAGAGCCCGAGCTCCTCGAGGCCGGCGACGAACGCGTCCAGTCGTTCCGGGGCGACGTCGAGGACGACGAGCTTCTGGTGCGGCGTGAGGCGGACACGGTCGGTGCCGGCGGCCTCCATGAGGTCCGCGAGCCCGGCGAGGACGTCGCCGCTGACCCGGCCGACGACCGGGGCGGCGCCGACGTAGTGGTTGCCGTCCTTCTGGAGGTGGACGCCGACGTGGTCGCCGGGCGTCGTCGGCGTGGGCGGGGGAGGTCCGTCCGGGAGGGCGTACCCGAGGTAGTCCTCCTCGAGGACGCGGCGGAACTCGGCCGCGCCCCACTCGGCGAGAAGGAACTTCAGGCGCGCCTTGGTGCGCAGCCGGCGGTAGCCGTGGTCGCGGAAGATCCGGATGACGCCGAACCACACGTCGGCGGCCTGCTCCTGCGTGACGAACACGCCGAGGCGCTCGGCCAGCCGGGGCGCGGTCGAGAGCCCGCCGCCGACCCAGAGGTCGTAGCCGGCGCCGAGCTCGGGGTGGACGACCCCGACGAGGGAGATGTCGTTGATCTCGTGGACGACGTCGAGGCTCGGGTGGCCCGTGACCGCCGACTTGAACTTGCGCGGCAGGTTGGCGAGGTCGGGGTCCCCGACGAAGCGGGAGACGATCTCGTCGATGACCGGCGTCGGGTCGATGACCTCGTCCGCGGCGATGCCGGCGAGCGGGCTGCCGAGGACGACGCGCGGGGTGTCGCCGCACGCCTCGGTCGTCTGGAGACCGACGGCCTCGAGGCGGCGCCAGATCTCGGGCACGTCCTCGACCCGGATCCAGTGGTACTGGATGTTCTGCCGGTCGCTGATGTCGGCCGTGCCGCGGGCGAACTCCTGCGAGATCCCGGCGACGACGCGCAGCTGGGGCAGGGTCAGGGCCCCGCCGTCGAGCCGGATCCGGAGCATGAAGTACTCGTCGGAGAGCTCGGTGTCGGACAGCTGCGCCGTGCGGCCGCCGTCGATGCCGGGGCGGCGCTGGGTGTACAGGCCCCACCAGCGGAAGCGGCCGGCGAGGTCCTCCGGCGGGATGGAGCCGAAGCCGTCGCGGCTGTAGACGGTCTCGATGCGCTCGCGCACCGACAGGCCGCCCTCCTCCTGCTTCCACACCTCGTTGGCGTTGAGCGGCTCGCGGCCGTCGACGGCCCACTGCCCGTTGGACCGCCCGGTGCGGGGCGGGCGCAGGGCGCGCGACGGGGTGGAGTCGGTGGTGGTCATGAGGTCCTCACGCAGGGGGTGATCACGTTTCGTTGTCCAAGGTATAACACCCCATTATCGTCGCCACCCGGGTCCACCATGTGGTCGCCATCGGTATGATCGAACACGTGTTCGACGACGCGGCTCCGGGTGGTGGGCCTCCGCTGCGGGCCGGCACCCCGGCCGCGCCCGTGCGCCAGCGCTCGGGTGCCGGGGCCACCGGTGCGGGCGGGCCGCCGGGCTGGCCGCAGGGCGTCCCGCCGCCGGGCACGCACGGCTGGGAGCAGCGGGCGGTCGCCTGGCTGCTCGACCACTGCCCGCCGGACTACCGGCTCTACCCGGCGTGGCGGCGCCACCCCGTGGCGCTCGCCTGGCTCGCCGTGCGCCACCTCGACGCGCAGCTCGACGCGATGCGCTCCTCCTACCGCGAGGTGCGGGTCGCGCTCGTCGACGACATCGGCCCCGAGGGGGTCACCCAGGTGCTCGCCGACCTCGAGTGCGAGGGGGTGCGGCTCGTCGCCGCCCGGCGCGCGGCGGGGCTGGTGCTCGACGGGCTGCGCGGCCTCGAGTTCGTCCCCCGCCTCTGACCACGGGCCGGGTCGTCACCGGGGCGACGCGGTTGTTGGCGCGGGACACGGATGTATCCGCGTCCAGGAAGGACTTCCGCGTCATCACTGTGACGACGCGGATGCTCGCGCCTCTAGGAGCGCTCGGCGAGCATCTGCTCCATCAGGGTGATCTCGGCCGTCTGCGCGCGGCGGATGGCGCCGGCGAGGGTGCGCACCTCGTCGGTGCGGGCGTCGGCGAGCGCGGCGTCGGCCATCTGCACCCCGCCCTCGTGGTGGGCGATCATCAGCCGGAGGAAGAGCCGCTCGGCCTCGACCCCGCGGGCGGCGCGCAGCTCGTCGAGCTGCGCGGGCGTCGCCATCCCCGGCATCCCGTCGCCGGAGGCGCCGTGGGCGGCGTGCTCGCCGCCGACCCACGCCATCGGGGCGCGGGAGGCCGTCTGCGGCAGGCCCCACTGGACGAGCCAGCCGTACATCTGGCCGGCCTGCTGCTGCTGGCTCGTGATGATGTCGAAGGCGAGCGTGCGGACGGCCTCGTCGTCGGTGTCGTCGCGCACCGCGAAGGCCATCTCGACGGCCTGGAGGTGGTGGGTCTGCATGTCGCGGGCGAACCCCGCGTCCGCGCCGAAGTCGGTGACCTCGGACGTCGAGGCCAGGCGGCCGACCGCGATCGTGCCGCCGACGCCGACGCCGACGAGGAGGGCGAGGACCGCGACGAGGACGAGGACCCCGCGCGGGCGGGCGGCGGTCGTCACGAGGTCGGCTGGTCGCCGGCGCCGGTCTGCGGGAGGGTGCCGTCGCTGCCGCCGGTGCACGCCGCGCCCGGCTCGGGCGTCTGCGGGCCCTGCCGGTACTCACGGACGAACTCGTCGAGGCGGGCGTCGTCGACGCCGGTCAGGTCGAGCTGCTTCCCCCACGCGGACGCGACGACCGGCGCGCGCAGCCCGTCGACGGGGGAGACGACCATGTACGTGTCCGGCACGCGGTCGACGAGCGTCTGCACCTGCGCCGCGGGCAGGTCCGAGCGGTAGGTGACCCAGACGGCGCCGTGCTCGAGGGAGTGCACGGCCAGCTCGTTCGGCACCGGCTGCGGGTAGACGCCGCAGTTGAGCCAGACCGGGTTGTGGTCGCCACCGACGGGCGGGGTCTGCGCGTAGGTGACCGGGGTCGTCACGTGGTTGGCGCTGACGTCGTCGTAGCTCTTGACGGCGTCGAGGGTGGGGCGCGAGGAGGTGTCGCGCCAGATCGTCACGCCCACCGTCGCGACGATGGCGAGGACGAGCAGCGAGACACCGCCCACGACGAGCAGGCGGGAGCGTCGCTCCTTGGCGCGCTGGGTCTTCTGCACCTCGGCGAGGGCGCGGGCGCGGGACGACGAGGGCACAGGGAGCCTCCTGGGTCGGGCCCACCGGGTGGTGGACGGTTCAACCATCTCCAGCGTCCTGCGCGAGCGGTGAGTTCCCGGTTCGTGGAGGTCTCGTGGAGATCCTTCCCACCCCGCCCCGGGGTGCCGGACGCCGCGACCACAGCACCTAGACTCGTCGGGATACCCGGACCCCGAGGACAGGACGAGGAGGTAGGCGCGTGAGCCTGCTGGAACGGATCGCCGGCCCCCGCGACCTCAAGGCGATCCCCGCGGACCGGCTGCCCGAGCTCGCCGCGGAGATCCGCACCTTCCTCGTCGAGCAGGTCTCGCGCACCGGCGGCCACCTGGGCCCCAACCTCGGTGTCGTCGAGCTGACCATCGCCATCCACCGGGTGTTCGACAGCCCGCACGACGCGGTCGTCCTCGACACCGGGCACCAGTCCTACGTCCACAAGCTGCTCACCGGCCGCCACGACTTCTCCGGCCTGCGCACCGAGGGGGGCCTGTCCGGCTACCCGAGCCGCGCCGAGTCGCCGCACGACGTCGTCGAGAACTCGCACGCGTCGACCTCCCTGTCGTGGGCGCACGGCATCGCCGCCGGCCGCGTCGTGCGCGGCGAGCGCAACCGGCACACCGTCGCGGTCATCGGCGACGGTGCGCTGACCGGTGGGATGGCGTGGGAGGCCATCAACAACATCGCGGCCGAGCAGGACCTGCCGCTCGTCATCGTCGTCAACGACAACGAGCGCTCCTACGCCCCGACCCGCGGCGGCCTCGCCGACCACCTCTCGACGCTGCGCACGACCCGCGGCTACGAGCGGTTCCTCGACTGGGGCAAGCGCAACGTCTCGCGCACCCCGGTCGTCGGCGGCGCGATGTACGAGACGCTGCACGGCGTCAAGAAGGGCATCAAGGACATCGTCGCCCCGCAGGGGATGTTCGAGGACCTCGGCCTCAAGTACGTCGGCCCGATCGACGGCCACGACGAGCCGGCCGTCGAGGCGGCGCTGCGCAAGGCCAAGGCGTTCGGCGGGCCGGTGCTCGTCCACGTCATCACCCAGAAGGGGCGCGGCTACGACCCCGCCGTCTCCGACGAGGCCGACCAGTTCCACGCCGTCGGCGTCATCAACCCCGAGACCGGCCTGCCCCTCGAGATCGCCGGCCGCTCCTGGACCGACGAGTTCTCCGACACGATGGTGCAGATCGGCGAGGAGCGGCCCGACGTCGTCGCGCTCACCGCGGCGATGATGATGCCCGTCGGGCTGCAGCCGTTCTGCGAGCGCTTCCCCGAGCGCACCTTCGACGTCGGCATCGCCGAGCAGCACGCCCTGACGATGGCCGCCGGCCTCGCCTTCTCGGGGCTGCACCCGGTCGTCGCCGTCTACGCGACCTTCCTCAACCGCGCGTTCGACCAGCTGCTCATGGACGCCGCACTGCACAAGGCCGGCGTCACCGTCGTCCTCGACCGCTCGGGCGTCACCGGGCCTGACGGGGCCTCGCACCACGGCATGTGGGACATGACGATCTCCGGCGTCGTGCCCGGCCTGCACCTGGCCGCGCCGCGCGACGGCCAGCAGGTGGCCCGCGCCGTCCGCGAGGCCGTCGACATCGCCGACGCGCCGTCGGTCGTCCGCTTCCCGAAGGGCACGGTGGGGGAGCCCCTGACCGCCGTACGGACCGTCGACGGCGTCGACGTCCTGTCCGAGCCGGACGACGGTGACGTCGACCTGCTGCTCGTCGGCATCGGCTCGATGGTCGCCACCGCGCTCGCAGCGGCCGAGAAGCTGGCCGCCGAGGGGCACCGGGTGCGCGTCGTCGACCCCGTGTGGGCGCTGCCCGTGCCGGCGGCCCTCGCGTCGCTCGCCGGCGCCGCCGGGCGCGTGGCCGTCGTCGAGGACAACGTCGTCGTCGGGGGCATCGGCACGCAGGTCGTCCAGGCGCTGCGCGACGCCGGCCTCGGGCTGCCCGTCGACACCTTCGGCCTGCCCAAGCGCTTCCTCGACCACGCCTCCCGCGGACGGGTCCTCGACGCGGTCGGGCTGACGCCGGACGCCGTCGCCTCTGCCCTGCGCGAGCGCCTGGCCTGAGCGGCGTCGTGGAGAGCCGCCGCGACGAGGTGCGCGCCGCCTACGACGCCATCGCCGAGGACTACGCCGCGACCTTCCCGTCGACCGAGCCCGAGCTGCCGGTCGACCTCGCGATGCTCGACCACTTCGTCGGGCGGGTCGTCGCCGGCGGCGGGGCGCACGTGCTCGACGCCGGCTGCGGCACCGGCCGCATGGCCCGCTACCTCGTCGACCGAGGCCTGTCGGTGGTCGGCGTCGACCTCTCGCCGGGGATGCTCGCGATGGCCCGGCGCGACCACCCGGACCTCGAGCTGTACGAGGGCTCGCTCACCGCACTGCCCCTCGACGACGACTCCGTCGACGGAGTCGTGTTCTGGTACAGCCTGATCCATCTCGCCGACGACGAGCTGCCGCACGCGCTGGCCGAGGCCGTGCGGGTGCTGCGTCCCGGCGGGCACGTCCTCCTCGCCTTCCAGAAGGGCGAGGGGACGTACGACGTCGGGGCCGGCCTGCGGGAGCGCGGTCACCACGTGTCGCTCGTCCGGTGGCACCGCGGTCCGAAGCAGGTGCTGGACGCCCTGGCCGACGCCGGGTTCGTCAAGGAGGCGCGGCTCGTGCGCGAGCCGGTCGGCCGCGAGCGCCACGGTCAGGCGTTCCTGCTCGCCCGCCTCGGCTAGCGTCGCGGTCATGGTCCGCATCGGAGCGATCGTCCTCAGCACCACCGACACCGAGCGCGCCGGCGCGTTCTGGAGCGAGGCGCTCGGCTACGACCGGGGGCCGAACCCCGACTTCCTCGCCCCGCGGGGTGACGGCCCGACACGCCTGCACCTCGACCGCACCGACCGCACCCACCTCGACCTCTGGGTGGACAGCGCGGAGGAGCAGCGCGCCGAGGTCGAGCGCCTCGTCTCGCTCGGGGCGGAGCGCATCGAGTGGGACTACCCCGACGACGCGGACTTCGTCGTGCTCGCCGACCCGACGGGCACGCTCTTCTGCGTCGTCGACGCCGGCCGGTAGATCCGGCTCAGCGGCGGGGCGACGACCCCGGCTCGCCCGCGAGGTCCGCGATGCCCGTGGCCGTCACGAGGTGCAGCCGCTGCACGTCGACGCTCGTCACGTACTCGTCGACCCGGTCGAGGAAGTCACGCGTCGTGGGCTGGGCCTCGTGCTCGCCGAGGGCGGCCTCGTCGTCGTAGAGCTCGTAGAAGATGCGCACGTCCGGCTCGCCCTCGAGCGCGTGCACCGCGTAGGCCAGCGTGCGCGGCTCGTGGGTGGCGATGCCCGCGACCGTCTCGCGCATCATCGCGTCGAACGCCTCGGCCCGCCCGGGCCGCAGCTCGAACCGGACCACCAGGCCGAACCGGGTCATGTGTCGCTCCTCGTCACGTGCCGACCCTTCCACGTCGCGGGGCCGTGCGGCGGGGGAGACTGGGACGCATGTCCGCCGTCAGCGTCCCGTGGTCGGAGGGCTCGTGGACGCACGAGCCCGTGCAGGTCGAGACCGACGCGGAGGACCTCCTCGTGACGGCGGCCGAGGGCTCGGACGCCTGGCAGACCACCTCGTACGGGTTCGTCCACGACTCCGAGCACGCCCTCCTGCGGCCCCTGGACCGGGGCGGTGCGGTCGAGGTGACGTTCACGGTGGCCTTCACCGACCAGTTCGACCAGGCCGGCGTGTTCCTGCGCGCGTCGACGACGCAGTGGGTCAAGGCCGGGGTCGAGCACGTCGACGGCGCCCCCTCCGTCGGGGTGGTCGCGACGAGGGACCGCTCGGACTGGTCGACCTTTCCTGTGCCGTCGTGGGCGGGGCGCCGGGTCACGGTGCGCGCCAGCCGATCCGGAGACGCGGTGACGGTCCGGGCCCGGGTCGACGACGAGCCGTTCGTGATGATCCGCGTCCTGCCGCTCGACCCCGACCTGGACGTGGCGGCCGGCCCCTTCGTCTGCGCGCCCACCCGGTCCGGGCTCACCGTGCGCTTCCACTCGTGGGAGGTCTCTCCCGCGGACGCCACCCTGCACTGAGCGGGCGCTCTCCTACAGCCGGTCGAGCACCTTGCTGACCAGGTACACGAGGGCGCCGAGCGTCACGGAGGTGGTCGTCACGGCAGCACCGACCACGAAGGAGCCCGTCTCGGACAGGGCGGTCACCACGCCGACCACGACGCCGGCGGCAGCGGCCAGCAGACCCAGCCAGACGACGCCGTAGATGCGCGTGTCCGCCGCGTCGAGGTCCTGACGCTCCTGCCCCTCCACCGAGCTCGTCATGGACGGATCGTAGGGTGTGCGGCCCGTCCCGCGCAGCGGTCTAGAGACCCTTGAGGAAGTCGGGGTCGTCGTCCGGACCCTGCGAGCGACGGCGCTCCTGCGCGCGCAGCCACTCCTGCTCGCGGCGGTGGTCCTCCCAGCGCTGCTGCTGGGTGCGCCCCGACCAGGAGTCGCGGGTCGGGCGACCGGCCACGAGCCACGCCACGCCACCGACGATCGGGAACAGCAGGATGATGAAGATCCACGCGAGCTTCGGCAGGTTGCGGATGACGAGCTCGTCGGTCTGGACCGCGTCGATGAGGCAGTAGACGGTCAGGGCGAGCTCGAGCAGCACCGGCAGGTAGCGGATCACGGGGGGCAGCGTCGCACGAGAACCCCCCGCGTCGTCATCCGATCGGGGCAGGTCAGCAGTGCCGGTGCCCGGTTCGTCACAGGGACGGCGCGGAAAGTGGCTCGGGACGGGGATACGAGCGCGTTGTGGACGAACTTCCGCGTCATCACCGTGACGGCGCGGAAGTTCGCTCGACAGCAGGCGCTCAGGCGGGGAAGACGCCGCTCGAGAGGTAGCGGTCGCCGCGGTCGCAGACGACGAAGACGATCGTCGCGTCCTCGACCTCCTGCGCCACCTGCAGGGCCGTCCAGCAGGCGCCGGCCGCCGACGGACCGCCGAAGATGCCCTCCTCACGGGCCAGCCGACGGGCCATCTCCTCGGCGTCGGCCTGGGTCACCTCGACGGTCCGGTCGACCGCGGACGGGTCGAAGATGCGCGGGACGTACGCCGGCGGCCAGGCGCGGATGCCGGGGATCTTCGAGCCCTCGGACGGCTGCGCGCCGACGATCTGCACCTCGGGGTTGCGCGACTTGAGGTAGCGCGAGACGCCGGTGATCGTGCCGGTCGTGCCCATCGCGGAGACGAAGTGCGTGATGCGGCCACCGGTCTGCTCCCACAGCTCCGGCCCGGTCCCGAGCTCGTGGGCCCGGGGGTTGTCCGGGTTGCCGAACTGGTCGAGCACCCGGCCGCGGCCCTCCTGCTCCATCCGCGTCACGACGTCGCGGGCCTCCTCCATCCCGCCGGACGCGGGCGTGAGGACCAGCTCGGCGCCGAACGCCCGCATCGTCTGGGCCCGCTCGACGGAGGCGTCCTCGGGCATGACGATGACCAGCGGGTAGCCGCTGATGGCCGCCGCCATCGCGAGGCCGATGCCCGTGTTGCCGGAGGTGGCCTCGAGCAGCGTGTCGCCGGGGGAGATCTCGCCGCGCGCCTCGGCGCCGCGGATCATGCTGATCGCCGGCCGGTCCTTGACCGAGCCGGCGGGGTTGTTGCCCTCGAGCTTGGCGAGGAGCACGTTGCCGCGCCGGTCGTTCTCCGCCCCGGGGAGCCGCTGCAGACGCACCAGCGGCGTACCGCCGATGACGTCCTCCATCGTGGGGTACGCCGGGGGAGTGGTCACGGCCCCGAGTCTAGGTGGGCGCCACCCCGGCGAACGGCCGGCGTCCGGCTCCGTCGCCTCACCCCACGGGCAGCCCCACCATCTCCAGCGACGCGTCCCACAGCCGGGAGGCGGCCACGGTGTCCTGCAGCGGTGGCCAGAGCGTCTGCTCGGCCGGCGCACCACCGGCGCCGCCGGGGCCTCGCGGCCCGTAGAACCGCCCGCCCGCGTCGGGCGCCGTGGCGGCGAGCAGCGCGGGGAGGGCCGCGCTGTCCGGGGTGCCGGTGAGTCCGACGGCCGACAGGCGGCGGATGACGCGCACCTCGATGCCGTCGCGCGTGCGCCCCGTCTCCGGGCGCGCGGCCAGCAGGCTCGTCGGGGCGACGCCGGGGTGCGAGAGGGCGCTGCTGATGCCCCAGCCGTGGGCGCGGCTGCGTCGGTCGAGCTCCAGCCCGAACAGCCCCGCGGCGATCTTCGACTGCCGGTAGGCCCTCATCGGGTCGTAGGCGCGCTGCCAGTCCAGGTCCTCCCAGTGGATCTCGCCGCGGCGGGCCGCGATGCTCGTCTGAGAGACCACCCGGGCCGCACCCGCCCGCAGGAGCGGGAGGAGGCGCGTCACGAGGGCCACGTGCCCGAGGTGGTTGGTGCCCAGCTGCAGCTCGAAGCCGTCCTGCGTGGTCCGGCGCTCCGGCGGCGTCATGAGGCCGGCGTTGGCGACGAGCAGGTGCAGGGGCGCGCCGTCCGCGAGCATCCGGCCGGCGAGCGCCGCGACCGACTCCAGGGAGGCGAGGTCGAGCGGCTCGAGGGTCAGCCTCGCCCCCGGGACCTCCCGGCGGATGCGGTCGGCGGCGGCCTGGCCCTTGGCCGTGGACCGCACCGGCATGACCACGTCGGCGCCGGCGGCGGCGAGCCGGGTGGCGATGCGCAGCCCGATGCCGTCGCTGGCGCCGGTCACGAGGGCACGGCGTCCGGAGAGGTCGGGCAGGGAGAGGTCGGGGCGGCGGGGCATGGTGGGCTCCTCGGGGAGATCGGCACCCGGGTCGGCGCCTGCCCTCAGCCTCACCGCTCTCGCCGGTCCGAGCCACGGCCTGACGATCCGTGGCTGCCCGGTCCGCCCCGGGGGAGGATGGCGGCATGGTCATCGACAGGGCGGGACTGGCCGACTTCCTCCGGGGGCGGCGCGAGTCGCTGCAGCCCGAGGACGTGGGCCTGCCGCGGGGCGCCCGCCGGCGCACCGGCGGGCTGCGCCGCGAGGAGGTCGCGGCCCTCAGCCACATGTCCGTGGACTACTACGCCCGGATCGAGCGGCAGCGCGGCCCGCAGCCCTCCGAGCAGATGCTGGCCGCCATCGCGCAGGGCCTGCACCTGAGCCGGGCCGAGCGCGACCACCTCTACCGGCTCGGTGGGCACCCGGCACCCGTCCCCGGGTCGGGCACCGACCACGTGAGCCCGGGGATGCTGCGGGTGTTCGACCGGCTCGGTGACACCCCCGCCGAGATCGTCACCGAGCTCGGGGAGACGTTGCGGCAGAACGCTCTCGGTGCGGCTCTCGGGGGTGACGCGAGCCTGCGGACCGGCCCTGCGCGCAGCATCGGCTACCGGTGGTTCACCGACCCCGCGGCCCGACGGCTGCACCCCGAGGAGGACCACGCCTTCTACTCGCGGCTCTACGCCTCGGGCCTGCGGAGCGTCCTCGCGCTGCGCGGACCGGGGTCGCGCGCGGCCGACCTCGCCGAGCGGCTCCTGGCGCAGAGCGAGGAGTTCCGGGACGTGTGGGCGCAGCACGAGGTGGGGCTGCGTCCCCGGGAGGTCAAGCGGTTCCTCAACGCGGAGGTGGGGCTCCTCGAGCTGGGCTGCCAGGTCCTGCTCTCACCCGACGACTCCCACTCGTTGCTCGTCTACACGGCGGCGCCCGGCAGCCCGAGCGACGAGCGGCTGCGTCTGCTCTCCGTCATCGCGTCGCCGCCCTCGCCGGTGGACGACCGCCGTCCTAGGGTGAGGCCGTGATCACCAACCGCTCGGCGCCCCACGCCCGGGTCACGCCGGTGCTGACCGTCGCGGACGTGCGGGCCGCCGTCGCCTGGTACGGCGAGGTGCTCGGCTTCGTCGAGCACGTGCGCATCGGGGAGGGGCACCGCGCGCAGCTGGGGCTGCCCGACGCCCCCGCGGCCGAGCTCGTCGTCGCCGAGGTCCGGCCCGGGCGACGCACCCCGCAGGAGAGCCGCTCGCACCAGGTGATGCTCAAGGTCGAGGACGTCGCCGCCGTCGTCGCGGCGGCGGCCGGATGAGCACCGACCCCGTCGACGCGGCGGCCGAGCGGCGGCGGCAGGCCCGCGAGAACGCCGAGTACCACCACGCGGCGGCGCAGCGGGCGGCCGAGGCCGAGGCCCGACGCACCGCCCCGATGGTCGCGGAGTTCGCCGAGGCGATGCGCGCGGCCGGCGTCGAGCCCACCCGGCTGCGCGCGCGACCCTACAGCGGCAGCGGGACGCTGCGGACCGACGTCGAGGGCTGGTACGTGCGCCGCGACCACCGGGCCGCGGTCGGCACGGACGGGCGCTGGTACGTGCTCGTCGTCGCGCCCAGCCTGCGCGGGCGCCTCAAGGGCATCCACGTGGAGCCGAGCGACGCGCCGCTGCAGGTCGGCGCCGGGGGGCGCGACGGCGACTCGGTGGCGCTCGACGTGCTGCTGCGGCTGCGGCTCGAGGCCGGCCACGACTTCCCCTGACGAGACGTCGCGAGCAGCGGCTCAGCCGGCCTCCGGATGCGCCTGCCGCACCCCGTCGTAGCCGTCGGCGAGGCCGGAGGCCAGCACCTCGACGAGGTCGGCGGCCTCGTCCGGCGCGAGCCGGGTCGTCGCGACGCAGACGTTGTCGCGCCAGACCGAGAGCACCACGACGCCGGCCTCCGGGTGCCACGTCACGCGCAGCGCACGCCCCTCGCCGCGGGCGTCGGCGACGACCGCGCTGCGACCGGGGGCGGAGCGCTCCATCCCCGCAGTGTGCGCCGGGAGAGCACTCGCTGTCGAGGCCCGACGGGGCGCTCAGGCCTCGGGGCGGTGGGTGAACGACGACGCGTACGACGTCTCGCCGACGGCGATCGAGTACTCGCTGTAGTACTCGTCGATGCCGTGGCGCTGCGCCTCGCGGTGGCGCGGGTGGTCGCGCCATGCCCGGTGCGACGCGGCGTCGGCGAACGTGACGATCGTCGCCCGCTCGCCGTCCTCGGCGACGAAGGTCTTCGTCTCGACGAACCCCGGCATCGACCGGGCGAGCCCGGCCACGACGGCGAGCTCGTCCCGGTAGGCACCCTCGTGCTCCGGGCGCAGGCGGTTGCGGAAGACCGTCACCACCTGGCCCGGCAGCGGGCGCTCGACGCCGGTCACGTCAGGACCCTCAGATGTCGCGGAAGGTCTCGATCGTCGCACCGAGGGCGTTGAGGCGCTCGGCGAGGTCCTCGTACCCGCGGTTGATGACGTAGACGTTGCGCAGCACCGAGGTGCCGGGCGCGGCGAGCATCGCGAGGAGCACGACGACGCCGGGGCGCAGTGCCGGCGGGCACATGACCTCGGCGGCGCGCCACTTGGGCGTCGGGCCGGTGATCATCACCCGGTGCGGGTCGAGCAGCTGCACCTGGGCGCCGATCTTCGTCAGCTCGGTGAGGTAGATCGCGCGGTTCTCGTAGACCCAGTCGTGGATCATCGTCGTGCCCTCGGCGCACGCGGCGATGAGGGCGAAGAACGGCAGGTTGTCGATGTTGAGGCCCGGGAAGGGCATCGGGGCGATCTTGTCCACCGGTGCCGTGAGCGGACCGGGGTGGATCGTCAGGTCGACGAGGCGGGTGTGCCCGTTGTTCGCGAGGTACTCCTCGGTGAGGTCGAACTTCAGGCCCATCTCCTCGAGGGTGGCCAGCTCGATCTCGAGGAACTCGATCGGCATCCGCTCGATGGTGATCTCGGAGCCGGTGACCACCGCGGCCGCGATGAGGCTCATCGCCTCGATCGGGTCCTCGGAGGGGAAGTACTCGATGTCGGTGTCGACGCGGCCCACGCCGGTGACGGTGAGGGTCGTCGTGCCGATGCCGTCGATCTCGACGCCGAGCCCGCGCAGGAAGAAGCACAGGTCCTGGACCATGTAGTTCGGGGAGGCGTTGCGGATGACCGTCGTGCCCTCGTAGCGGGCGGCGGCCAGCAGGACGTTCTCGGTCACGGTGTCGCCGCGCTCGGTGAGGACGATGGCGCGCTTCGGGTGGCGGCTGCGGTCGACGGCGGCCTCGTAGAAGCCGTGCGTCGCCGTGACGTCGAGCCCGAAGTGGCGCAGCGCCGACAGGTGCGGTTCGACCGTGCGCGTGCCGAGGTCGCAGCCGCCGGCGTAGGGCAGCTGGAAGTCGTCGTACTCGGCGAGCAGCGGCCCGAGGAACATGATGACGGTGCGCGTGCGGCGGGCGGCCTCGACGTCGATGCCGTCGAGGTCCAGGCGCGCCGGCGGCACGATCTCGAGGTCGTTGCTGTCGGGCAGCCAGCGGACCTTGACGCCGATCGAGGTGAGGACCTCGATGATCCGGTTGACCTCCTCGATGCGCGCGAGGTTGCGTAGCGTCGTGCGGCCCTTGTTGAGCAGGCTGGCGCACAGGAGGGCGACGGCGGCGTTCTTGCTCGTCTTGACGGGGATCGAGCCGGAGAGCTTGTGCCCGCCGACGATCCGCAGGTGCTGGGGACCGGAGTGGCCGAGCGAGACGAACTCGCTGTCGAGCTTCTCGCCGACGCGGGCGAGCATCTCGAGCGAGAGGTTCTGCTTGCCCTGCTCGATCCGGGCGACCGCGCTCTGGCTGGTCCCGAGGAGCTCGGCGAGCTCGCTCTGGGTCAGCCCCTGGTGGCGGCGGGCGTCCCGGATGAGGGTGCCGATCCGGGTCAGGTACGTGTCGGTGGTGGTCGTCACGCAGACCATGGTAGATCAGATATGAGATATCGCGATGTTCGCCACGGGGTGTCCTGGGGGGTCTCTCAGGGAGCTCCGTGACCTGCGACGACGGCACGGACCGGGTGGTCCGTGCCGTCGTCGGGCGGGTCGTGCGGGCGGTCAGGCGGTGACCGGGACGCTCGCGACGCCGTGGGGGAGGACCCGGCGGCCGAGCACACGCTGGGTCACGCCCTCGCGGTCGAGCAGGGGGATGATCCCGCCGTTCCAGAACTGGAAGCCGGCACCGGTGATCATCGCGAGGTCGATGTCCATCGGGGCCTCGACGACGCCCTCGGCGAGCATCAGCCCGACCTCCTCGGCGATGGCGCCGAGCACGCGGGCCCGGACCTCGTCGACGGAGAGCTCGACCGGCTCGGCCGGCTGCTCGCGCATGGCCTCGACCTCGGGGTCGGGCGCCGGGCGGCCGCGCTCGTCGGTGGCGTAGTAGCCGCGCTTGCCGGCCTCGACGATGCGCCGCAGCGTCGGGGAGACGAAGAAGCGGTCACCGAACGCGCGGTGCAGGGTCTCGCTGTTGTGCAGCGCGATGGCCGGGCCGACGAGGCCGAGCAGGACGAACGGCGGCATCGGCGCGAGGCCGGCGACGGCGCGGTCCGCGACGGCGACCGGGGTGCCCTGGTCGACGACCCGCGAGTACTCGCCCATGAAGCGGCCGAGCAGGCGGTTGACGACGAACGACGCCGAGTCCTTGGAGCGGATGCACGTCTTCTTCAGGCCCTTGCCCACCGCGAAGCCGGTGGCCAGGGTCGTCTCGTCGGTGTGCTCGCCGGGGATGACCTCGAGCAGCGGCATGACCGCGACGGGGTTGAAGAAGTGCAGGCCGACGACCCGCTCGGGGTGCGTGAGCCCGCTCGCCATCTCGGTGATGGACAGCGACGAGGTGTTGGTCGCGAGGACGCACTCGGCGGAGACGACGGCCTCGACCTCGGCGAAGACCTGCTGCTTGACCGACATCTCCTCGAAGACGGCCTCGATGACGAGGTCGGCGTCGGCGAAGCCGTCCTTGCTCGTCGAGCCGGTGACCAGGCCCTTGAGGAAGGACGCCTTGTCGGGGGAGACCCGGCGCTTGGCGAGCAGCTGGTCGACCTCGTGGTGCACGTAGCCGACGCCCTTGGTCACGCGCTCCTCGTCGAGGTCGGTCATGACGACCGGCACCCCGAGGCGGCGCGCGAAGAGGAGCGCGAGCTGGCTGGCCATGAGCCCTGCGCCGACGACGCCGACCTTCGTGACCGGGCGGGCGAGCGCCTTGTCGGGGGCACCGGCCGGCCGCTTGGCCCGCTTCTGGACGAGGTCGAAGGCGTAGAGGCCGGCCCGCAGCTCGTCGGACATGATGAGGTCGCCGAGCGCCTCGTCCTCGGCCGCGAAGGCGTCCTCGCGCGACGCGGTGCGCGCGGCCCGGACGAGCTGCACCGCCCGCAGCGCGCCGGTGGCCCGTCCGCCGGTCTTCGCGACGACGAGCTTGCCGGCGCGGTCGCACGCGGCGTCCCACGCCTCGGCGGAGCGGTCGACCTCGGCGCGCTCGACGGTGACGGCGCCGGTCAGCACGCCGGCCGCCCAGCGCAGCGAGTCCTCGAGGAAGTCGGCCGGCGGGAGGAGGACGTCGGCGATGCCCATCGCGGCGACGTCCTTCGCGGAGAGCATCCGGTTCTGCGACAGCGGGTTCTCGATGACGACCTTGAGGGACGCCTCGGCGCCGACGAGGTTCGGGAGCATCCAGCAGCCGCCCCAGCCGGGGACGAGCCCGAGGAAGGTCTCGGGGAGGGCGAAGGCGGGGACGCCGGCCGAGATGGTCCGGTGGTCGGCCGCGAGCGCGAGCTCGACGCCGCCGCCCATCGCCGCGCCGTTGACGAACGCGAACGTCGGCACGGGCAGGTCCATGAGGGTCGCGAAGGCGCGGTGGCCGGCCTGCGCGATCTCGACGGCCTGGCTGCGGTCGGTGACGTACGGGATGCCGGACAGGTCGGCGCCGACGGCGAAGACGAACGGCTTGCCGGTGACGCCGACGGCCTGGATCTCGCCGGCCTCCGCGCGGGCCCGCAGGGTGTCGAGCGTGGTCTGGAGCCCGGCGACGCCCTCGGGGCCGAAGGTGTTGGGGCGGGTGTGGTCCTTGCCGTTGTCGAGCGTGACGAGGGCGAGGGTGCCGGCGCCGCCGGGGAGCGTGACGTCCTGCACGGGGGTGCGGGTGACGACCTCGGCGGGCAGGGCGGGGGCCTGGGTGGTGGTGGTCATGGCTCAGGCGTCCTTCCGGTAGTCCGCGTGGTTCGGGTTCTCCCAGATGACGCAGCCGCCCATCCCGATGCCGATGCACATCGCGGTGAGGCCGTAGCGCACCTCGGGGTGCTCCTCGAAGTGGCGGGCGAGCTGGGTCATGAGGCGCACGCCGGAGGACGCGAGCGGGTGGCCGGTGGCGATGGCGCCGCCCCACGGGTTGACGCGCTCGTCGTCGTCGGCGATGCCGAAGTGGTCGAGGAAGGAGAGGACCTGCACGGCGAAGGCCTCGTTGAGCTCGAAGAGGCCGATGTCGTCGATGGTCAGGCCCGCCTTGGCGAGGGCCTTCTCGGTCGCGGGGACCGGGCCGATGCCCATGACCTCGGGCTCGACGCCGACGAAGGCGTGCGAGACCAGGCGCATCCGGACCGGGAGGCCGAGCTCGTCGGCGGCCGCCTGGCTCGCGAGGAGGCAGGCCGTGGCGCCGTCGTTGAGGCCCGCCGCGTTGCCGGCGGTCACGTTGCCGTGCGGGCGGAACGGGGTCTTGAGCCCGGCGAGCTCCTCGAGGGTCGTGCCGGGGCGCGGCGGCTCGTCGGCGGTCGCGAGGCCCCAGCCCTTCTCGACGTGGCGGGTCGCGACGGGCACGAGGTCGGGCTGGACCTTGCCGGCCTCGTAGGCGGCGGCGAGCTTGCGCTGGCTGCCGACGGCGAACGCGTCCGAGCGCTCCTTGGTCAGCTGCGGGAAGCGGTCGTGGAGGTTCTCGGCGGTCTTGCCCATGACGAGGGCGGACTCGTCGACGAGGCGCTCGGCGACGATCCGCGGGTTGGGGTCGACGCCCTCGCCCATCGGGTGACGGCCCATGTGCTCGACGCCACCGGCGACGGCGATGTCGATGGCCCCGACGCCGATGGCCGACGACACGGTCGTCACGGCGGTCATCGCGCCGGCGCACATCCGGTCGATCGAGTAGCCCGGCGTCGACTTCGGCAGCCCGGACAGCAGCGCCGTCATCCGGCCGAGGGTCAGGCCCTGGTCGCCGATCTGCGTCGTCGCGGCGATGGCGACCTCCTCGACCCGCTCGGCCGGGAGCTCGGGGTGGCGCCGCAGCAGCTCGCGGACGCACTTGATGACGAGGTCGTCGGCGCGGGTCTGGGCGTACATGCCCTTCTCGCCGGCCTTGCCGAAGGGGGTGCGGACGCCGTCGACGAAGACGACCTCCTGGAGCTCACGGGGCACGAGGTGGCCTCCCTGGTCGGGGACGTGGGACCGCCCGGCGGGGACCGGGCTGCGTCGATCCTACTAAGCAAGCGCTCAGTCATCGAGAGGCACCGGGGTGACCGGGGTCACGCGCCGTAGCCTGAGGGGCATGGACGAGCGCGGGTGGACCACCGTCGACGACGTCGAGGCGCTCGCCGCGCTCGTCGGGGAGCCGGCCCGGCGGGCCGTCGAGAAGGAGCGCGACCACCTGCTCGACGTCGACCTCGCGTGGCTGCGGGCGGCGCCGTTCTGCGTCCTGGCCACCGCGGGCGCCGACGGCGCGTGCGACGCCTCGCCGAAGGGCGACCCCGCCGGGCGCCTGGTCCACGTCCTCGACCGCCGCACGATCGCCGTGGCGGAGCGCCCGGGCAACCGCCGCGTCGACGGCTACCGCAACGTGCTGGCCAACCCGCACGTCGGCCTGCTCTTCCTCGTGCCCGGCCGCGGCGACACGCTGCGCGTCAACGGCCGCGCCCGGCTGGTCGCCGACGCGCCGTTCCTCGACGAGATGACGGTGCGCGGCCACCGACCGCTGCTCGCCCTCGTCGTCGACGTCGAGCAGGTGTTCTTCCACTGCAGCAAGGCGTTCCTGCGCGCCGGCCTCTGGGAGCCGGAGACGTGGCGGCCCTTCGACGAGGTGCCGCGGCGGGCGGTCATCGCGCACGACGTCGAGCCCGACGGCCGCAGCCTCGAGGAGCTCGACGCCTACTACGGGCCGGCGTACGCCGAGGGCCTCTACGGCTGAGGGTGCGGGACTCGCGGTTTGCCACCATGGACGGGACCGACCCCTGACCTGCGGGAGGAGAAGACCGTGGAGCTGACGCTGCCCTGGACCGACGACGAGCTCGTGCTGCGCAACCGCTACGAGACGCTGAGCATCGTCAACGACCTCCTCATCGCCGTCTGGTTCCTCGTCGGGAGCATCCTGTTCTTCCGGGAGTCGACGACGTACGCGGGCACCTGGTTCTTCGTCGTCGGCTCGGCCCAGCTGATGCTCAGGCCCTCGATCCGGCTGTCCCGGCGCATCCACCTGCGGCGCCACCGGCAGCGGCACGGCGGGAGCGGGCCGACCGAGAGCAGCCAGGACTTCTGAGCGAGGCGGCCGGCCTCGCAGGGGTGGCCGAGGAGGCTGCCGTCAGGAGTCGGGGTGCGCCTCGAAGGCCGCGACGAGCATCGGCGCGACGACGTCGGCCTGCCAGCGGCGCACGCCGTAGGCGGCCAGCGCGGCCGAGAAGGCCTCGACGTCGCGCTGCTCCGGCGGCGTCCAGACGACGCGGCGCAGCGGGTCGGGGGAGCAGACGTTCTCGACGGGGATGCTGTGCTCCTCGGCGAACTCGGTGAGGGCGGCGCGCGTCGCCGAGAGCCTGGCCGCGGCCGCGGGGTTCTTGTCGGCCCACACGCGCGGCGGTGGGGGGCCGTCCGACGGCAGGGTCCGCGGCGGCAGCTTCTCCTCCGGGAGGGCGACCGCCCGCTCGACCGCCTCGACCCACTGCCGGCCGTAGCGCTTGATGGCGCGGTGGCCGGACGGCAGGGCCGCGGTGTCGCGGGGGAGCGCGGCCGCGATGTCGACGAGCGCGGCGTCAGGCAGCACGCGGCCGACCGAGGTGTCGCGCTCGCGGGCGATCGTGTCGCGGGCGTACCAGAGCTCGCGGATGACGCCGACGGCCCGGCGCGAGCGCAGCGTGTTGATGCCGGAGGTGCGCCGCCACGGGTCGACGCGCTCGGTCGGGGCCCAGGTCAGCAGCGCGGTGAACTCCTGGCGCGCCCACTCGTCCTTGCCCTGGGCAGCGAGGTCGACGCCCATGAGGTTGCGCAGCTCGCCGAGGACCTCGACGTCGAGCGCCGCGTAGCGCAGCCACGGGTCGGGCAGCGGGCGGGTGGACCAGTCGACCGCGGAGTGCTCCTTGGCCAGGCGCAGCCCGAGGTAGTGCTCGACCACGGCGGCGAGGCCGACCCGCGGCAAGCCGAGGATGCGGGCCGCGAGCTCGGTGTCGAACAGCTGGCGCGGGCGCAGGCCGACCTCGGCGAGGCAGGCGAGGTCCTGGGTGGCGGCGTGGAGGATCCACTCGGCGGCGCCGATCGCGTCGTTGACCGGTGTGAGGTCGGGGACGGCGACGGGGTCGATGAGCCAGGTGCCCGAGCCCTCGCGGCGCAGCTGCACGAGGTAGGCGCGCTGGCCGTAGCGGTAGCCGGACGCACGCTCGGCGTCGATCGCGACCGGGCCGACGCCCGCGGCGATGGCGGCGGCGGCCTCGTCCAGGCCTCGCTCGGTCTCGACGACGGAGGGCACTCCCTCGGCCGGCTCCTCGAGCGGCACGGGCTCCGCGACGGGGGTGGCGGGCACGTGGTCGTCCTCCGGGGTCGGGTCGGTGTGGGGGGTCTCCTGGCTCATCCGGCGGTCACCGTCGAGGGCCCGGGAGGGCGACGACGCCGTCGGGAAGCGGGGGCAGCCCGGCGATCGTGCACAGGAGGTCGGACCAGGCGAGGAGGTGCTCGCCGGCCTCGGGGCCGAGCGGCGTCCACGACGCCCGTAGCTCCATCTCGACGCTCGCGGGGCGGTCGGCGAGGCCGCCGAAGCTCTCGGACACGACACGCGTCACGGTGCCGGCCTCGGCGATGAACGGCACACCGCGCGCCGTGAGCGCGTCGGTCAGCCAGCTCCAGCCGACCTCGCCGAGCAGCGGCTCGGTGGCGAACTCCTCCTCGAGCTCGGCCCGGGCGAAGGTGACGGCGCGCCAGGCGCCGCCCCACGGCTCGGGCTCGGAAGGGTCGTGGAGGAGGACGAACCGGCCCGACGCGAGCTCGGAGTCGGGGTCGTGCGGGTCGATGACGTCGGCGGTCAGCGCGACGGCGTGCGGGGCGATCCGCTGGGGCGCGGGCACCTCGGTGAGCCGCACCTCGGGCCTCAGCCGCGCACGGTGCAGCTCGTCGAGTGCCCGGGTGAAGTCCGGGGACTCCCTCCCGGTCACGGTGCTGCGCGCCACGTGGAGCACAGTAGGACGCGCGCCCGCCCCAGCGCGGCAGGGCGCGCCGAACGGCAGCCGACCGGTCGACCCCTTCCACGCCGCAAGGTTTCCCTTCCACCCCGCAGGGCCCCCGGGGGTCGAGGTGAAAGCAGACCGCGAGAGGGTCCGGTTTCACCTCGACCCGGACGGGCTCGAGTGGGTCGAGGTATCCCGCTACCGGCAGAGGGTCGCCGAATACCTCGACCCGTCGGGGGGAACCGCCCGACCGTCCCCACCGACCCCGGACGCCGCCGCCGGGCCCGCCCCTCGTCGCCTAGCCTGCGGCTGTGCTGAGCCTCCTCGCCCTCGCCTCGTCGGCGGTCTGGGGCACCTCGGACTTCTTCGCCGGTCTCGCGTCGCGGCGCCGCCCGCCCGTCGCGGTCGTCGGCTGGACGCAGGGCTTGGCCCTCCTCGTGGTCTCGGCGATCGTCCTCGTCCGTCGCGACACCGTCACCTTCGAGGGGTGGCCCCTGTGGTCGGTCGCCGCCGGCCTCGCGGGGATGACCGGCCTCGTCTGCTTCTACTCCGCCCTGTCCGCCGGGACGATGGGCGTCGTCGCACCGATCGCCGCCCTCGGCGTCGTCGTGCCCGTCGTCCTCGGCGTGGCGGGCGGCGACACCCCCTCGCCGTGGGCCTGGGTCGGGATGCTCGTCGCGATCATCGGCGTCACGCTGGCCAGCGGCCCCGAGCTGACGGGCGAGGTCTCAGCCCGGCCGGTCGTCCTCGCCTCCGTCGCGGCCCTCGGCTTCGGCCTCGCCCTCTACTGCCTCGACCGCGGCGCCCGCGAGTCCGCGCTCCTCACGCTCTGGGGGATGCGCCTGACGTCGGTGAGCATCCTCGTCGTCGTCGCCCTGCTCGTGCGCTCGACCGGCGGCGTCACCCCGCGCGAGGTCCCCGGTCTCCTCCTCATCGGCTGCGGCGACCTCGGCGCGAACTTCCTCTTCGGCATCGCGTCCTCGCGCGGCGAGGTGAGCATCGCCTCCGTGCTCGGCTCGCTCTACCCCGTCGTGACCATCGTGCTGGCGCGCGTCGTCATCAAGGAACGGCTGCGGCGGGTGCAGCAGGCCGGCGTCGTCCTCGCCCTCGGCGGCGCGGTGCTCATCGCCCTCTGACCGCGGCGTCCGACCCCGCCGGCGGATGGGAGGATGTCGAGCCGTGACGACCTCCCCGAGCCCGGCCGCCGCGCCCGCCTCCGACTCCGCCCTCGTGCGGGCCGCCCGCGGCCTGCCCGTGCCGCACACCCCGGTCTGGTTCATGCGCCAGGCCGGCCGCTCGCTGCCGGAGTACCGCAAGGTCCGCGAGGGCGTCGGGATGCTCGAGTCCTGCCGACGACCCGACCTCGTCACCGAGATCACCCTCCAGCCGGTCCGCCGCCACGGCGTCGACGCGGCGATCTTCTTCTCCGACATCGTCGTGCCGCTCGCCGCCGTCGGCATCGACCTCGACATCGTCGCCGGTGTCGGACCGGTCGTCGCCGAGCCGGTGCGCACGCGCGCCGACCTCGAGCGGCTGCGCGACCTCGTCCCCGAGGACGTCCCCGACATCACCGAGTCGGTCCGGATGCTCACCGCCGAGCTCGGGGCGACGCCGCTCATCGGCTTCGCCGGCGCGCCGTTCACCCTCGCCTCCTACCTCGTCGAGGGCGGCCCGTCGAAGAACCACGAGCACACCAAGGCGCTCATGCACGGCGACCCCGAGCTGTGGCACGACCTGTGCGCCCGGCTCGCCCGCATCTCGGGCGCGTTCCTCCGGGTGCAGGGCGAGGCCGGCGCGTCGGCCCTCCAGCTCTTCGACTCGTGGGCCGGTTTCCTCAGCCGCGCCGACTACGAGCAGTTCGTGGCACCGCACTCCGCCGCCGCGCTCGCCTCCGTCGCGGACCTCGGCGTGCCGCGCATCCACTTCGGCGTCGGCACCGGCGAGCTCCTCACCCTCATGGGCGAGGCGGGCGCCGACGTCGTCGGGGTCGACTACCGGGTGTCGCTGACCGACGCCCTCGAGCGCACGCGCGGGCGCTGGCCGCTCCAGGGCAACCTCGACCCCGCGCTGCTCTTCGCCCCGTGGGAGGCGCTCGAGCGCCGGGTCGTCGAGATCGTCGAGGAGGGCCGGGCCGCTCCCGGGCACGTCTTCAACCTCGGCCACGGCGTCCTGCCGCACACCGACCCCGACGTGCTCACCCGCGTCGTCGAGCTCGTCCACGAGGTCTCCGCGCGGTGACCGGCGACCCGGCGGTGCCCGACGAGCGCGCCATGCTCGACGCGTTCATCGACGAGCACCGCGCCGGGCTGCGCGAGACGCTCGCCGGGTTGACCGAGGAGCAGGCGCGACGCCGGCTGGTGCCGTCCGCGACGACGCTGCTCGGGCTGCTCAAGCACGTGACCTTCGTCGAGCGCGTGTGGTCGGAGGAGGCCGTGCTGCAGCGGCCGCGGACCGAGATCGGGCTGCCCGCGGCGGTCGACGAGACGTTCGTCCTCGACGACGGCGACACGATCGCCTCCGTGCTGGTTGACCACGAGAAGGCCTGCGCCACAGCGCGGTCCATCGCGGCGACCGTCGGCCTCGACGAGCTCGTGCACGGCAACCGGCGCGGGCCGCTGCCGATGCGGTGGGTGCAGCTGCACCTGCTGCGCGAGCTCGCGCAGCACGCGGGGCACGCCGACATCCTCCGCGAGCAGGTGCTCGCCGCGGACGCCCGGGACGCCTGAACCCGTGCCCGCCGACCGTGTCCTCACCGGTGACGGGCTGGCCCTCGAGCCGCTGCGCGTCGAGCACGCCGAGGAGATGGCGAGCGCCCTCGGCGACCCGGCCCTGCACACGGTGATCGAGGGCCGTCCGGCGAGCGCCGACGAGCTGCGCGCCCGCTACTCCCGGCAGCTGCGCGGGCCTGCGGACCCGAGCGAGGAGTGGTGCACCTGGGTCGTGCGCGACGGCGGCGACGGCCCTCTCGTCGGCTACGTCCAGGCGACGCTGACCCGCGACGGAGCCCGCGCCGAGCTCGCGTGGGTCGTCGGGACCCCGTGGCAGGGCAGGGGCGTCGCGCGCCGGGGGGCAGCGCTCGTGCTGGTCGAGGTCCGGCGGCGGGGCGCCGAGGTGGTGCTCGCCCACGTGCGACCGGGCCACGCGCCGTCGGAGGCGGTGGCCCGGTCGCTCGGGATGCGGCCGACGGACGTCGTCGTCGACGGCGAGACCCGGTGGTCCCTGGAGACCGGGGGCCGCTGAGCCTCAGGCCGAGGGGGCGGCCGGCGGGGTCTGCGTCGTCGCGACGGCGACCGGCCGACGGCGGCGCAGCCACGCGACGAGCGGCACGAGGACGACCGCTGCCGCGACGCCGAAGGGCAGGACCGCGCCGAGCAGCGTGAGCACCAGCTGCACGGAGCGGGTGAACGCGTGCCAGCCCGCCGCGAGCCCGGCGACGAACCCGGTCGGCTCCTCGGTCGGCGCGGCCGCGTCGGGTGTCGCGAGCCGGACGGTGACGGGGGAAAGGCTCACCTGGTCGTCGAGCGCGGCGAGCTGCTGCTCCATCGACTCGAGGTCCGCCTGCCGGCGGGACAGCTCGGCCTCGAGGCTGACGACGTCGGCCAGCTTGTCGGCGCGGCCCATGAGGAGGCGGACGCGCTCGACGCTGGCCTTCATCGTCTCGACGCGGGCCGCGGTGTCGACGTACTGACCGGTGACGTCGTCGGTGCTCGTCTGCCGCGAGAGGACCTTGCCGGCCTTCCCGACCTCGTCGAGCGTCGCGTCGAGCTTCGCCGTGGGCACCGAGATGGTGATGGTGCCCCAGCTGCCCTGCGCGGCAGGGTCGCTCGAGACCTCCTCCGCGACGACGAGCCCGCCCTGACGCGTGGCGATCGCTCGCAGCGTCGAGGCGGCCCTCGCGACGTCGCCCACCTCGAGCGAGACGTCGGCGCGCCGCGCCAGCTTGCGCTCGGCCACGGCCGGGACGACCGCCGCCGAGGCGCCGCCCGCTGCGGCCTTGCCGTCCGTGCCCTGCTGGTCCACGGCGGTCGCCGCCTGGTCGCGCGCCTCGACGCTCGCGGCCGGCGCATCGGCCGCACCGCCGGCCGCGGACGACGAGGCGCCGGAGTCGGACGCGCTGCACGCGGCGAGGGCGGTGACGGACAGGACGCCCGCGGCCAGGGCGGCGGCGAGGCGTCGGGACGGGGGGAGGGAGGTGGTGGGCACGGTGACTCCTTCGTCGGTGGCTCGGTCTCCGCTGGGGCGCCGCACCCTCCCGTGGAGTTCCCCGCCGGCGGTCTCGATGTGGTCACGGCTCGGCATCGGCCGGGTCTCGCCGGACCCCGGTCCGCCGCGCCACCCGCGCGGGGGCGCCCGGACGCCCCGTGAGAACCTGAGGACATGCCCGACGCGCCCCCGACCCGGCCCCACGTCGCCGTCGTGGGAGGCGGCATCGCCGGGCTCACCGCGGCGCTCGAGGTCCTCGACGCGCTGCCGGACGTCGACGTCACCGTCCTCGAGGCCGGGGACCGCTTCGGTGGCAAGCTGCGCACCGACGCCGTGGCGGGTCTCCTCGTCGACGTCGGCGCCGAGTCGCTGCTCGCCGTCCGTCCCGAGGCGGTCGGGCTGGCCAAGCGGGTCGGCATCGAGGACGACGACCTCGTCACGCCGGCGACGACCTCCGCCACCCTCTGGTCCCGCGGCGTGCTGCGGCCGCTGCCGCAGGGCACGCTCATGGGCGTCCCGACCGACCCGGAGTCGGCACGCGGGGTGCTCTCGGACGACGAGGTCGCACGCGCGGCCGACCCGCAGCCGTGGCCCGGAGGCGCCGTCCACGACGACGTCTCGGTCGGCGAGTACGTCTCCCACGTGATGGGCCGCGCCGTCGTCGACCGGCTCGTCGAGCCCCTGCTCGGCGGGGTCTACGCCGGCCACGCCGACCGGCTCTCGCTCCGGGCGACGATGCCGGCGCTGTGGCAGCGCGCGGCGGCCGGTGACGCCCCGACCGCTGCACCGCCCGTCCGGCCGCCCGGGCCCGACGCCCCCGCCGCCGCGCCGCGCCAGCCGTTCGCGGGCATCCGCGGCGGCATCGGCCGGCTGCCCGTCGAGGTCGCCGACGCCCTGCGCGCGCGCGGGGCCCTGCTGCGCACCGGTGCCGTCGTCCGTGGCCTCGAGCGCGCCGGCTCGCGCTGGCGCCTCGTCGTCGGCTCCGCGGCCGACCCCGTCGCGGTCGAGGCCGACGCCGTCGTGCTCGCCCTGCCGCCCGCCCCGACCGCACGCCTGCTCGGTGACCTGGCGCCGGCCGCGTCCCGGCTGCTCGGCGAGGTGGAGACCGCGTCGATGGCCGTCGTCACCCTCGCGGTGCGCCGGGACGGGCTGCCCGAGCTGCCCGGGTCGGGCTTCCTCGTGCCGCCGGTCGACGGTCGGAGCATCAAGGCGAGCACCTTCAGCGCGAACAAGTGGGCGTGGGTCGGCGCGCTGTCGACCGACGTCGTGCACCTGCGCGCCTCGCTCGGCCGGGCGGGGGAGGAGGCCGTCCTCCAGCGGGACGACGCGGACCTCGTGACCCTCGCGGTCGCCGAGGTCGGCGAGGCGCTCGGCGCCCCGCTGACGCCTGTCGTCGACCACCACGTCCAGCGCTGGGGCGGCGCGCTGCCGCAGTACGCCGTCGGCCACGTCGAGCGGGTCGCGGGCGTGCGAGCCGACGTCGCGCGCCTCGCCGGCGTCGAGGTGGCCGGCGCCACCTACGACGGCGTCGGCGTGCCGGCCGTCATCGCCTCCGCCACGAGCGCCGCCCGCGCCGTCGTCGAGCACCTGACCTCCGCCGCGGCAGGCGCGGCGAGCACCGCAGCACCCCGAGGAGAGTCGCGATGAGCACCCCCAGCCGCCCCGCCCCGAGCAAGCCCGGCGCGAGCCGCATCCGCGAGATCAACGACACCATCCGCTACGCCATGTGGTCGGTGTTCGCCCTCGCCGAGCCGCTCGGGGACGCCGACCGCGCCGCCCTCGCCGACGAGGTCGAGCAGCTCTTCGCGTCGGTCGGCGCCGAGGACGTCGTGGTCCGCGGCGTCTACGACGTCGCCGGCCTGCGCGCCGACGCCGACCTCATGGTCTGGTGGCACGCACCGACCATCGAGGCGCTCCAGCAGGCGTACCACGCGCTCCTGCGCACCGAGCTCGGGCAGCACCTCGAACCGGTGTGGTCGGTCGCGGCGCTGCACCGCCCGGCCGAGTTCAACAAGAGCCACATCCCGGCGTTCATGGCCGACGAGGAGGCGCGCAAGTACGTCTGCGTCTACCCGTTCGTGCGCTCCTACGAGTGGTACGTCATGGACGACAAGGAGCGCCGCGACATGCTCGTCGAGCACGGGCAGATGGCGCGCGAGTACCCGGACGTGCGCGCCAACACCATCGCGGCGTTCGCCCTCGGCGACTACGAGTGGGTGCTGGCCTTCGAGGCCGACGAGCTGCACCGCATCGTCGACCTCATGCGCGAGCTGCGCGCGTCCAAGGCGCGGCTGCACGTCCGCGAGGAGATCCCCTTCTACACCGGCCCCCTCGTCGAGGTGCGCGACCTCGTCGCCCGCCTGCGCTGACCTCAGCCGCCCCACCCGACCCACCCCGTCCGCACCACGCGTATCGGGTGACCCGATACGACCGCGCTGTACCCGAGAACGGTTGTCGGGTACAGCGCGGCCTTGTCGCCAGCAAGGGCCGTCGTCCACAGGGCGCGTCACCGAGCGCGTTCGTCCACAGATCAGGTCGACCCCGATGACGTGACCCGCCGCGCCGCCCCACGCTGGCCCGATGGACGACGCACTCCGAGCACTGGCTGATGCCCAGGGCGGTGTCTTCACGACGATGCAGGCGCGGCGCGTCGGGGTGGGGGACCGCGGCCTGGCGCGGCTGCGGCGGGACAAGGAGGTGCACGCCGTCGCGCGCTCCGTCTCCAGCACCACGCCGTGGCGCGACGGCCGGCTCGATGCACGGCTCCTCGTGCGGACGCGCGGAGCCCTGGCGCTGTACCCGGACTCGTACGCGGTCGGTGCCTCGGCCCTCGTGCTCGCCGGAGTGCCGATCCACCGGGTGGGCTCCGACCGGGCCGACGTCGCGCGACCCGTCCATCGCGAGGTCCTGACCGACCTGTGCCGGATCCGTCCACCGCACCCGTCGCTGCGGTCCTCGACGCTCCCGTCGACGGCGCCGGCTTTGGCCGAGGCCATCGTGCAGACCGCGCTCGACCACGGCCACGTCGCCGCCGTCGTGGCGGCCGACCATGCCCTGCACCACGGGCTGGTCACCCGCGCCGAGATCGAGGCGGTCGCCGACCTCGTCGAGGGATGGCCCGAGTCGGGCCGAGTGCGGACAGCCGTCGCCCTCATGGACGGACGCTCCGAGTCGGTCGGCGAGACGCTGGCACGCCTGTTCGTCGTGGGCCTGGGCTGGCGCGTCACGCCGCAGCTACCCCTGCAGGACGCCGCCGGGGTCTTCGGCTACGGGGACCTCGGGGTCGACGGCACGAACCTCGTGCTGGAGTTCGACGGGCGGGTCAAGTACGCGAGCGACGCGGACGCGCTCTGGAAGGAGAAGCGCCGCGAGGACCGGGGTCGCAGGCCGGCTACCTCTTCGAGCGCATCATCTGGTCCGAGCTCGATGCGCCGGAGGTCCTGGGACCGCGGCTGACGGCGGCGCGCGCCCGGGCCGAGCGCCGGCCGGACGCCTGACGCAGACGTGCATCCCGGACAACGATGCGCCTCACCCAAGAACGAAACTCGGGTGAGGCGCGGTCGTATCGGGTGACCCGATACGCGTGTGACGAGTGGGGTCGGGGGCGGTGCGGGCGGGTCAGGCGTCCGCGGCGGGGCGCAGCGTCATGCTGATCGAGTTGATGCAGTAGCGCTGGTCGGTCGGGGTGTCGAACCCCTCGCCCTCGAAGACGTGCCCGAGGTGGCTGCCGCACGAGGCGCACCGCACCTCGATGCGCTTCATCCCCATCGAGCGGTCCTCGAGCAGCTCGACGGCGTCGCCGGCCAGCGGGCTCCAGAACGACGGCCAGCCGCAGTGCGACTCGAACTTGGTGTCGGACTCGAACAGCTCGGCGCCGCACGCCCGGCACGCGTAGACGCCGGTCGTCTTGCTGTCGGTGTACTCCCCGACCCACGGGCGCTCGGTCCCGGCCTCGCGGAGCACCTGGTACTCGGCGGGCGAGAGCTGCTCGCGCCACTCGGCGTCGGACTTGCGGACGGCGTACTCGTGACCGGTGGGCTTCATCGTCATGTCCGTCCCAACACCACGCGCGCCCCGATGGTTCCCGCTGCGTCCACCCGCCCGTCGGCACCCGTCGTTAGGCTCCGGGACATGGCCGATGCACAGATCGTCGAGGTCGAGGGGCCGCACGGCGTCCGGCAGGTCCGCCTGAGCAGCCCCGACCGGCTCATGTGGCCCGACGCGGGGATCACGAAGGGCGACCTCGCGGGGTACGTCCAGGCGGTCGGCGACTGCCTCGTGCGCCACATCGGCGACCGCCCGGTCACCCTCCAGCGCTTCCCCGAGGGGATCGAGGGCGAGGAGTTCTACCAGAAGAACCCGCCGAAGGGGATGCCCGACTGGGTCGGCACCGTCGGCTGCCGCTACCCGAGCGGCCGGCGCCACCCGCAGATCGTCGTCGACGAGGTCGCGACCGCCGTCTGGGCCGTGCAGATGAACACGGTCACCTTCCACCCGTGGCCGGTGCGCACCGCCGACACCGACCGTCCGGACGAGCTGCGCATCGACCTCGACCCGCAGCCCGGGCGCACGTTCTCCGACGCCGTCGAGGCGGCCGTCGCCCTGCGCGAGCTGATGGGCGAGCTCGGACTCACGGCCTGGGCCAAGACGAGCGGCAACCGCGGCGTCCACGTCTACGCGCGGGTCGCGCCGACGCACGAGTTCCTCGACGTGCGCCACGGCGTCATCGGCATCGCCCGCGAGCTCGAGCGCCGCCTGCCCGACCTCGTCACCGCGTCGTGGTGGAAGGAGGAGCGCGGTGAGCGCGTCTTCGTCGACTTCAACCAGGCCTGCCGCGACCGGACCATCGCGTCGGCGTACAGCCCGCGCCCGCTGCCCGGTGCACCGGTCTCGATGCCCGTCACGTGGGACGAGCTGCCTACCGTCTCGCCCGGCGACTTCACCGTGCTGACCGTCCCCGACGTGCTCGAGGACCGCGGCGACGCCTGGGAGGGCATCGACGGCGCTGTCGGCGACGTCACCACCGCGATCGCCCTGTGGGACAGGGATGTCGAGGAGCGCGGCCTCGGGGAGCTCAACTTCCCGCCGGACTACCCGAAGATGCCCGGCGAGCCGCCGCGCGTGCAGCCGAGCAAACGCCGCCAGGACAAGGCCGACGCCGAGTACATGGCGCCCAAGGCCGAGCGCGACGCGGCGCTTCGCGAGGAGTGGGGGATGCCCGTCGTGCCCCCGGTCGCGCCGATGCTCGCCAAGCCGGTCAAGGGCCTCGACGCGAAGGTGCTGCGCGACACCGAGGTCGTCTACGAGCCGAAGTGGGACGGGTTCCGCTCCATCGTCTTCCGCTCCGGCGACCGCGTCGAGATCGGCAGCCGCAACGAGAAGCCGATGACGCGCTACTTCCCCGAGGTCGTCGAGGCAGCGCTGGCCAACCTCCCCGAGCGCTGCGTCGTCGACGGCGAGATCATCGTCGTCCGCCCGGGCGAGGACCGGCTCGACTTCGAGCTGCTCAGCCAGCGCATCCACCCGGCGGCCAGCCGGGTCACGAAGCTGTCCGTCGAGACGCCGGCCCGGTTCGTCGCCTTCGACCTCCTCGCGCTCGGCGACGACGACCTGACCGGCCGGCCCTTCGCCGAGCGCCGCGCCCTGCTCGAGGAGGCCCTCGCCGACGCGCAGGCCCCCGTCCACCTCACGCCCGCGACGCGCGACCCCGAGGTCGCGGCCGGGTGGTTCACCGAGTTCGAGGGGGCGGGACTGGACGGGCTCGTCGCCAAGCCGGCCGACGGGGCGTACGAGCCGGACAAGCGGACGATGCTCAAGATCAAGCACGAGCGCACCGCCGACTGCGTCGTCGCCGGGTACCGCACCCACAAGTCCGGCGACGACGTCATCGGCAGCCTGCTCCTCGGCATCCACGACGCCGGCGGAACGCTCGTGTCCGTCGGGGTCATCGGCGCGTTCCCGATGGCCCGCCGCAAGGAGCTGTTCGAGGAGCTCCAGCCGCTCGTCACCGACTTCGACGACCATCCGTGGGCGTGGGCGAAGCAGGAGGAGGGCAACCGGACCCCGCAGAACGCGGCCGGCAGCCGGTGGGCCGCCGGGAAGGACCTCTCCTTCACGCCGCTGCGGCCCGAGCGCGTCGTGGAGGTGCGCTACGACCACATGGAGGGCGTGCGCTTCCGGCACACCGCCCAGTTCGTGCGCTGGCGTCCCGACAAGGACCCGGCGGACTGCACCTACGAGCAGCTGGACGAGCCGGTCTCGTACGACCTCTCGGCCGTCCTGGCCGGGGAGCCCACGTGACCGAGCGCGCGCCGGCCCGCGCCGGCCGTGCCCGTCGTCTCGCCCTCGCCGGCGCTGCCGTCGGGGGGACGGCCGCCCTCGCGTCCGGTGGGGGCTCCGTCGCCGCCGCGGCCTACTTCGCGCGGAGGGTCGTCACCCCGGAGCGGGCGCGACCCGACGACGTCGTCGTCCACTCCGCCGACGCCACGAGCGTCGTCCTCGGCACGACCGCCGAGACGGTCGTCCCCGGCCGCTACGGGCTGTGGCTCGAGGGCGGACTCGGGCACGCGCGCTACGGGGAGGTCCTCGAGCTCGACGCGACGGCCGGCCGCGTCCGCCGCGAGCTGCTCGGGGTCGACCGCGGCGTGCTCGCGCCCGGCACCGCGCGCTTCAACCCGTACTTCCACGGCAGCGCCCCCGACGACAGCCTCGACCTGCCCACCGAGCACGTCACCTACGACGGCGAGCTCGGCCCGATGCCCGCGTGGGTCGTCGCCCCGGGCGGGGTGCCGACCACGCGCTGGGCGGTGCTCGTGCACGGCCGCGGCGCCCGGCGCGAGGAGACGGTCCGCGCTCTCGCGCCCTTGCTCGCCGAAGGATGGACCTGCCTCGTGCCCACCTACCGCAACGACGAGGGCGTCCCCGCCGGCCCCGACGGCCGGTACGCCCTCGGCCTGTCGGAGTGGCGCGACATCGACGCCGCGATGGGCTACGCCCGGCGTCGCGGCGCCGAGGAGCTGCTGCTCGCCGGCTGGTCGATGGGGGGAGCCATCGTGCTCCAGGCCCTCGACCGGTCGGTGCACGCCGACGCGGTCGGGCGGGTCGTCCTCGACGGGCCGGTCGTCGACTGGGGCGACGTCCTCGCGCACCACGCGCACGAGCACCACATCCCGCCGCCGGTCGGCTCGCTCGCGCGCCTGCTGATGCGACACCGGCTCGGGCACCGGCTGGTCGGGGTGCACGAGGGCGTCGACCTCGCCCTCACGGACTGGGTGCGGCGCGCCGACGAGCTGCGCCACCGGGTGCTGCTCATCCACTCCGCCGACGACGAGTTCGTGCCGTTCGGCCCGTCGCTGGCGCTCGCCCAGGCGCGCCCGGACCTCGTCGAGTTCCACGAGTGGCGGCTGGCCCGGCACTGCAAGGAGTGGAACACCGACCCGGAACGGTGGGAGTCGCTCGTCCGCGAGTTCGCTTCGGGCTGAACCGAGTCGGTCGCAGCGGTCAGCGGCGGACGCGCCAGAGGCCGAGCAGGGTGCCCGACTCCTCGAGCAGGAGGTGGGGCCGGAGCGCGACCCCGTCGGGGGCGGCGATCGCCGGCCCGCCGACGATCCGCGGGAAGTCGCCGCCGACCACCACCGGAGCCGTCGTCAGCGCCATCTCGTCGACGACGCGCGCCGCGAGCGCGGTGCCGAGGAGCGACGGTCCGCCCTCGACGAGCACGTGCCGCAGCCCGCGCTCGGCCAGGCGGTCCAGCGCCCCCGGGAGGTCGACCTCGTCGTCGCCGCACACGAGCACCGACTCCTCGCCGAGCACGGAGCGCGCCCGTGAGAGGGCCGCGTCTCCGGCGGACGCGCAGGTGACGAGCAGGCCCGCGCCGCGACCCTCCGTCGGCGTGCGCAGACCCTCGGGCACGCGACCGCTGCGGGTCACGACGACGAGGGCCGCCGGGACGGGGGAGCGGCGGGTCGGCGGGACACGGGTGTAGCCCTCGTCGCGGACGGTGCCGGCCCCCACGAGCACCGCGTCGGCGTGGTCGCGCAGGACGGCGAAGACGCGGTGGTCGGCGGGGGTGTTGACCGAACCGCTCGTCCCGTCCGCGCCGGTGGCGGAGCCGTCGAGCGTCGTCACCATGTTGGAGCGCACCCAGCGGCGGTGCCGCGCAGGGGCGTAGAGGTCGACGAGGTCGGCGGCCGTGACCCGGCTCCCGGGGGAGGCGGGACGGCGGGAGTCGATGAGCACGCGCACGACGGCATCCTCGCAGCCCGGTTCTGCGAGGATGCCGAGATGGGCAAGCGCAAGGGCAAGGGGACGAAGGCCGGCCGGGCCGTCGAGGCGGCCGACCTCGAGGGCAAGGCGGCGAAGAAGGCACGCAAGAAGCGCGAGGCGGCAGCCGAGGCCCGCGCGGACGAGGCGGTCGAGGCCGCGTCCTGGTCGGAGGCCCTGCGGTTCCGTCCCGGCGTCCGGCTCAGTGACATCGACCCGCGCTCGACGCCCGGCTTCGACGGCAAGAAGTCAGACGGCGAGGAGGTCATGGTCGAGCTCCAGCAGCGGCTGTCCGACCTCCAGGAGCGGCTCTTCGCCGAGTCCAAGGGCGGCGGCACCCGCTCGGTGCTCCTCGTCATCCAGGGGATGGACACCTCGGGCAAGGGCGGCATCATGCGCCACGTCGTCGGCGCCGTCGACCCGCAGGGCGTGCGGATCACCTCCTTCAAGGCGCCGAGCGCCGAGGAGAAGCGGCACCCGTTCCTCTGGCGCATCCGCAGGGCGCTGCCGACGCCGGGGCTCATCGGCGTCTTCGACCGCTCGCACTACGAGGACGTGCTCATCGTCCGCGTCCACGACCTCGTGCCGCGCACGACGTGGTCGCGGCGCTACGGGCAGATCAACCGGTTCGAGGAGCAGGTCGTCGCCGACGGCACGACGGTCGTCAAGGTGATGATGCACCTCTCGCCCGAGGAGCAGAAGGAGCGCCTCGGGGAGCGGCTCTCGCGGGGCGACAAGTACTGGAAGTACAACCCCGGGGACCTCGACGAGCGCGCCCGGTGGACCGACTACATGGAGGCGTACCAGGTTGCGCTGGAGCGGTGCTCGACGGACGCCGCCCCTTGGCACGTCGTCCCCGCCGACCGCAAGTGGTACGCCCGGCTGGCCGTGACCAACCTCCTGCTCGAGGCGCTCGAGCGGATGGACCCGCAGTGGCCCGCGGCCGACTTCGACGTCGAGGCCGAGCGCGAGCGGCTCGAGCTCAGCCCCTGACCGGCCCGTCCGCGGCCCCGGGCGGTAGTGCCCGGTCGACGACGATGCCCGCCGTCGTGGCCCCGACGGCGTCCGACAGCGTCCCGAAGACCGCGCCGTGCTCGCGGCGGACGCGGCTCGCGACGAAGGCGTCGGCGACCGGGCCGGGGGAGTGGCGCACGAGGAGCGCCGCCTGCAGGGTGACGGCCAGCCGCTCGACGACGCGGCGCGCGTTCCAGGCGGCCTCGGGCTCCAGCGCCTCGGCCCCGGCGTGCTCGCACGCGTCGATGGCGGCGTCGAGCGCGGGGTCGTGCCCGCGGGCCAGGGCGAGCTCCTTGCCGAGCGCGGCGAGCGAGGCGGGCTCACGCGTCAGGGCGCGCAGCACGTCGAGCGCGCCGACGTTGCCGGAGCCCTCCCAGAGCGAGTTGAGCGGCGCCTCGCGGTAGAGGCGGGCGAGCCCGTTCTCCTCGACGTACCCGTTGCCGCCGAGGCACTCCAGCGCCTCGGCGACCATCGGCGCGGTGCGCTTGCACACCCAGAACTTGCCGAGGGCGACCCCGAGCCGCGCGAGCTCGTGCTCGCCGGCGTCGACGGCGTGGGCCAGGCGCATCCCGAGCACGGTGGCCGCCTCGGACTCCAGCGCGAGGTCGGCGAGCACGTTGCGCATGAGTGGCTGGTCGACGAGGGCCGCCCCGAAGGCCCGGCGGTGGCGGGCGTGGTGCACGGCACGGGTCAGCGCGGCCCGCATCGTCGCGGCCGAGCCGAGGACGCAGTCCAGCCGCGTCGAGGACACCATCTCGATGATGGTGCGGACCCCGCGCCCCTCGTCGCCGACGCGGGAGGCCCACGCGCCGTCGAGCTCGATCTCGGAGCTCGCGTTGGCGCGGTTGCCGAGCTTGTCCTTGAGCCGCTGGAGGTGGACCGCGTTGCGGGTGCCGTCGTCGAGGACGCGGGGGAGCAGGAAGCAGGTGAGCCCGCCGTCGGCCTGCGCGAGGACGAGGAAGCCGTCGCTCATCGGGGCGGAGCAGAACCACTTGTGGCCGGTCAGCCGGTAGGTCTCACCGGGCAGCGGGCCACCGGCGGCCGGGACGGCCCGCGTCGTGTTGGCGCGCACGTCCGAGCCCCCCTGCTTCTCGGTCATGCCCATGCCGAGGGTGAGGCCGGCCTTGTCGGTGCGCGGCCGCAGGACGGGGTCGTAGGCCCGGGCCGCGAGTCCCGGCACCCAGGCGTCGGCGAGCTCCGGCGCGTGGCGCAGCGCCGGCACGGCCGAGTAGGTCATCGAGACCGGGCAGAGGTGCGCCGCCTCGGCCTGGGACCAGAGGGTGAAGCCGGCCGCTCGCCGTGCGTGCGCCGCGCTGCCCGCCGGCCGCGTCCACGGTTCGGCGGTCAGCCCCTCGCCGACCGCCACCGCGAGCAGCCGGTGGTAGTCCGGGTGGTAGTCGACCTCGTCGAGGCGCTCACCCGTCGGCGCGTGCGTCCGGAGGACCGGCGGCACCCGGTCGGCGTGGTCCGCCCAGGCCCGCACCTCGGGGGTCCCGGCGAGCCGGCCGAGGTCCCCGAGCGCGTCGGCGCCGGCGGGGTCGGCGGGCCGGACCCAGCGCTCCACGGCCTCGGTGAGGGCCGCGTCCGCGGCGAGGACGTCGTGCCCCTCCATCGGCGGCACCTGGTTGGTCACGTCGTGGGTGCGCACCGATGCACTGTACGGCGGATACCGTGGTCGGCATGACCGACGCGAAGCGCCGCGTGAGCCGGGCCCTCGCGCGGGTCCCGGGGGCGCTGCCGGTCGCCCGGCTGACCGTCGTGACGACGCGGATCTGCCTGCGCTACCGGGTCACCGGGCTGGCCTCCGAGGCCGGCTTCTTCGCGCTGCTCTCGCTGCCGCCGCTCGTCCTCGGGCTCTTCGGCGGGCTCGGTTACCTCGGGGGAGCGCTCGGGCCGGACACCGTCGACGACGTGCGCGTGGCCATCCTCCGGTACGCGACGCAGTTCCTGACGCCCCAGGTCATCGACACCGTCCTCGGGCCGACGGTCGACGACGTCCTGCGCGGAGGCCGCTTCGACCTGCTGTCGATCGGCTTCGTCCTGTCGCTGTGGTCCGGCTCGCGCGCCGTCAACGTCTTCGTCGACACCATCTCGATCATGTACGGCCAGTCGGGCGTGCGCGGCATCATCCAGACCCGGGCGCTGTCGTTCTCGCTCTACGTCGTCGCGCTGCTCCTCGGGATCGTCACCATCCCCCTCGTCCTCCTCGGGCCGACGCTCCTCGGCGACCTCCTGCCGACCGCGTGGCACCCGCTGACGCTGCTCTACTGGCCGCTCGTCACCCTGCTGACCGTCGGGGGGCTCACCAGCCTCTACCACGTGTCCACGCCACGCCGGTCGCCGTGGACCCGGGACGTCCCGGGTGCCGTCCTCACCCTCGTCATCTGGGCGCTGGCCTCGTTCGTCGTGCGCGGCTCCATCGCCGCCTCGCTCGGCGGCACGTCGATCTACGGTCCGCTCTCGGCGCCGATCGTCATCCTCATCTGGCTCTACGCCCTGGCCATCGCCGTCCTCATCGGCGCCGCGCTCAACGGGGCCATCCGCGAGCTGTGGCCGGCCGACGAACGCCGCTCGCTGCACACGCGCCTCATCGACCGGATCCGCCACCGCTCGGTGGCCGCGCCGGCCGCGCCGCGCGACCCCTTCGGCGACTACCGGCGCACGGGCGAGACCGATGAGCTCGACCTGCGCAGCCTGCGCACCGCCGCCAACCAGCCGATCACGCCGCTCTCCAACGCCGCCGAGCCCGCCGAGACGCCGGCCTCGCGAGAGGTCCTCGCGGGCTCCGAGACCGACCGCTGAGCACCCGGCCGGCCTCCCGCGGCCCCGGTTTGGAGTTCGCGGCACGGGTCGGATACTGTTTCGGAGCACGCCGAGAGGGGATGCCGAAAGGGATCGCTTCCGACGCGCGCGGATGTAGCTCAGTTGGTAGAGCGCAACCTTGCCAAGGTTGAGGTCGCCGGTTCGAACCCGGTCATCCGCTCGGAGGGTTAGCCGCCCCCAATGGTGGAGTGGCCGAGAGGCGAGGCAGCGGCCTGCAAAGCCGCGTACACGGGTTCAAATCCCGTCTCCACCTCGAGTAGGACCCGACACGGGCGATTGGCGCAGCGGTAGCGCGCTTCCTTGACACGGAAGAGGTCACTGGTTCAAACCCAGTATCGCCCACCATGAAACCGCAGGTCAGGCCCCCTTTCGAGGGGGTCTGACTCGTTCCGAGGAACATGCGAGGAACAGCGGCTGAGCATCGTGTGTCACATGTTGGCCACGGCAGACCCGATCGGCGGTCCCGGGCCGTGAATCGGTGCCGGTCCGAGCCCGGCCTAGGCGCTGGCGGGAGAGGCCCTCCCGGTCTACCGCCACGAGACGGTCGGGCCTTGTGAGCGGGTCGCATGGTCGTTCGAGACGGCACCCTGGGGTGGCAGCCCCGCCGGTCGACTCGCCCACCGTTCACGCTTTGGCAGTGTCCGGCTCTCCGACCCGGACCCGCTGCGGTGGCTGGGTACTCCGAATCCACCCCACCCCACCCCACCCCGCGGCCCGCGAACCTCCCGGCATGGAGGACAAGAGTCTCCTCGCAACCTCGTGACAGGTCTTGCGCTCCGGAACTACGAATCCCCATCTCCGCCCGGGCTCCACGTGGCGAGCCGAAACCACCCGCAGAAGCCCATAGACCGTCAGAGCCCGCCCAGCAGTCCACCGATACCACCGGCCCGGCCGTCGAGGTCACGCTCAGCGATGCCCTCTCGCCGTCCTGAACGACAGCGAAACGGATAGGCCACGTCCTTGGGCAGCGCGCCGGACCTTCGCAGGTTCAGCGTCGTGACATGTCCAGCGCCCGGGCTGCAGCACGAGCGTGTGGTGGCGCGTCGTTCCGAGGCCGAGGCCGAGGTCGCTCGCGGGGGCGGTGTCGGCGCAACTAACGTCGGGTCGTCCGCAGAGGTTTCGCTACCGGTCGCCCGGTCCCTGTCGCGTAGCCATGGCGCCGCCAGCTGGTGGTCGGCCCAGATCGTGTCGAGGTGGATAGGCCCTCGTTCGCGCTGCGGACCCGGATGATGCGGTGGATGGCGGACAACAACTCAACCCAGCCGTCGGGCCGCACCTTGAGGAGGAACTGGGATGAGCTCCTGCAGGAGATTCGCGTGACTCAGACAGGAGTGCAGATTCTCACAGGTTTCTTGTTGACCGTGCCCTTTTCGGCGCGCTTCGGGGACCTCACGACGGCGCAGAAAGGGCTCTACCTTGCCGTCCTGGGCGGGGCGGTTCTCACGACCGGTCTGGTGGTGGCACCGGTGGCGTTTCATCGGTTGCTGTTTCGGCGGCGCCGACGCGAGCTGCTGGTGGACGCTGGAAACCGGCTGGCAATTTGGGGCCTTGCAATGCTCAGTGTGACCGTGGCCGGGGTGGTGACCTTGGTGGTCGACGTCGTCATCGGCGCCTGGGAGTCCGTGGTCGCAGGTGGGTTCGCATTGCTAGTGTTGGCCCTCCTCTGGGGGGTTTGCCCCGACTGGCCGACCGGATCGACGACACCCCACATAACCCCCCGCCCGATGCGGGACGTCCTTGATGCTGGTGAGTTGCCGCAGTTCGTCGTGACCTCGGAGCCTGTGTGCCGGGATCCTTCGTGGGCTTGCTCCTGGGACCGCAGGTCTTTGTGATGCGACACACGTCGCGTCGCGTCGATCACCCTACGGATCGAGGCGGCGAGTCCCCAACTAGCCGTGTGACCTGCAGCGATGGCATGGTCTGTTCATCGGTCGTCGTGTGATCGTGAGGATGGTTGACGTGGGCTGTCGTGTCGTGTCGGATGCCGTGGATTCGCGACGGCCGTGGCTGCCGCAGGTGGCCGTGGATCCCGAGTTGATCATCCGCGGATGCAACCGAGCATTCTCTCAGGCCATCGGTTGGCCGACCAGTGACCTGCTGGGATGCCCGGTCGCGCACGTGGTCGGCGATCGGCCACGAGAGGTTGTGGCCGATGGCGGGCCCCAGCTTCTGGCATCCCTCGAGCGAGTCCTCGATGGAGGCAAGGCCCACCACATGACGATCCAGCGGCATGACCTGCCTGCTTCAGGTCGCCACGGCGAGCTCATCCGCAAGTACTGGATGCCCATCAACCGCCCGATCCTCGACCACGGACGGGTGTGTGGGGTCCTACACGAAGTTCGCGACGTCACCTACCTCGACAGGTCCGTCATCACGTTGCTGGAGCGACTGCGGGACCTACGCCAGAGCGAGGGTGATCTTGGGGTCGATGGGACGCCTGTTGTGGTGGCCGTCACCGAACTCGTCGACCACGCCGTCCGCTTGGGTGCCGAGGCCGACCACCTGCGCCGAGCATTGACGTCCCGCGCGACAATCGATCAGGCCCGAGGTGTGGTGATGGCCGTGCAAGGTTGCGACCCGCAACAGGCCTTTGGCGTTCTTCGCAAACTCTCCAATGACCACAACGTACGCCTGGCTGACCTCGCGGCCGCGATTGTCCGCAATGTCGACGTCGTGGGCGAGTCCATGGGAGCGACGGACGCGAGTGCGGGCGCTTGCCCGCGCGCGACACGACCATGATCAGTTCGCAGCGGCCCACTCGGGGTGCGGCTCTTCCGGTTCCCGGACATCGGCGTCGTGCCGCCGGTGCACACCCCCAGGACGGTGCGCATCGCAGCGGTCTGGCCTCATCGAGTGGACTGGTCCGCTCAGGTATCTCTTCGCCAAGACCGACTCCAGGAGTCGATGCGGCACGGCGGGATCGCCATCGGGCATTTCGGCTCGGCCGGTGTCGTCGCCGTCTACGGCGTCGGTGTGCGCTCGCGCAGGATGCCCCCCCCGTGAAGGGGGCCGCGCGAGCGCAGCACGCCCGCGTTCTCACCGCGGGTCTCTCTGAACGCTGGGGACGACGTCGGTGGTGGCGACCAGCGCGTCGAGGGCTTGGACCAGGACCGCACGGTCGTCGGGCGACAACGTATCGACCAACCCGGCGAACACTTCGCGACGGTGGTCCATGACCGACTGAACGAGTCGGCGACCCTCCGGCGTGAGGGACAGCCGCACACGGCGTCGATCACTCGTCGCCTGCCGGCGCGCGATGAGCTTCGCAACGGCGAGTCGGTCGCACAACCGGGTGGCGCTGGACGGGTCGGTGCCAAGGGTTTCGGCGACGTCGGCGGTGCCGGCCTCGGGGTGGTCGGCGATGAACACGAGGACCCGGAGCTGGGTAGGGGTCACCCGTCCACCGGTGCGGGCCAGTGATGCAGCCAGGAACGCGTTGAACATCCGGGCCGCGCGCATCATGGCCTCGACGGCCTCGGTTTCCCCTTCGAGGGAGGGCGTCCTACCCATGGAGCTCCTCGTCGCATTAGTTGCCCAACAGCAAGTATCTTGACATGGTCGGCCACCTGGAAGGGAGTACGCATGTCACGAGTCGTCGCGATCACCGGAGCCAGCGGGGGGATCGGGCGGGCCACCGCCCGCGAGTTCGCGCGGCGTGGGGACTCCGTCGCGCTCCTCGCCCGGGGCGAGCGCGGGCTGGAGGCCGCGGCCGAGGAGGTGCGCGGGATGGGCGGCCGGCCGCTCGTCGTCCCGGTCGACGTGGCGGACGCCGACGCCGTCGAGTCCGCCGTCGAGCGGGTCGAGTCCGAGCTCGGGCCGGTCGACGTCTGGGTCAACGTCGCCTTCACGTCCGTCTTCGCCCGCTTCGACCACATCCGGCCCGAGGAGTACCGCCGCGTCACCGAGGTCAGCTACCTCGGCTACGTCTACGCGACGATGAGCATCCTGCGCCGGATGAAGGAGCGCGACCGGGGCACGATCGTGCACGTCGGCTCGACGCTCGCCTACCGCGGCATCCCGCTGCAGAGCGCCTACTGCGGGGCCAAGCACGCCATCCAGGGGTTCCACGAGTCGGTGCGTGCCGAGCTGCTGCACGAGAAGAGCCGGGTGCGGGTGACGATGGTGCAGATGCCGGCGGTCAACACCCCGCAGTTCTCGTGGGTGCTCTCCCGGCTGCCCGAGCAGGCCCAGCCGGTGCCCCCGATCTACCAGCCGGAGGTCGCGGCGCGCGCCGTCGTGTTCGCCGCCGACCACCCCAGGCGGCGGGAGTACTGGGTCGGCGCGTCGACCGTCGGCACGCTGCTCGCCAACGCGGTCGTGCCCGGGCTGCTCGACCGCTACCTGGGCCGCACCGGGTTCGCCTCGCAGCAGACCGGCGAGGCCAAGCCCGAGGACCAGCCGGCCAACCTGTGGGAGCCGGCGGACGGGCCGGACGGGCGCGACTTCGGGGCGCACGGCGCGTTCGACGGTCGCGCGCACGGGCGCAGCCCGCAGCAGTGGGCCGCGCACCACTACCCCGTGCTCGCCGGGGCCGGGGTGGCGCTCCTCGCCGGTGGCGCGGCGCTGGCGAGCCGGCGCCGGTGAGCGGGCGCATGCTGGTCGTCCGTCTCGCCGGGGTCGGTGGGATGGCCTGGGGCGCAGTGCTGCTCGCGCGCGGCGACGAGGTGTGGCGGCGGCTCGAGGCGCGTGACCCGGACGTCGTCGAGGAGCTCGGCATCCGCGCGCTGGGCGGGCGCCACCTCGTGCAGGGCTCGGCCCAGCTGCTGGCCCCACGGGCGACCGGCGGGGTCGCCCTCGCCGCCGCGGCGGTCACCCGCACCGGTCTCGGAGAGCGCTGATGACCGCGTCCACGAGCCGGATGCCGGTCGAGTTCGCACCCCATGTCCTGCGCGAGTACGCCCTGCTGGCCGACGGCCACCGAGGGGCGGTCATCGGGCCGCGGGGTGACGTCGGGTGGATGTGTGCACCGGGCTGGGACGACGAGCCGCTCTTCGCTCAGCTCGTCGGCGGCGCGGGTGTCTTCGCCGTGACGCCGAGCCGGCGGTGCGTGTGGGGCGGGTACTACGAGCCGGGCTCCCTGATCTGGCGGAGCCGATGGACCACGGATGTCGGCATCGTGGAGTGTCGCGAGGCGCTCGCCGCCCCCGCACACGAGCGGACGGCGGTGGTGCTGCGGCGGGTCGAGCCCCTCGACGAGGCCGCCGAGCTCGACGTCGTGCTCCGGCCCGCTGCAGGGTTCGGCGCGGGTCGGCGGCTGTCGTGGCAGGTGGAGGGCGGGGTGTGGACCGTCCGGGCCGGAGGACGCCGGCTGCGGCTGTCGGGGGTTGCCGGTGGCCACGTCGACGACCACGGGGTCCTGCGGGCCCGGCTCTCGGTCCCTCCGGGGACACGGCACGACCTCGTCCTGGAGGTGTCGGAGGGACGACTCCGCGGACGACCCCCGGACCCGGACCAGCTGTGGGAGGAGACTCGTGCGTACTGGAACGAGAGCGTCCCGGACCTGACGGGGAGCGTGGCTCCTCGCGATGCGCAGCACGCCTACGCGGTGCTCCGCGGGCTCACGGCGCCCGGAGGCGGCATGGTGGCGGCCGCGACGGTGGGGATGCCCGAGCGCGCGGAGGCGGGTCGCAACTATGACTACCGCTACGTCTGGCTCAGGGACCAGGCGTACGCCGGGCTCGCCGCCGCCGTCGCCGAGCCGCACGGGCTCCTCGACGAGGCGGTGCGGTTCACGACGGCGCGTGTCCTGGAACGAGGCCCTGACCTCGCCCCCGCCTACCGGCTCGACGGGTCGCTGCCCCCGCGCGAACGGCACCGGCGTGTCCCCGGGTATCCCGGCGGGAGGGTGGTCACCGGCAACTGGGTCCGGGGGCAGTTCCAGCTGGACACCGTCGGTGAGCTGTTGCAGCTGTACGCGGCGGCAGGGCGTCACGACCGGTTGCAGACCGACGACGTCCGCGCCGTGTCGGCGCTGGTCGACCTCGCCCGTGACCGCTGGACCGAACCGGACGCCGGCGTCTGGGAGCTCGAGGACGCGTGGTGGACCCACTCCCGGCTGGCCTGCGTCGCCGGGCTGCGCAGCGCGGCCTCTGTCGTGGCCCGCTCCGAGGCGTCCCGGCTGGAGACGCTGGCCGACGGCATCCTCGCGGAGACCTCGCGCCGGTGCCTGCGCCCGGACGGCGCGTGGCGACGCGCTCCAGGCCTCCACGGTGTCGACGCGTCGCTGCTGCTGGCGCCCGTGCGTGGCGCCCTCCCGGCGGCGGACCCGCGAAGCGCAGCGACTCTCGACGCGGTGACGCGCGAGCTGGTCCAGGACGGGTTCGTCTACCGGTACCGGCCCGACGAGAGACCGCTCGGTGACGCCGAGGGGGCCTTCCTCATGTGCGGATTCGCCATGAGCCTGGCCCTCCTGGAAGGGGGCGACCGAATCGGGGCGTTCCGGTGGTTCGAACGTCAGCGGTCGGCCTGTGGCCCGCCGGGCCTGTTCTCCGAGGAGTTCGACGTCCGCCAACGTCAGCTGCGGGGCAACCTGCCGCAGGGGTTCGTCCACGCCCTGCTGCTCGAGACCGCCCAGCGGCTTGCGTGACTGCTCCGACGCCTCAGTCGATGACCTCGTCGCGCACCGGGTCCTCCGGCGCCGGTACGTCCGCGGTGTCCAGGGTGAAGGGCGACACGACGTAGGGGTTGCCGTGGCCCAACGCAGTACTCACCGCGTCCAGCCAGGGTTCCGGCAGGCCGACGACCCCTCGGTCGGCAAGGCGCCGGACGAGCCGGCGACGCAGCTCGTCCGGAGAGAGCTCGCCGCGATGACGCACCAGGTCGTCGATGGCCTCCTGGATGACGACGTCGCGCCCACGCCGGTGCTGGAGACGCGGCGGCACCGAGTCGCCCGTCATCGCTACCCCTCCTCCCGGGTGCGTTCGGCACGGACCGCGTCGCGCAGCAGCTCGGCCAGGTGTCGCGGCCGGCGCTCGGTCAGGTGCTCGATCTGCTCACGGCAGGAGAAGCCGTCGGTGACCACCTGGGTCGCGGGTTCCGCCGCCCGCACCAGCGGCGCCATCTTGCGCTCCCCGACCCGGACCGAGACCTCGTACTTGTCCGCGGAGAACCCGAAGGACCCCGCCAGGCCACAGCACCCGGCGTCCATGACGTCGGCGTCGACGCCCATCCGGCGCAGCAACGCCTCCTCGGCGTCGGTGCCGAGGACGGCCACGTGGTGGCAGTGCATCTGGACCAAGGCCTCCTGCGGGAGAGGTGGCGGCTGGTAGCGCTGTCGCTCGAGGAACTCGGAGAGGATGAACGTCTGCTCGGACAGTCGCCGAGCGTCGTCGTCGCCCGGCAGCAGCCCGACGAGCTCGTCGCGGAACGCGGCCACGCAACTGGGCTCGACGCCCACCACCGGGACCCCGGCTCGGATGTCGTCGCGCAACGTGTCGAGCACCTGCCGCCACAGGTGCTCGGCCGTGGTGAGCATGCCGGCGTCGTACAGCGGCCGCCCGCAGCACAGCGGACGGGACGGCAGGGTCACTTGGTACCCGGCGTGCTCGAGCACCTCGACGGTCGCCTCGAGCACCTCGGACTCGAGGTAGTTGTTGAAGGTGTCGGGCCACAGGATGACCCGGTCGGTCTCGATCGGGGCGTCGGTGCCGTGCGGGTGCAGGGTGTTGCGCCGGCCGCCGTGCTGCATCGACAACGTCGAATAGGACTCTGCCCGGTAGCGCATCGCGTCGCCGTGGGTGATCGCCGCCGAACCGTCGTGGACCGGCCGCGGGGCATCCTCCCGGGGGCGGGCGCGGAACGACCGCGAGAACGGGGTCGACCGGAACCGCGGGATGGCGCGCTGGGTGGCGACCCCGCCGGCCTTCTGCAGCACCCGGGCCAGCACTCGGTTCTGGGTCACCGCGTTGACCAGGCGCGGTGCGCGGCTGGCGATGCGGGCCCACCAGTAGATGAGGGTGATGGCGTAGTCGCTGCGCGGGCGCAGCCGCCCCTTGTAGTAGTGCGAGAGGAACTCCGCCTTGTAGGTGGCCATGTCGACGTTGACGGGACACTCGTGCCTGCACGCCTTACACGCCAGGCACAGCTCGAGGGCGTCGGCGACGTGGTCGTCGCGCCACCCCGTCAGACCGTTGTCGTCCCGGAGCATCTCGAACAGCATCCGGGCGCGTCCGCGGGTGGAGTCCTCCTCCTCGCGGGTGGCCATGTAGCTGGGGCACATGCCGCCGGTGTCCACGTTGCGGCACTGGCCGACGCCGACGCAGCGGGCCGCGGCCTTGCCGAAGTCGTGGTCGTCGTCTGGGAAGGCGAAGTGCGTGCGCACCGGGGTGAGGCGGACGGCCGGCCCCCGCCTCAGGTCGTCCGTCGGCGCGTGGGGGCGCACGACCTTGCCGGGGTTCATCAGGTCCTCGGGGTCCCAGACGGCCTTGAACTCGGCGAATGCCTCGACGAGCTCCGAGCCGTACATGGTCTCGAGCAGGGCGGCGCGGGCCTGCCCGTCGCCGTGCTCTCCCGAGAGGGAACCGCCGTAGGAGGTGACCAGCTCGGCCGCGCGGCCGAGGAACTGCCGCCACTGGGTCACCCCGTGCGCGGTGTGCAAACGGAAGTCGATACGACAGTGGATGCAGCCCTGGCCGAAGTGTCCGTAGAGGGAGGCGTGGTAGTCGAACTCGTCGAGCAGGTCGCGGAAGTCGCGCAGGTAGTCGCCGACCTTCTCGGGCGGGACGGCCGCGTCCTCCCAGCCTGGGTGCGTCTCACCCATCCCCGGCACGTGGGCGGTCGCCCCTAGCCCGGACTCGCGGACCTGCCACAGCTTCTGGGCCTCCCAGGCGTCGGTGAAGGTCTTCGTCGACGGGGAGGTGTCGAGGTTCTCGCAGGCATCGACGAACCTGGCCGCCTGCTCGTCGGCGTCCGCCTTGTCGTCGGACCCGAACTCCACGAGGAGGAAGCCGTCGCCGTCCGGGAGCAGGTCGACGTCCTCCGGGTGCAGCCCCTTCGCCGTCATGAAGTCCACCAACTGTCGGTCGATGCCCTCGCAGGCCACCGGTCGGTGCTCGCGGACCATGGGGACGTGGTCGCCGGCAGTGGCGGCGTCGGTGAACCCGACGACCACGAGGGTGCGTTCCGGTCGCGCGCCGATGAGCTGCAACTTGGCCCGCAGCACGGTCACGCAGGTGCCCTCGGTGCCCACGAGGGCCTTGGCCACGTCGAACCCGTTCTCGTCCAGCAGCTGCGGCAGGTTGTACCCGGACACCCGGCGCGGGATCTGCGGGAACCCGGTGCGGATGGCCCCGAGGTGGCGGTCGCGCACGTCGCGCAGCCCCGCGAGGATGCGGCCGCGCTCGCCCCCGTCGGCGATCGCGGCATCGAGCTCCTCGCGGGAGGTGCGGCCGACGGTGAAGCGCGCGCCGTCGACGGTCAGGACGTCGAGCTCGAGGACCTGGTCGACGGTCAGGGGACCGGGGCCGTAGAACTCGGCCATCACCGAGTGGGTGCCGCAGGAGTTGTTGCCGATCATCCCGCCCAGCGTGTTCCGGTTGTGCGTGGCCGGGTCGGGTCCGTAGGTGAGGCCGTGCGCGGCGGCGGCGTCCCGCAGCCAGTCGAGGGTGCAGCCCGGCTGCACCCAGGCAGTCCGTTCCTCGGGGTCGATGGACTCGATCCCCGTCAGGTACTTGGAGAAGTCGATGACCACGCCGACGTTGCAGGTCTGCCCGGCCAGGCTCGTCCCGCCACCTCGGCTGGTCAACGGGATCTTGGCCTGCCGGCAGCAACGCACGGTCTCGACGACGTCCTCGACCGTTTGGGGCAGGACGACGCCGACCGGGAGCTGTCGGTAGTTGGACGCGTCGGTCGCGTAGGCTGCGCGGGTCCCCTCGTCGAATCGGACCTCACCGCTGACCCGGGAGGCGAGCTCTGCGGCGAGCGCGCGCACGTGGTCCGGGAGGGTGCCGCCGGCGTCGGAGTCCTCGACCGTGGTCATCCCGTCCCAGTGCACGGGCAGGCCGGTGCTGGTCATCGTCTCTCCTCGGGTCGGGTGCGGTAGCGCTCGATGTCGGCCCAGCGCACGTCGAGGCCGTGGCCCGGGCGTGCGCGGTCGGGGCGCAGGGCTCCGTCGACGGGCTGCAGGACTCCGTCGAAGACCATCGCCTCGAGCCGGACGTGGTCGGCGAAGTACTCCAGGTGGCGTGCGTGCCACACGGCAGTCAGGGCGTGCGCGCTCAGCTGGGGGGCACAGTGGGCCGACAGGTCGAGGCCGTGCGCGTCGGCGAGGGCGGCGACACGGAGCAGCCCGGTGATGCCGCCCACTCTCGTGACGTCGGCCTGGACGCAGTCAACTGCGCCGGCGTCGAGGAGACGCCGGGCGTGGGTGACGTCCCACCCGTACTCGCCGGCGGTGACCTCCATCCCGGCGGGAGCCCGGTCACGGAGTAGTCGCAGCCCGTCGAGGTCGTCGGAGGTGACGGGTTCCTCGAACCAGCGCACGCCGTGCTCAGCGAACCGCTCCGCGAGGAGGAGCGCCTGCTTGCGATGGTAGGCGCCGTTGGCGTCGACGAACACCTCCACCTGCGCGCCGACGGCCTCACGGACGAGGGCGACCCGCCGGGGGTCGTCGGCCGGGTCGCTGCCGACCTTGACCTTGACCGCGGGCAGGCCCTGCTCGGTCCAGGCGCGGACCTGCGCGGTCAGCGCCTCGTCGGTGAGGTTGGTGAACCCGCCACTGCCGTAGGCGATCACGTGGTCGTGGTAGCCGCCGAGGACGTCGACAAGGGGTCGGCCGACGAGGCGCGCCTTGAGGTCCCACAGGGCGATGTCGACGGCCGAGATCGCGGCGCTGACGGGTCCGCGCCGTCCCTGGTTGCGGACGGCGTGCGCCATCGCGCCCCATGCGGCGCCCACGGCCATCGGGTCCCGGCCGGTGACGACCGCGGCGAGGGTGTCCTCGACAACCGCGGCCGCGGCCCGTGGTGCGTAGGTGTAGCCGATGCCGGAGCGGCCGTCGGCGCGGGCCTCCACGACAACGATGGTGGTCGAGTCCCAGGTGAGGGTGCCGTCCGACTCCGGCTCCTCGAGCGGGACCTCGTAGACGTTTGCCTCGAGCGAGGACACCACGGCTGCGCCAGAGGGCGTGCCGTGCCGGCCCAAGGAGGTGTCCGGGTCGGTCACGACCGGGGGCCCCGCGCCCGCGCGAACAGCTCGGCTGCCATGGCACGGGCTCCCTCGATCGCCACCCGCCGGCCCTCCGGATCGCCGGAGACGAGGGCCTGGGCGAGACCCTTGGCCTGGTCGAGGGTGATGTGCGCCGGCAGCGGGGGGACGTTGCGGTCGACGATCGCGTCGATGAGGACCGGCCGGTCGGCGGCGAAGGCACGCTCCCACGCGTCGTCGACCTCGTCGGGGCGCTCCACCCGGATGCCTTCGAGCCCGAGGCTGCGGGCATAGCCGGCGTAGTCCATGGACTCCACGAGCTGAGCCGTGTCCCACCGGGGGTCGCCGACCTCGCGCATCTCCCAGGAGACCTGGTTGAGGTCGTCGTTGTGCAGGACGAGGACGACGAACGTCGGGTTCGCCCACTCCCGCCAGTGCCGCTTGACGGTGACCAGGCCGTTCATCCCCAGCATCTGGAACGCGCCGTCACCGATCGTGCACACGACCGGGCGGTCCGGGTACGCGAACTTGCCGGCCATCGCGTACGGCATGGCCGCCAGCATGGTCGCCAGCCGCCCGGAGAGGTTGCCCATCTGCTCGCCGCGCAGGTGGATGTGGTGGCCGTACCAGTCGGCGGTCGACCCGGCGTCCGCGGTGACGATGGCCCGTTCCGGCAACCGCTCGTTGAGGGAGTGGAAGACCCGGCGCGGGTTGACCGGGTCGGCATCGGCCATCGCGACCCGGGTCGTCTCCTGCACCCACTCACGCATGCCGGTGGCGATGCCCTCCTGCCACGACAGGTCCTCGGTCTGGCGCAGGTGGGGCAGCAGCCCCGCGAGGGTGGCCCGTGCGTCACCCCAGAGGTTGACCTCGGTCGGGTACCGGATCCCGAGGTGACCGGGGTCGGTGTCGATCTGGACGGCCCGGGCCTGACCGGTGGGCGGGAGGAACTCCGCATAGGGGAAGTTGGTGCCAACCAGCAGCAGGGTGTCGCAGTCCTGCATCATGTCGTAGCTCGGCCGCGAGCCCAGCAGCCCCAGCTGTTGGGTGTGGAAGGGTACGTCGGCAGGCACGACGTCCTTGCCGAGCAGGGCGGTGACGACGCCCGCCCCGAGCCGCTCGGCCACGGCGAGCACCTCCTCACGCGCGCCGCGGGCGCCGGCCCCGACGAGCATCGCCACCTTCTCACCGGCGTTGAGCACTTCGGCCGCGGCGCGCAGCGCGTCCTCGTCCGGGGCGAAGTGGGTCGAGGCGTAGCCGATCCCGCTGCGGGAGACGCCGTGCGCGACCTCCGGCTCCTCCATCTCCAGCTCTTGGACGTCCGAGGGCAGGATGACGACGGCCGGACCCCGGCGGGCCGCCGCGAGGCGCACCGCCTTGTCCACGACCAGCGGTGCGTGCTGCGCGGTGAGGACCGTCTGGACGAACACCGCAACGTCCGCGAACGTCCGTTCGAGGTTCAGCTCCTGCTGGAAGTCGGTCCCGGTCGCGACCCTCGCCTGCTGCCCCACGACGGCCACGACCGGCTGGTTGTCGCACCGCGCGTCGTACAACCCGTTGAGCAGGTGCGCCGCGCCGGGCCCGGAGGTCGCGATGCACACACCCACCTCTCCGGTGAACTTCGCATGGGCGGTCGCCATCAGCGCCGCCTCCTCCTCGTGGGTCGGACGGATGTACACGAAGTCCTTGCCGTCCCGCTCCGCCCGCCCCAGGGCGCCGTCGAACCCGCCGATCCCGTCTCCGGGGAAACCGTAGAACCGGTGCAGGTCCCAGGCGATCAGACGGTCGATCACGTAGTCGCTCACCGTGGTCATGCAACTGCCTCGCTCTCGTCGTCGGTCACCGGCCCGGTGATGGACCCGGTGACGAGCCCATACCCGGCGCCCGCCCGCACAACCAGTGCACGCCGCGGCTCTCGACCACCAGAGGGGCACCGGTCGGGCATGTACTTGTCGTACGCCTATAGATGACTATAGACAAATACCATGGTGATGCACATCGTGGCGGTCGGTGAGGAACCGGAGAGTCTGTCGGTGGCCCCGGGACACCCATCAGAGCTGCCCCTTGATCGGGCACACAGCACTGCACGGCGCGCTGCCCGCTGGGTCGCGGGTCCGACAGGCCCGAGGACACGAACATGCACTCCTTCACAGCTTCGACCCGCACCACGCTCATGTAGTCCAGAGGGCGACCCTGGTCCGTTGACCCGTACTGAGGCGCCCCTCGCCCTTGCCGCCCCGCGGCCGGTGGGCGAGGGATCGACGCACTCGTGCGGAAGGTGTGAATCGGGGCAGACTCGCGCACCGAGCCGCGCTCCCTCTTGGCTCCGGCGGGTCGACCATGCACGCAGCGGGAAGCCAAAAGGAGCCGGGAGCCGGCTGAGCGCGACGCCGCCTGGGGCCTGGCGGACGAGCAGCGACGTGCGATTCGGGCCGGACTAGTAGGTGGGTCAGTACCCATGACTACGGGACGGGACACTGCCGAGGACCAGACCTTCTGGGTGACGCCACTGCCGGTCGAGCGATCGGTGACCGTCGTCGTACGATGGCCGATCTTCGGCACCGCCGAGGCGCGTGCCGACTTCGACGGGGACGCGATCCGGGCCGCGGGTTCCGCTGCGCGGATCCTCGACCGGATGCACCGTCCTCGCGTCCGGCATCGGGCTGGTTCGCCCACCCGCCGCACCGCTAGGGCACCAGCGCCGACGGCGCGGACCAGAGATGGACGGTAGACGCCCTTGTGGCTCGTCTCGATGGCGATGACCTCGACGAGGCCGGGCTACCTGCCGACCTCGGCCGATCGCCCGCTGCCATTCAACGCGGCCACAGATCACCACGAGGGGGAACGTCCTTCGTGGCCGCTCGATGTGCCACGCGCCGCGGGCCGGCGTGCTAGTCCGCGCGATGAGGTCTGGCAATGGCGATGAGGTCGCGCACCGGGCCGGCGGGAGGGGTGGCGGTGCCGACCCAGCAGGCGCGGAAGTGGCGCCGGAGGTCGAGGTCGGCGACGTCGACGATGCGGAGGGTTCCCGAGCCGACGTCGCGGGTAACAAGGCGCCGGCTGAGAAAGGCGGGCGCGCTGCCGGCGATCACGGCCTCCCGAATTGCGACGACGCTGGTGAGCTCTACGTCCGGCTCGCGGGGGGTCAGGCGATGATGTGCCAGGGCTGCGCCGAGCACGTCGCGGGTTCCGGAACCGGGTTCGCGGCTGGTCAGGGACAGGGCCGCCACCTCCTCGGGAGACAGCGGTGTGCGGCGCCTGCTCAGCGGTGTGCCGGGTGCGGTGACCAGGACGAGGTCGTCGTGGGCGACGACGACGGAGCGCACTCCCACGGGCTTCGACACACCTTCGACGAAGCCCACGTGGGCCGAGCCCTCCTGGATCGCCTTGAGCACCTGTCGGCTGTTGGCCGCGGTCAGGGTCACGCCGGTGGGGGAGTGGGGACGGAGCTGGTGCAGGCGGACCAGCCAGCGTGGCATGAGGCTTTCTGCGACGGTCATGCTCGCCCACACCACCAGGTCGCGACCCCGGTCTCCCCGCAGCCCCTCGATGGCGGTGTCGATCTCCTCGGCCAGGTCCAGCAACCGGGTGGCCCACTCGGTGATGACCACGCCGGACTCGGTGAGCTCGGATCCGCGAGGTCCCCGTCGGACCAGCGTGACTCCGACCTGCGTCTCGACCGCCCGCAGCCGCTGGGAGGCGGCCTGCTGGGTGATGCCCTCGGCCCTGGCCGCGGCGCCGATGCTGCCGGCTCGGGCGACACCGACGGGTAGCCGCAACCCGTCGAGGTCGGGCACGCGCGACGCCATGGCCCGAGCGTAGCCCAGCCACAAGGGAACGTTGTGGATGCACGCTCGAGCGGGGTCTACTGAGACATCCGGCGAGGTCGAAGACTGGTGGACATGATCACCACGGATGTCGCCGACAGGGCCGACCGGCAGGACTTTCACAGTCCTGGTGAGGACGAGGCTGACCGTTCGCCGCTTCGGGCGTTGGAGGGCCAGTCGGCGTTCGGGTTCATCGGACCCAACTGGTTCGCGTCGGTGATGGGGACGGGGATCGTCGCCAACGCTGCGGCGAGGTTGCCCGTCCAGATCCCGGGTCTGCTCGCCGCCGCGCGAGTGGTGTGGGTGCTGGACGGGCTCCTGCTCGCCGCGGTGGTGGCGGCGACCGTCGTGCACTGGCGCCGTCACGGCGCGACGGCGCGCGGCCACCTCGACGACCCGACGATGTCCCATTTTTACGGGGCGCCCGCGATGGCCCTGATGACAGTCGGGGCCGGGGCTCTCCTGGTCGGCGTTCCTCTCGTCGGGGAGTCCGTCGCGGTCGGTATCGACGCGGTGCTGTGGACGGTGGGGACGGCGCTGGGCCTGTGGACGGCGGTCGCGGTCCCCTACAAGACGTTCACGGCGCACGAGGTGCGGCCGGACTCCGCGTTCGGCGGGTGGCTGATGCCGGTCGTGCCGCCGATGGTCAGCGCCGCTACCGGACCCCTGCTGCTGCCCCACCTACCGGCGGGTTCCTGGCAACAGGCGATGCAGCTGGCCTGCACCATGATGTTCGGTCTCACCCTGGTGACCAGTCTCGTCGTCATCACGTTGATCTGGAGCCGGTTGGCGCACCACAAGGTCGGAGCGGCGGCCGCGGTCCCGACCCTGTGGATCGTGCTGGGGCCGCTGGGCCAGTCGGTCACCGCCGCCCACACCCTGGGACACACCGCACCCGCCGTCCTGCCGGACCCGTACGCCTCGGCGTTCGAGGCCATGGGGCTGGTGTTCGGGCTGCCTATGTGGGGGTTCGCCATGCTGTGGCTCGCCTTGGCCGCCGCGATCACCGTGCACACCAGTCGGGCGCACCTGCCCTTCTCCCTGACCTGGTGGTCCTTCACCTTCCCTGTCGGTACCGTCGTGACGGGCACGTCCGGGCTCGCGGCTGTGACGCGTGCGCCCTTCCTCGACGTGGCCGCCGTGACGCTGTACGCCGGGCTGGTGCTTGCCTGGGCACTAATCGCGGTCCGCACCGCCGGCGGCGTTCGCACCGGCCGGCTGCTCGCCCGACCCAGGTGACGCACCGTGAGCAACACCCGGCCGCTTCTCACAGGTCGCCGAGGACCGCTGCTCGGCGCAGGGCGTTGACGGTCCGGACCCGCTGTTCGGCTCGATGCGCAACCGTTGGCCGGCGACGGATGCGGGGCCGCCAGGACCGTGCGGATGACCGGGTCGTCATGGAGCGTGAGGTAACGCATGACCCCATCGAGGGCTGGTCGGCCCAGGGTGACGATGACCCTGAGTTGCGGCAGGCACCGCAGGAGTGCGTGCAACGCGGGGCGTGCGTCATCGAGGTCGGCTCGGGTCGGCGGTCGTGCGGTAGCGGTGTCCGGGTGGGCCCAGGGCACGATGTTCCAGCGCAGGTAGTCCTTTCGCTGCAGGCCGGCGGCTTCTCGGCAGGACACGAGAGTGTGCACCGCGCGGCTCGCGCTGTCTTCGCCGCACGTTCCCGACGTCCCCTGCGCGACGGTCACGACCGCGGGTCGTTCTGTCAGGACGAGAATTCGTGCAGTCGTCCCGGCGCCCAACGGGTCGAAGCCCGGGACGAACCGCCGCCCCCCGCCCTCGACGGAGCGCCACTCTTCGGCCAACCGTGTGAGTTCAGGGGCGAGAGGGCGGTGCACCGTGAGTTCGCCTTTCCCTCGTGCCGCTGATGACCATGGTGACGGGCTGTGGCGGTCGTGGCTCCCCGCCGAAGGCCCGGCTCAAGCGTCCAGCGAGACAGTACGCCGAGCAGCAGAGCCCACGATGTCGACGGTGTCATCCGCGATCGGGGTCACGGGTTTGCGGACTCACGCCCCTCATGGAGGTGGGCGCTCCAGCGTTCCTCGATGTGGCCGAAGTGCCACACGGCGATGGCGAGAGCCCAGGCGAGGAGGAAGAGGGCGACGATGCTGTAGCCGGCGTAGTCCAGCGGGATGGCGGCGACTGCTGCGAGCGGACCGTCGTCGATGCGGGCCTGGTCGGCGATGACGCCGATGAGCTCGATGGTCCCGATGACCAGGGCCACCGCGACCGAGATCGCGGTGATGGTCATGTTGTAGAAGACCTTGCGGACGGGCTTGAGGAAGGCCCACCCGTAGGCGCCGTTCATCAGCACTCCGTCGGTGGTGTCCATCAGGCACATCCCGGCGGCGAAGAGGATCGGCAGGACGAGGATGGCGTAGAACGGCAGGCTGAACGCGGCCGCTCCGCCGGCCAGGACGAGCAGGCCGACCTCGGTGGCGGTGTCGAACCCGAGGCCGAAGAGCACACCGATCGGGTAAATGTGCCAGGGCTTGCGGACGGCCTTGGTGAGGCCACCGAGGAAGCGGTTCATCAAGCCGCGGTTGTTCAGGTGCTCCTCGAGCTCGGCCTCGTTGTACTCCCCGTGTCGCATCCGGCGGAAGACTCCGATGATCCCGATGAGCGCGGCCAGGTTCAGCAGGCCGAGGACCCACAGGAAGACGCCGGAGACGGAGGCGCCGATGACGCCGGTGACCGAGTGCAGCTCGGATCCGTCGTCCTCGACCTGGCCGGCGAGGGCCTTGACACCGACGGAGAGCAGAAAGGCCAGGACGAAGACGATCGTGGAGTGCCCGAGGGAGAACCAGAACCCCACGGACAGGGGTCGATGTGAGCGCCCCTGCTGGACGCGGTCGGTGAGCAGCTTGCGGGTGGTGTTGTCGACGGCCGCGATGTGGTCGGCGTCGAACGCGTGCCGCAGCCCGAAGGTGTAGGCCAGTATCGCGACCCCGACCGTGTACACCGGTGTGTCACCGCCCAACCGGTAGTGCTGAGGCACCACGACGGCCAGCAGCACCCCGAACCCCACGACGTGGAGGAGTGCGATGAACGCGTACATGCCGGTCAATGACCGCTTGTCGGTGCGGTCCAGGTCACGCACGAACTGCACGATGCGTCCGGCGGTCGACGGGCCGGTGGCGGGTGCCTCGGCTACGGTCACGATGGTCCCTCCCGGGAAGCTGGACGGGCGGTGCTCGGCGCGCGACATATTGCGAACCGCATGCAACAGGACCGAGTCAACACCCGGCGGCGGCCGTTGGTGCTGCCCGTGCGGGCAGTCGTCGGAGAAGCTCTCAGCGATCCCTCATCCGCAGAGCAGCGGCCCCACCGTCCGAGGGCGCGTGACCGCCTCGTCGTGACGTATGGGTCGGAGTCGTGGTGCCATGACGTTCGGCTAGGCGGGTTCGCCGTCCGTTCCCCCGCTGCACGCGGCGCCGGGCTCGGGGCTCTGCGGCCCCTGACGGTACTCGCGGACGAACTCGGCGACTCGGGGGTCGTCGACGCCGTCCAGGACGAGCTGGGCGCCCCAGGCGGAGGCGACCACGGGTGCGGGCAGGTCCTCGTGTGGCGAGACGACCACGTAGTCCGCTGGAAGGTTCGAGAAGAGGCTGTGGACCTGCCTGGCGGGGAGGTCGGGGGAGTAGGTGACCCACACGGCTCCGTGCTCCAGGGAGTGCACAGCGTTCTCGTTCGGCACGGGGGCGTCGTAGACGCCGCAGTTGAGCCATACGGGGTTGTGGTCGCCACCGACGGGCGGAGCCTGGTCGTAGGCGACCGGGGCCGTCACATGGGTGGAACTCGGCTCGTAGGTCGTGACCGCGTCGAGAGAGGGCCGGCTCGCCACGTCACGCGCCACGGTGAGGACGACCGCTCCGACGATGGCCAGCACGGCGAGGGAGGTGCCGACGACCCAGAGCCACCGAGTACGGCGTTCGCGGGCGCGCTGCTGGTTCTTCAGCTCCTCGAGCCGGGCACGGGAGGGACGATCGGGGCGGGCCAATGACGAGCTCCTTGCATTCGGGACTCGACCGGGGTCCGACCTTGGTCGAGGCGTGGGGGTGTGAGCGGCCGGGTCAGGCCGTGATCGAGGTGAGCGCAGCCTCGAGACGGGCCCGCGCGTCGTCTGCCACGCCGTGCAGCTCCTCGTTGCCGGTGACCTGCACCATGACCTCCGGATCCATCGCCTCGACGAGCACCCGGTCGTCCGACTCCCGGACGACGACGTTGCAGGGGAGGAGAAGGCCGATACCGGGCTCCGTCCGAAGTGCGTCGAGGGCGAGCGGCGGACGGCACGCTCCGAGAATCACCTGCGCCGGGATGGTCGCACCGGTCTTCGCCGCGAGGGTCTCGGCGATGTCGATCTCCGTGAGGACGCCGAAGCCGTACTCCTCCAGGGCGGCCCGGGTCCGCGTCAGAGCGTCTTCGAAGGGGCGGTCCGTCAAGACGGACAGGGCGTAGGGCATGGCTCATCCTCCTGTGGGGGTGTCGGACGTTCCGACGGTCGCAGTCCACTCCTCGGGCGGCTGTTGAGGATCCATGAACGTTGCGTCAAGACGGTGGACGGTTGCCCCGCCTCGTCGCCCGTGTCCGGGCGCGAGAGTCCCGACGGCCCCCGAGAACCGGGCGACGGACGGATCGGGCGATCTGCCCATCTTCGGCAGGCTGCCGACGCAGCGGATCACGGCGTAGACCACACCGCTCCACAGGAGGGAGAGGGCCACTCCGGCAGCGAGGAGGGACTGAATACTTCCCGTGACCTCGAACACGCGGTCCACGGTGACGAGCGCACATGAAGGCTCCGACGACGATCGTGTTGAGATTCCGTCAAGCCCGGGGCTCCGGCGCGTGCCGGAATTGCATCTACACGAAGTCTTCATGGTTCGGGCGGGCTGCCGGTCGTGGAACGGTCCGCACACTGGGATTACGGCGGGTGGACCGCCACCGACACCGGCTCTCGAGCGCGGGTCCTCATCCCGGAGGAGCCCACGTGGCGAACAAGACTCTGGCCGCCTCGCTCATGCTCGTCGCCGTGACGTTGACGGCGTGCGGCGGCACCACGAGCGAAGGGACAGCGACATCTCCGGAGATGTCGTCGTCTCCGTCCTCGACGACGTCCGCCACCTTCAACGACGCCGACGTCGCGTTCGCGACCGACATGATCTCTCATCACCGCCAGGCCGTCGAGATGGCCGAGCTGGCGGGCAGTCGGGCGGAGAGCCAGGAGGTCAAGGATCTCGCTGCGCAGATCCGAGACGCTCAGGACCCGGAGATCGAGACGATGTCCGGGTGGCTGAACGCATGGGGTCGGCCGATCCCGGCTGACATGAGCGGCATGGACATGTCGGGATCGATGCCCGGGATGATGAGCACCGCCGACATGGCGGCCTTGGGCGAGGCCGATGGTACGGACTTCGACACCCGGTTCCTCAGGATGATGGTGGCTCATCACGAAGGCGCCATCGAGATGGCACGCACCGAGATCTCGGACGGTGCCGACCCCGACGCCGTCGCTCTGGCGGGACAGATCGAGAAGGCGCAGACTGCAGAGATCGCGATGATGAAGAAGCTCCTCGGCTCCTGAGAGTCCCAAGGGTCAGGACCGCGTCGCGCAGAAGCAGGAGGTTCGTCATCGACGAGGCGAGGACGAGTGACGGGATGTCCCGTCGGGCGCTGGTGCTCGTCCTGCCCCTCGCGGCGGTGGGTGCCACGGGCTGCGGAGCGCAGGCGGAGAAGCCCGCGACTTCCGGCTCCCGGCGGCGCGACTGATGGACCCGGCCGCGTTCGCCGAGATGATCACGGAGCCGAGTGTGACGACGGTGAGCGTCCACACGCCGTACGAGGGGGAGCTCCCGGCGACCGATCTCTTCGTGGTCTTCGACCGGGTCCGTGAGGAGCGCGACCGCCTCCCTGCGGACCGGTCGGCCACGGTGGCGGTCTCCTGCCGCAGCGGGCGGATGAGCAGCGACGCGGCGCGCACCCTGGCCGAGCTGGGTACACGGACGTCGTGGACCTCGAGGGTGGGATGGACGCGTGCGAGGCCAGCGGCCGTCGCGTGGAACGGTCGCGGGGGCGGCTGACGTCCGCGGTGATCACACCGCAGCGACGACGCCCATCATCCCGAGGTCCTCGTGGTCGAGGATGTGGCAGTGGTAGACAGTCCGCCCGGGGTGGTTGCGGACGTCGACCCGGACGGTGATCTGTCCGTTCGCCGGCACGATGACGACGTCGCGCCATTCCGGCTCGGCGGACTCCTCGGGACCGACGATCTGCATGGGCCAGACGTGCAGGTGGAAGGGGTGGTCCATCGTCGTCGTGTTCGTGATGGTCCACTCCTCGACGGTCCCCAGCCGGAGCTCCTGGTCGACCCGGTCGGGGTCGAAGGTCCGTCCGTCGAAGCCGAACTCGGTCATGCCCATGCCCATCCCGCCGCCGGTCATCGTCAGCGTGCGGCTCCGGTCCACCTGGGCTCGGCGCAGGTCGCGGGCGGAGACCCCGGGGCCGCGCCACGGGACGGCTCGTGAGGCATCGGGCCCGGGTGTGACGGTGACCGCCGCGAGCGTGACGTCCGACGAGGTGTCGTCGCTGCCGCCCATCATTCCTCCGCCCATTCCCATCCCCATGTCCCCGCGGTCGTAGCCGCGGCTGCGGAGTGTCGTCGACCCGGTGGCCGAGGGCGAGACGAGGACGTCGACGCGGTTGCCGGGGGCGAGCAGCAGGGAGTCCCGCTGCTGCGGAGCGCGGAGAGCCTGGCCGTCGTAGCCGAGCAGCTGCCAGGGCCGGCCCTCCAACTCGAGGTCGAGGAAGCGGGAGGCGCAGGTGTTGACGACGCGCCACCGCTCGGTGGTCCCGGCGGCCACCTCGATGCGCGGCTGCTGGAGACCGTTGACGAGGACGAGCTCTCCCTCGCGGCCGAGCATGGCGTCCATGTGGTCGGCCGCGGCGACGGTGCCGTTGCTCATGAGGGTGGTGTCGCTGACGGCGAGGAGCCGGTCGCGGTCGACGACCGGCTCGTCGGGTCCGGTGACGACGATGGCGCCGAGCAGCCCGCCGAAGACCTGGTCGGTGACGGTCCCGTGGTGGTGCGGGTGGTATCAGAACGTGCCCGTCGGGTGGTCGTCGGGGATGCGGTACTCGTAGTCCGTGTCCGTGCCGGGGACGACGACGCGGAACACGTTGTCGCTCTTCCCGGTCGGTGAGACGTGCAGGCCGTGCGTGCGGAGGTTGGTGGCCTGGTCGAGGCGGTTGCGCAGGGTCACCCGCACCAGGTCCCCCGGGCGGACGACGAGCGTGGGTCCTGGCGAATGCCCGTTGTATCCCAGGGCGTGGGTGGACCGCCCTGCCAGGGTCACTCCGGGTGCGGCTTCCAGTACGACATCGAGCAGTCCGTCGGCGCTGCGCCTGACTGGCGGCTCGGCGAACGAGGCCCCGCCGGTCGAGGATCGGCCTACGGCCTGCCAGGTGCCCCAGGCCCCGACCGCGAGAGCGGCCGCGCCCAGGCCGCCCGCTGCGACCACGGCGCGTCGGCTCACCAGGGGTTGCGGGTCCGGCGTCATCGTCGCCGCCGGCCGGCGGCCCACCAGGCTGCGAGTGACACCAGTGCGACGAGGGCGACCGCGACCCCCCCCACCCGCGGAGACCGCCGACTCCCGGCCCGGCCGAGGCGGCGGTGAGGGCCGCCTCCGGGGGCACAGCGTCCAGAACGTTCGCGTCCATGGCTCCACCGTGACGAGGACGGATGGATACGCGGCTCGGGTCCCGTCAAGAAGCCATGAAGATCCGTGGGTGCCGCTCGACCCGCCGAGGTCCGGTCCAGCACAGTGGTGCGGTCGTCGTGTCGTGAAGGAGATGGGAGCGTGGGAGTGCGCCCGGGACCCGTCCCACGAGCGTCCGGACGGCCGTTGGCGGTCGAGGACCATGACCGCTACCGCTGGCTGACCGTTGTGGCGATCGGCGGAGTGGTCGCGGCCACCGTGCTCGCGGTGGTCGGGCTGCCGTCGGTCGACACCCACGGACCGCTTCATCGCTGGGGTGTCATGGGCCCCACGTGTGGGGCGACGCGGGCGGCGGTGTTCACCGCCCGCGGCGAGCTCGGCCTGGCCTGGACCTACAACCCGTTGGGGATCGCGGCGGTCGCCGGGGCCGGTGTCATGGTGCTCCGCGCCGGATGGGGGACCCTCACGTCGAAGTGGCCGGCGTGGGTCTGGTCCCCGGCGCCGACGACGAGACGGGTGCTGTGGGGAACCGCTTGGCTGCTCGTCGTGCTGCTCGAGGTACGGCAGCAGGGACGAGCCGACCTGCTGATGGGCCCCTGAGGAAATCACTTGACTCATACCCCCCATGGGTACTAGCCTCATCCAGAGATACCCGCATGGGGTAATTGAGGAGGCAGAGATGGCACACACGGTCCCGGGCTACATCGGGGAGAAGCAGTCGGTGCAGAACCGGCTGCGGCGGATCGAGGGCCAGGTCCGCGGTCTGCAGCGGATGGTCGACGAGGACGTGTACTGCATCGACATCCTGACGCAGGTCGCAGCCGCCACGAAGGCTCTCGAGACCGTGGCGCTCGGCCTGCTCGACGAACACCTCCGGCACTGCGTCACCGACGCGGTCCGAGCCGGAGGCGACGAGGCCGAGGTCAAGCTGGCCGAGGCGTCGGACGCCATCGCCCGGCTCGTCCGCTCCTGAGCACACCACCACCCATCGAGAGGAACACCACCATGCCCACCCAGACCTACAGCGTCACCGGCCTCACCTGCGGCCACTGCGTCCACGCCGTCACCGAGGAGCTGTCCGGGATCGACGGTGTCACCGACGTGACGATCGACCTCGTGCCCGGGGACGCCTCCGCCGTCGCTGTCACGAGCGCGGAGCCCCTCGACCAGGAGGCCGTCGTCGCCGCGCTGGACGAGGCGGGCGACTACCACCTCTCGTCCTGACCCACACGCTGGCGACCGCACCAGGAAGGAAGACCAGTCATGACCGACGTCACCGCAGGCGCCGCGACCCACGACACCGAGCTCGTGATCGGCGGCATGACCTGTGCCTCGTGCGCTGCCCGGGTGGAGAAGAAGCTCAACCGGATGGACGGCGTCACCGCGACGGTGAACTACGCCACCGAGAAGGCCAAGGTGACCTTCGTCGACGGCATCAGTGCCGCCGACCTCGTCGCGACGGTCGAGGCCACCGGTTACACCGCACAGCTCCCGCCCGAGTCGTCGGCGACGCCCGCCGACACGGCGCCCGCCGGCGAACCGGACGAGGCGGCCGGCTGGCGGCAGCGGCTCGTGGTGTCGGCGGTCCTCGCGGCCCCGGTCGTCGTGCTCAGCATGGTGCCGTGGCTCCAGTTCGACGGCTGGCAGTGGATCACGCTCACCCTGGCCTCGCCGGTCGTCGTGTGGGGCGCGCTGCCGTTCCACCGCGCAGCCGTCACGAACGCCCGGCACGGGGCGGCGACGATGGACACCCTCATCTCGGTCGGGGTGGCCGCGGCCTACCTGTGGTCGCTGTGGGCGCTGCTCTTCACGATGGCCGGCGAGCCCGGGATGCGGATGGAGTTCACACTGCTGCCGAGCGCGGCGGGCAGCGAGCCGCACCTCTACCTCGAGGTCGCGGCGGCGGTCACGGTCTTCATCCTCGCCGGGCGGTACTTCGAGGCGCGAGCCAAGCGGGACTCGGGCGCGGCGCTGCGCGCGCTCCTCGACCTCGGCGCCAAGGACGTCGCCGTGCTCCGCGGCGCCGCCCCGGAGGAGGCGGAGGTCCGGATCCCGGTGTCGGACCTCGCGGTGGGGGACCGCTTCGTCGTCCGGCCCGGTGAGAAGGTCGCCACGGACGGCGTCGTCGAGTCGGGGACGTCGGCGGTCGACGTGTCCATGCTCACGGGGGAGTCGATCCCGGTGGAGGTGGGTCCGGAGGACGCCGTTGTCGGCGCCACCGTGAACGCCGGTGGCCGGCTCATGGTGCGGGCCACCCGGGTCGGGTCCGACACCCAGCTCGCCCGGATGGCGCGGCTCGTCGAGGACGCGCAGAGCGGCAAGGCGGAGGTCCAGCGGCTGGCCGACCGGGTCTCGGCCGTGTTCGTGCCGGTTGTCATCGTCCTGGCCCTGGCGACCCTCGCGGTCTGGCTGCTCCTCGGACACCCGGCGGCGGCGGCCTTCACGGCCGCGGTCTCGGTGCTCATCATCGCCTGCCCCTGTGCTCTGGGGCTCGCCACGCCGACCGCCCTGCTCGTCGGGACCGGTCGTGGGGCGCAGCTCGGCATCCTCATCAAGGGTCCGGAGGTCCTGGAGTCGACCCGGGTCGTCGACACCGTCGTGCTGGACAAGACCGGCACCGTGACGAGCGGACGGATGCGGCTCGTCGAGGTCGTGCCCGCCCCGGGGGAGGAGCGCGACGACGTCGCCCGCCTGGCCGGCGCGGTCGAGAGTGCCTCGGAGCACCCGATCGCCCGGGCCGTCGCGGACGGGGGGCGCGACCTCGTCGGGGGCCGGCTGCCCGGGGTCGAGGACTTCTCGTCGACCGCCGGGCTCGGGGTGCAGGGGGTCGTCGACGGCCGGGCCGTGCTGGTCGGCCGACCCTCCTGGGTGCGGGACGCGCACGACGTCGTCGTCGACGACGCGCTCCTCGCCGTCGCGGCCGAGTCCGAGGCGGAGGGCGCGACCGTCGTCCTCGCCGCATGGGACGGCGTGGCCCGCGGCCTCCTCGTCGTCGCCGACACGGTGCGGTCGACGAGCCCCGACGCGGTGCGGGCCCTGCGCGGCCTCGGGCTGCGTCCGGTGCTCCTGACCGGCGACAACGACCGCGCCGCGCGGTCCGTGGCGGCGGCGGTCGGGATCGACGAGGTGCACGCCGAGGTGCTGCCGCAGGACAAGGTCGACGTCGTGCGGTCGCTCCAGGCGGAAGGCCGCGTCGTGGCCATGGTCGGTGACGGCGTCAACGACGCCGCTGCCCTGGCCACGGCCGACCTCGGGATCAGCATGGGGACCGGAACCGACGTGGCCATCGAGGCCTCCGACCTCACCCTCGTGCGCGACGACCTGACCGCCGCCGTCGATGCCATCCGGCTCTCGCGGCGGACCCTGGCGACGATCAAGGGCAACCTGTTCTGGGCGTTCGCCTACAACGTGGCCGCGATCCCGCTGGCGGCGCTCGGCCTGCTCAACCCCCTGATCGCCGGGGCGGCCATGGCCTTCTCCTCGGTGTTCGTCGTGACGAACAGCCTGCGGCTGCGAGGCTTCCGGGCATCGACGACGCCGTGAAAGGGTCGGCCGAGCCGGTCCGCCGGCGACGGGCGAGGTCAGGCGACCCGTTCGAGGGTCTCTCCCAGGTCGGTCGTGCGCACCACGGTCTCGCCGACGACGAGGAGGACGTCCAGCCCGTCGGCGGTGCGCGTGGCGGACACCGCGGAGGCCTGACCGACCGACCCGCCGGCCGTCCAGGTGCCGCCGGCGTCCTCGCTGATGACCAGGGTGCCGGTGACGCTCACCCCGACGAGGGTGTCGTCGTCGGCCCACTCGACGGTGACGAGCAGGTCGGGCGTCGCGACCGGTGCCCAGGCCCGGCCCTGGTCCTCGGACGAGAGCAGACCCTGCTCGGTGGTCGCGAGCAGCCGGTCGCCGCTGGGCGAGGCCGACATCGTGCGCGGTGGCGCCGGGATCGGACGTTGCTGCCAGGAGGAGCCGTCGGTGCCGACTCGCAGGGCTCCGTCGAAGCCCGCGACGACACCGGGGCCCACGGTGAGGGTGTGGAAGTCGGACTTCCCGGCACGGGAGACCGCGGCCCAGGACTGGCCGCCGTCCTCGGATCGGATGAGCCCGACGGGCTGGTCCAGGTCGGTGCCGGGGCCGGGGTGGCCGGACGCGAGGTAGGCGCCGTCGGGAGCGACGGCGAAGCCCATGAGGTCGACGGCTGGCCCCACCGGCGTGGTCCCGGACGGACCGAGCCGGAACAGACCGCCGTGCGTCGCCAGGAGGACGTCTCCGCTGCCGGGGTCCGACGCGACGGCGTGGATGTGTCCCATCGGACGTGCGTCCGCGCTCGACGCGCCGCGGTCGGCATCCTGCGAGGTGGAGCCGCACGAGGCGAGGAGCAGCGCTGCGACGGCGGTCGCGAGGTTGAGGGCGATGCGGTGAGGACGAGCGGCGGCTGGCCGGCGAGGCATGAGTGGCGTCTCCAGGGCTCGGGGTCGAGATCGGGGGCGGCTGGCCGCCCCGGTCGGCGGGCATCGAGCGTCTCAGCCGCAGGTTCAGGTTCCATGAAGAATCGACGAAGGATGGTGGCGCGCGGTCCCGGGCCCTCGTCGTCCCGGTGGCCGGTCCGACAGACTGGCGACGTGCCTGCTCCGGACGGTATGCCACCGGCGAGTGTGCTCGTCGTCGACGACGAGACGGCCCTTGCCGCCATGGTGTGCACCTACCTGCAGCGCGCCGGTTACCGCACCGAGCGGGTCACGACCGGTCCGGAGGCCGTCCGCACGGCGCGGGAGACGGAGCCGGACGTCATCGTCCTCGACCTCGGCCTGCCCGGACTGGACGGGGTCGAGGTCTGCCGTCAGGTCCGGACCTTCAGCGACTGCTACATCCTCATGCTCACGGCTCGGTCGGAGGAGACGGACCGGATCATCGGACTCTCGGTGGGGGCCGACGACTACATGACCAAGCCGTTCAGCGTGCGCGAGCTCGTCGCCCGGGTCCACGTGCTGCTGCGCAGACCCCGGCGCGGTCCGGTCCCGGACGGCGCCGACACCCGCGTGTTCGGTGACCTGGAGATCGACCCGGGAGCGCGGCAGGTTTTCCTGGGCGGACACCTCGTCGACCTCACCCGGACCGAGTTCGACCTCCTCGAGGTCCTGTCCAGCAGACCGCGGTACGCCTGGGCGCGGCGGCAGCTCATCGACGAGGTCTGGGACCCGGCCTGGGTCGGGGACGAGCACATCGTCGACGTCCACATCGCGCATCTGCGGCGCAAGCTCGGTGACGACGCGGGCGAGGCGCGTTTCGTCGAGACGGTCCGCGGGGTCGGCTACCGGATGCTGCCGTCATGACCGGGCCCCGGGCGGGACGGTGGGACGGCTTCGCGACGCGGCTGATGCTCGCGCAGCTCGGGGTGCTCGTGGCCAGTGTGGTCACGGCTGCCGTGGTCGCGGCCGTCCTCGGGCCGCCCCTCTTCCACTCGCACCTGCTCCGCGCCCGCGGGTCGTTGAACGACAGCCAGGTCGACCACGTCGAGCGGGCCTACCTCGACTCCAGCCTCCTGGCCTTCGGGGTCGCGTTCCTCATCGCGATCGCCAGTGCGGGGGTGGTCACGTGGGTCATGGCCCGGCGGTTGCGTCGCCCGCTGGACGACCTGTCGTCGGCGGCTCGCGCGATCGCCGGCGGCCGCTACGACCGGCGGGTGGCACCGACGGGCGCGGGTGCGGAGCTCGACGTGTTCGCGGAGTCCTTGGGCGAGATGGCAACGCGCCTCCAGACCACCGAGGACACCCGACGCCGGCTGTTGGCGGACCTGGCCCACGAGATGCGAACGCCGCTGGCGACCTGCTCGGCCTACCTCGAGGCGCTCGACGACGGCGTCACCGCGTGGGGCCCGGACACGAGCGGGATCATGGCGCAGCAGGTGATCCGTCTGTCCCGGTTGGCGGCCGACCTGGAGGACGTGAGCCGCGCGGAGGAGGGCCGGCTCTCCCTCGACCTGCGCGAGGTCCCGGTGGCCAGGCTGGTGGACACCGCCGTCGCCACCGTCCGGCCCCGGTTCGAGAACAAGGCGGTCTCGCTCGAACGCGTCGACAGGACGGGTCCGGCGCCGACCGTGCGGGTGGACGCGCAGCGCTTCGGACAGGTGCTGACGAATCTGTTGGACAACGCGGTGAGGCACACCCCGGGCGGGGGCCACGTGCGGATCGGCAGCAGGGTCGAGGCCGAGGAGGTCGTCATCACCGTGCAGGACGACGGTGAGGGCATCGGTGACGACCAGCTGCCCCACGTGTTCGAGCGGTTCTACCGGGGGGACACGGCCCGCGACCGCACCGACCGCGGATCCGGGATCGGGCTGACCATCAGCCGCGCCATCGTCGACGCCCACGGCGGCTCCATCACGGCGCAGAGCGGTGGGCCGGGTCGAGGGGCGACCCTCGAGGTGCGGCTGCCGACCCGGGCGGCGGTGCGGACATGAGTGGCCTGCTCGCGATGGCGACCCTCGCCATCGGCGGGGTCGCTGTCGTGTACGCCGCCCACTGGTTGCTCGTGCCGTGGCGTGGTGCGCTCCGCCCGCTGCCGTACCAGTCCGGCTGGGAGCCGGACGCCCATGCCCTCTCGCGCTACCACGTGCGGTGGTACCTCGCGACGCTCCTGTTCCTGGCGTTCGACGTCGAGATGCTCTTCATGTACCCGTGGGCGGTCGTCGTCGCAGACCTCGGCGCGAGCGCCGTCACCGAGATGTTCGTCTTCCTCGGTGCGCTGCTCGTCGCCGTCGCCTGGGCCTGGCGGGAAGGGGCGCTGCGGTGGGTGTGAGGTCCTGGCTCGCACGCCGGGCCGTCCGCGCAGCGCGTGTCCTCGTCGTCGAGTGCCCGGGCTCGTGGGAGGTCCGGGTCGCTGTGGAACGAGCCGTGCGCGACCGAGGGTGGCGGCTCGCGCTCTCGCCGGCGTCCGCCGACGTTCTTGTCGTCACCGGCCGTGCGGACGGCGAGATGACCGAGATCGTCGAGCAACACTGGGATGCCATGCCGGGACCTCGTGCCCGTGGATTCGCCGAGAGTGCGGATGCCGTGGCGAACGTGCTCGACGCCGCGGCCGTCGACCTTGTCGACGACGGGACACAGCGCACGGACGCCGACGGACGGTCCGGGTCGGCGAGTGACGACGCGGCACGCGCCGACGACTCCACGAGCCACGACGGGATGGACCACGACGGGATGGGTCACGGCGGGATGGACCACGGCGAGATGGACCACGACGGGATGGACCACGGCGAGATGGACATGGCGCCGGACGGGATCCCGCTCGCCGGCGCGTCCGAGCACGACCGTGACGGGCTCGAGATGGACGAGCTGCCGCTGCGGCTGGGTCCGATTCTGCCCGCGTGGCCGGCGGGTCTCGTCCTCGACCTGGTCCTGCACGGGGATCTGGTGGTGGCTGCGACCGGGTCCTTCGTGCCCGCAGGGGCCTCCACCGAGGCCGGGGCGGCCCTGCTGGGGGCCCGGCGCTGTGACGACCTTGCTGCCATGCTCGACCTGGCCGGGTGGGCGGACGGTGCGGCCCGCGCCCGACGGGCGAGGGACGCGGCACTCGACGGCCGGGACGAGGTCGCGGCGACGGTCCTGTCGGGCCTGCGCCGCCGGATCGAGAGGTCCCGGACGATGCGGTGGTCGCTGGCGGGAGCCGGCACCGTCTCGGCGGAGTCCGCGCCGGGGTTCGACGTGCCGGACTGGCTCGTCGGCGACTGCCGCGACCGGCTCCTCGTCCTGGTCGACCGGGCTCGGGCCGCGATCTCTAACGAGGGCGCCCACTCCGCCGACGTCTCCAGCGCGGAGCTCGTGGGGCCCGAGATGGTGGCGGCTCTCGTCACCGGGCTCGACGTGGGGGTGGCGCGGCTCGTCGTCGCCAGTCTGGGCGCCACCGCGGTCCGGGAGGTCGTCGATGTCTGACGCGTCGTCGCTCACGACCGTCGGTCTGCCGGGTCTTCTCCTGTGGGCCGCAGCCCTGCTCGCGTTGGCCGTGGGGGCCGTCGCTCTCGACGGCGTGCTGGCGGCGAGGTCGGAGAGAGCCCCCCTGCGGCCGAGCCTGACCCGTGTGGTCGACGAGACGGCCCGTCTGCTGCGTCAGCGGCGCCGCGCGCCGGTGTCGGCCGACACCCTGGTGTGGCGCGTCGGAAGCAGCGGGCTCGTGGTCGCCGCTCTCCTCATGGTCGCCGTCGTCCCCTTCGGCGACCACGTGGTGTCCGACCTCGACGTCGGCATCGTGTGGTTCAACACCATGGACGTCCTCGTCTGGGCCCTGGTCTGGCTGCTCGGCTGGGGGGCCAACTCGGCGCACTCCCTCATCGGGGGTTACCGCTTCCTGGCCCTGGCGTTGGCCTACGAGCTGCCTCTGATGTTCGCCCTCGTCGCCCCGGCGGTCGGAGCCGCCAGTCTCGGGCTCGGTGACGTGGCGGCGGCCCAGTCCGGCCTCTGGTTCGTCGTGTGGATGCCGGTCGCGTTCGCCGTCTACTGTCTCGGCGTCCTCGCCTTCTCCGTGTGGGGCCCGTTCGCGGTCCCGGCCGGCCGCGACCTGGCCGGTGGGGTCTTCGCCGAGCTCAGCGGGGTCGACCGGCTCCTGGCGCAGGCGGGCCGCTACGCCCTGCTCGCGGCGGGTGCCCTGTTCGCCGTCCCTCTGTTCCTCGGTGGCGGTGCGGGACCGGTGCTCCCCGGGTGGCTGTGGGTCCCCGTGAAGGCCGGTGTGCTCCTCGCGCTGTTCGTCCTCGCCCGGCGGGCCCTGCCGTCGGTGCGTCCGGAGCGGCTGATGGAGGTCGGTTGGGTCGTCCTGCTGCCCGCCGTCCTCGTGCAGGACCTCGTCGTCGCCGTCGTCGTCGCGGTGCTGGGGTGAGTAGGGTGCTCGTCGACATCGGCTTCTGGGTCCTCGGGATCCTGGCCGTCGCCTCCGCGGTCCTCGTCTTCGTCGTGGACTCGATGGCCCGCGCCACCTACGCCCTCGCGCTGTCCTTCGTGGCGGTGGGGCTCGCGCTGCTCCTCATGCAGCAGAATTACGTCGGCGTGGTGACGGTCCTCATGATGGTCATGGAGATGGCCGTCATGGCCGTCTACATGGTGATGTACATGGGGATGAACCCGGCTCTGATGCCGATGTCGATGGTCCACGACAAGCGGGCCGCCCTCGCCGTGTCCGTCGCCGCCTTCGTCGTCCTCGGCGCCGGAGCGCTGCTCGTGCCGTGGCCGGTGCGCCGTGGGGTCCCGTCGCCCGACGTCACGGCCGCGCTGGGTGAGTCCCTCATGGGGAAGCAGATGCTCGTCATGGTCGTCGTCAGCCCAGTCATGGTCGCGACCATCGTCGGGGGGATCGTCCTGGCCTCCGGTCGCACCCGCTACGACCGGTTCGGCGACGACCTCGACGTGCGAACGCCGCGCGACCCAGAGCGGGGAGGCGTCGGCCGATGACCCTCCAGACCGTCCTGCTCGTCGCGGCCGCCCTGTTCGCGGTCGGCCTCTACGGCGCCATCTCCCAGCAGGTCGTCGTCATGGTGATGATGGGCCTGGAGGTCATGGTCAACGCCGTGATCCTGGCCGCCGGCGCGATGTGGTGGTTCCTCGCCCCGGACCCCACCGGCCAGGTGCTCCTCCTCGTCGTCCTGGCCGCGATGACCGTCGAGATGGCGATGGGGTTCGCGGTCGCCACCCTCGTCCACCGCCACCGCGGCAGCGACATGACCGACTCCGCGACGGACCTGGCCGGATGAGGGGCTCGACTGGATGACCTTGGCGCAGACCGCCCTCTGGGCTCTCGTCGCGCTGCCCGCGGTCGCGGGGGGCGCGTTGGTGACGGCGCCTTCCTGGGCGGTGCGCGGACGCGCCGCGCCGGCGGTGGGCGTGGGCGTTGCTGCGGTGACGAGCCTGCTGGCCGTTGCCGTCGCGACGATGCGGCCGTCCGTCGGGGTGCCGTTCCTCGCGGGGTCCGACCTCGCGCTGGAGGTCGACGGCCTCGCGGCGGTGGTCGCCCCCGTCGTGTCGGTCGTGGCGACCCTCGCGCTGCTCGGCGGGGCGGCGGACGTCCGCGAGTCACGCCGCCGCTTCCACGGCCTGATGCTGGTCTTCACGGCGGCCGCCCTGCTGACCGTCACGGCGACGACACTGCCCACCCTCCTTCTCGCCTGGGAGGTCATGGGCGCGACCTCGTACGCCCTCATCGGCTTCGAGTGGCGAGAGCGGCGGCGGGTGGCCTCCGGCCTCACCGCCTTCCTCACGACGCGGGCCGCCGACCTCGGCCTGTACGTCGCGGCGGGAGCGGCCCTGGCAGGGGGTGCCGGACTGGGACTGGCCGACCTCTCCACCGCACCACCCGGGTGGCGGGACGTCCTGGCTGCCGGCGTGCTCGTCGCAGCGCTCGGGAAGGCCGCCCAGCTCGTCCTCGCCTTCTGGCTGTCCCGGGCGATGGACGGTCCGGCGCCGGTCAGTGCGCTGTTGCACTCGGCCGCCATGGTCGCCATGGGTGGGTACCTCCTGCTGCGCCTGAACCCGCTGCTGCTGTCGACCTCGTGGGCCGGGTCCGCCACGGCGTGGTCGGGCGCCCTGACGACGGTCGCCCTCGGGCTGGTCTCGGTGGGGCAGCGCGACCTGAAGCAGCTCCTCGCGGCCTCGACGTCGGCCCAGCTGGGGTTCGTCGTCCTCGCCGCCGGGCTCGGTGCCACGACCGCGGGAACGGCTCACCTCGTCGCCCACGCCGCGACGAAGGCCGCGCTCTTCCTCACCGCCGGGGCCTGGCTCTCGGCCCTCGGCACCAAGGCGCTGGACGGGTTGCGCGGCGCCGTGGGGGAGTGGCCGCTGGTGCGGGTCGCGGCGACCGTCGCGTTGCTCTCGCTCGCGGGCCTCCCCCCGCTGGCGTTGTGGGCCACCAAAGACCTCGTCCTGGCCGCGGCCTTCGAGCGGTCCACCGTGCTCGGGCTGGTCGCCGTCGTCGGCGCCGGGCTGTCGGCCGCGTACGCGGGGGTCGTCCTGAGGGTCCTGTGGGCACCCGTGGGACCGGGCGAGGCCGAGCGGGCCCGGGATCTAGGGGGCTCGGAGGAGGAGGCCCGGGGAGGGGTGCCCCGTTCGCTGGCAGCGGCGATCGTCGCCCTGGCGGCGGGCGCGGTGCTGCTGGGCGCTCTTGCCATCCCGGCCGTCGCCCGGCGGACGGAAGAGGTGGTCGGGGGGCCGCTCGTCGAGCCCGGAGTCCCGGCCATAGCTGCCAGTGGCGTCCTCTCGGTTCTCGTCGTCGCCGTGCTGTGGTGGCGCCCCGTCAGCCGCGACGGCCGGTGGGTCGCCCTCGTGCGGACCTGGGGTGGCGTGGAGCGCGCGGTCCATCGCTCCGTGGTCCGCCCGACCGTGCTCCTCGCGCAGGCGCTGGACGGGATCGACCGGAAGATCTCGGAGGGCGTCATCGGGCTGGCCACGGCAGCGCGCCGAGTGGCGTCGTTCACGGGGACCGTGGACGAGCAGCGCATCCACGGCACGGTCCTCGCGGTCGCCGGTGCCGTCCGGCGGGCCGGGAGGGCGGCCCGACGGCCGCAGACCGGGCAGCTGCACCAGTACTACGTCCAGGCCGTCGCGCTCGTCGCGTTCGGCGTCGTCCTGCTCCTCGTCGTGAGGTGACCGTGCTCTCGCTGACCGTGTTCCTTCCGCTCGTGGCGGCGTTGCTGCTGCTCGCTCCCGGCGTCGGTCCCACCGCCGGACGCTGGGGGTGGGTGCTCGCGTCGGCTCTCGAGCTCGTGCTCGTCGGGGTCCTGTGGGTGCGCTACGAGACACCGGCCGACGGATCCCTGGCCTTCGACGAGCAGGTGCCCTGGATCCCCGGGGTCGACTCGAGCTACCACGTCGGCCTCGACGGGCTGTCGCTCCCGCTCGTCGCGATGACCGCCGTCGTCTTCCTGGCCTGCGCCGTGTACTCGGTGCATGACCCCGACCGGCCACGCACGCGCGCGGCCCTCTTCCTCGCACTGGAGACGGTCTGTCTCGGCGTCTTCGCCGCCGCGGACCTCATCCTCTTCTTCGTCTTCTTCGACCTGTCCATCGTCGGCATGTACGTCGTGATCGCAGGGTGGGGCCACGGCGACCGCGCCCGCTCGGCCCTGCAGTTCTTCCTCTACACCTTCCTCGGCTCCCTCGCGCTGCTGGCGGGGTTCATCGGCCTGTACCTCGCCGCCGACCCGCACACGTTCGACATGCTGGAGCTCGCCCGGCAGGACCCGTTCGCCGGTGGCGGAACCGTGGCGGCCGCGGTGCTGGGTGCGATCCTCCTCGGGCTGGCCGTGAAGACGCCGACGGTCCCGTTCCACACCTGGCTGCCGCCCGCGCACACCGACGCTCCCGCCGTCGGGTCGGCGGTCCTGGCCGGGGTGCTGCTCAAGCTCGGGACCTACGGGTTCGTCCGGTTGGGGATGGTCCTGCTGCCCGAGGCCTGGCGGGCGTGGGCCTGGGTCGTGCTCGTCGTCGGGCTGGTGTCGGTGCTGTGGGGAGCCCTGGTCGCGTTGGCCCAGAAGGACCTCAAGCGGATGATCGCCTACACCTCGGTCAACCACATGGGGTACGTCGTCCTCGCCGTCGGTGCGGCGGGGGTCGTGTCGTCGGGGACGACGGAGGCGCGGAGCATCGCCGTGTCCGGCGCGGTGACCCAGATGGTGAGCCACGGCCTCGTCACAGCAGCACTGTTCCTGATCGCCGGTGTGTTCCTCGACCGCTCGGGAACCTACGAGATCGACCGCTTCGGAGGGCTGGCCGGGCCGGCGCCGCGCACGACGGGGCTGTTCGCCGTGGCCGCGTTCGCCTCGCTCGGGCTGCCCGCGCTGTCCGGGTTCGTCGCCGAGTTCCAGATCTTCACCGGCAGCATCGCCGCCGTCCCGTGGAGCGCGGTCGGCCTGCTCGGGATCCTCGTCGTGTCCGGGGTGTTCCTCTGGACCCTCGCACGGGTCTTCACCGGCGACCTCGGACCGTCCTCCCGTGGCTTCACGGATGTCGCAGGTCACGAGCTGTGGGCCATCGCACCCCTGCTGGTGCTCTCGCTCGCCATCGGTGTCGCGCCGCGCCCCCTCCTGGACGTCGTCGAGCCTGCCGCGAGGTCGGTCGTCGGCCTTCTCGGTGGGTGAGGCCGGTGGAGTCGATGGACATGCGACCGCTGGCCATGCTGCCGGAGATGCTGCTCTTCGGGGGCGGACTGGTGTGCCTGCTGGGCGGCTCGTTCACCGCACGTCGCCGCCAGTGGCGCCTGCGGGCCGTCGCCGCACTCGCTCTCCTCGGGTGTGCCGTCGCCGCCGTCCTCGGCTCGCTCGTGCCCGGCTCCGCCTTCGAGGGTGCCTTCGTCGTCGACGGCGTGACCACCGCGGGACGGGTGACCGTCGCCGTCGCGACCCTGCTCGTCCTGCTACTGGCCGGTGACGAGGTCGCCGGGAACGACCGCGAGAGCGAGACCTACGCCCTGCTCCTGTTCGCGGCCACCGGGGCCCTTGTGCTCACTGGAGCACGCGACCTCCTCGTCCTCGCCGTCGGCTTTCTGCTCGCCAGCCTGCCCGTGTATGCCCTCGTCGGGCTGCGCCGCACCGCTCGTGGCGCCGAGGCCGCGCTCAAGACCTACCTGGTCGGGGCGATCTTCGGGATCCTCATGCTCCTCGGCGTGACCCTCGTGTACGGGCTCGCCGGAAGGACCTCCTATCCGGATCTCGCCCTCCGCCTCGAGGGCTTGCCGACCGTCGCGGTCGCGGCCGGAGTCGTCCTCGTCGTCGCCGGTCTGGCGTTCGAAGCCGGGGCGGTCCCGGCGCACTTCTGGGTCCCGGACGCGGCGCAGGGCTCCACCGGGCTGGCGGCGGCCTTCGTCACGACGGTGCCGAAGGTCGGTGCGGTCATCGCGTTGTACCGCCTGCTCCTCGCCCTTTCCGACTCGCTGGCTTGGGGCCTGCTGGTCGCGGTGATCGCGACGGCGAGCATGACCTTGGGCAACCTCGCGGCGTTCGGCCAGGAGGACCCGCGACGACTCCTCGGCTGGTCGACCGTGAGCCAGGCGGGCTACCTCCTGGTCCCGGTCGCCGTCGCAGGCAGGAGCGACCTGGCGCTGCCATCGATGCTGCTGTACCTGGCCGCGTACGCGGTGACGAACGTCGCCGCCTTCGCGGTGACGACCGCGTTCCCGGACGTGCGCGACCTCGCGGGCTACGCCGGACTCGTCCGTCGCCGGCCGGGCCTCGCTGTGGCCCTCGTCGTCGCCCTTCTCGGCCTGGTCGGCACGCCCCCGACGGCGGTGTTCGTCGGCAAGCTGACGACCGCGACCGCGGCCTGGGACGGCGGGATGCCGTGGCTCACCGTCGTCGTCCTCGGCAACTCGCTGGTGTCGCTGTTCTACTACCTCCGGTGGGTCGCACCGGCTCTGGCTCGCGCGGAACCGGCTGCGGGGCTGGCGGTGCCGCGACCCTGGTCCGAGCGGACGGCGGTGCTCGCCGCCCTGCTCTCGATCATGATCGGTCTTGGTGCCGGCGTGCTCTGGACCATGTTCGATGTAACACCCCATATCTGAACGTGGGCTGGCGGCCGCCACGTCCGGCGGTAGTGGAAGCCGGCGGGTACGCCCGTGCGGAGTCCGGAACGTTGCCCCGTCTCGACGCCCGGATGTTCACTCCGCGACCAGAACACCGGACATGTTCGCGTGGAAAGAGCACACGAAGCCGTAGCGGCCAGCCGAGTCGGGCGCCGTCATGGTGACCGTCTGCCCGGACCCGACCTTGACGTCGAAACCGCCATCGTCGGACGTGACGGTATGGGCCTGGGAGTCGTCGTTCGTGACGGTGACGGTGGCTCCGGGAGCAACGGACGTCGGCGAAGTCCTTGATGACGATGGATGCGTCGGATGTCGGCGGCGCTGGTGGTGACGTCGCGACGGCACTGGACGTCGAGGCAGGCGTTTCGGCGGTTGACCGGGAGGCCGGTGTCGAGTCCGCGGCGGTCGGTGACGAACCACACGCGGATGGCACCGCGACCATAGCGGGGACGAGCAGTACTTGGGCGATCGTGCGGGCCATGTGGTGCCTCCGAGGTGGGTGCTCGATCAGAGTCGACGACCGGTGTTCGTCGCGGGGACCGGGTCGGCTTGGGTGGCCGTCAGCGTGGGATGCACCACCCGAGCCGTTGATGCCTTCTCACGATGCTTTTCACTTGCTGCGCGACCTTCAGGACACGGACCAATCCGGAACTGGGTTCGCGCCGAACACAATGCGGAGGACAAGGTGGTCTCGTCGCGGCCTGTTGACGGGTCTTGTGCTCCGAACCCTGAACGGAGATGACACATGCGAAAGTCACTGACCGCTGCTGCCGCCCTCGCCCTCGGAGCCCTGCCGTTGGCCCTCTCGGCGCCGGCCGCACACGCGGCGGACGGCACCTTCACGGCGAACCTCACCCAGCTGAACGACTCCGGGGTGACGAGCACCGCCACCACCACGCTGAAGGGCAACACGCTGGACATCAAGCTGCAGAGCCAGGGCCTTCTCGAGGGCGCCCCGCACGCGCAGCACATCCACATCGGCGGGATGGGCGTCTGCCCCACCAACGACCAGGAGGGCAGCGGGGCCGACGGTGCTCTGCAGGTGAGTGACGCGGCCGACCAGTACGGCGGCATCGCGGTCTCGCTGACCACCGACGGCGACACCAGCCCCGACAGCGGCCTCGCGGTCGACCGCTTCCCGACCGGGAACGCCAGCTACTCGCGGACCATCGAGGTCGACGACAAGACCGCCGCCGCGATCAGCGACGGCAAGGCCGTCGTCGTCGTCCACGGTGTCGACCTCAACGGCTCCGGCGAGTACGACGGCGACGTCAAGTCCGACCTCGACGACTCGCTGCCCGAGGAGGCCACCGACCCGGCCGCCTGCGGCGTGCTCCAGGCCAGCCAGATGAGCCAGATGCCGGGTGGCGGCGTCCAGACCGGCGGCGGCTCGACGGCCGGCACCGAGGACGCCGGCCTCATCGCCCTCGGTGGGGCGCTCCTCGTCGGTGGCGCCGGTGCCGCGGTCGTGGCCGCGCGCCGTCGGACCGCGAGCGACGACGCCTGACGTGAGGTTTCTCGCGAGCGGCCACCACCGCCTTCTGGCGGTGGTGGCCGCCGTGCTCGTCCTCGCCGGGGTCGGGCTGCTGGGCAAGGCGGCCGCAGACCAGCGGTCCGCCCCCCAGCCCCCGCTCACACTGACCACTCCCACTCCCGAGGTCGGCACCCCGACCCCGACGCGGGCGGGTGCGTCGAGCACCCACAGTTCGCCCGCCTCGCCGACGGCGACGGGACTGTCGCGGTCCCCGGCCACCCGCGTCCGGATCGCTTCCGTCGACATCGACTCCGTCGTCAACCGCACCGGTCTCGACGCCGACGGCGCGATCCAGGTGCCGGTCCACGGCCCGCGCTACGACCAGGCCGCGTGGTTCACAGGTTCCCCGGCGCCCGGACAGGTCGGTCCGAGCGTCATCCTCGGCCACGTCGACTCCGTGAAGACCGGGCCGTCGGTCTTCTTCGAACTCGGTGGCGTGAAGAAGGGCGCCAAGGTCGAGGTCACCCGTAAGGACGGGAAGACCGTGGCCTTCGAGGTGTACCGAGTCGACCGCTACCCCAAGGATGCCTTCCCCACCGGCGCGGTGTACGGGAACACCAGGGGACCCGAACTCAGGCTCATCACCTGTGGCGGCACCATCGACGACACCACCGGCCACTACGTCGACAACGTCGTCGTGTACGCGCGGAGCACGAACGCCTGACGGAGCAGGCGGGCACAACGTCCACGACTCCGCGCCGTCAGCCGGAACCATTCTGTTGTCGGCGAGGACGAGGCGGTCGGTCGGAGGTCTCTGCTGGTCGGTTCGACCTTCGGCGAGGCGGGACAACGCCGAGGCGATCTCCCGGTCCCGGGCCGCGCGGCGTGCTGGTAGCGCAGCGCTGCCTGCGGGGTGGAGTGCCCGAGTGGACCCATGAGCTCGGCGAGGGTGGCACCGGTCGTCAGGCGGCGCCGCGGCGGGGTCTCCCGACCGGGCGGGCCGTGACGAACCGGTCGATGGACTCGACCCGGATCCGTAGCGTGCGGTGCCCGAGGCGGACGGCGTCGAGCTGCCCGTCGGCGATGTACCTGCGCACGGTGCGCGTCGACACCGCGAGGGCGTCGGCGGCGTCGGCGAGCGAGACGAGCTGGTGGTTGATCGTCGTCACGGTGATCTCCTGGGCTGGGCGGGCCCGACCGTCGGACCTCCGTGTCCCCAAAGGCCAGATTCCGGACGCCGGTGGACACATTCGGCAGAACTGGACGCGACGTCACGCACGGTCACAACAGCGACGACCTTGCCCACGCAGATCCCCCCTTCCCGCAGCCGACGTCTCACAGTCGACCAAGCCCATGACGCCCGACCCAGCGAACCAGTCTCCTGATCGAGCCGAGAGCTTGGGCGGGACACACACCTCTTTCATCCAGGTCGGCACCGTGTCCACCCAGCGACCCGTCCGGGCCTTTGGGGGTGTGACGATGACGCTGCACAAGCTGTCGGCCGGCTCGGGCTATGAGTACCTGACCCGGCAGGTCGCGGCGCATGACGCGACCGAGCTCGGGCGAGGCGGGCTCGAGGGCTACTACTCCGAGAAGGGCGAGGCGCCGGGACGGTGGGTCGGCTCCGGACTGGTCGGGGTCGACGGTCTCGAGGCGGGGGACGTGGTCACCGCGGAGCAGATGCGCCACCTGTTCGGCAGCGGCTCACACCCAGTGACGGGGGTCGCGCTCGGCGCGCGCTACCGGGTGCAGGGCACGGATGGGTACGCCGGGTTCAACCGTGAGGTCGCTCGGCGGGTGGCGGAGAGGGGCTCCACCGGGCCCGGTGACCCCGACCCCACGGTGTCGGCAGCGGCGGTGCGCAGCGAGGTCGCCCGGGAGCTGTTCTTTCGGGAGCGGGGGAGGGCGCCGCGGGACGAGCGCGAGCTGGCCTCCGCCGTGGTCCGGTACTCGCGTCCGCAGCGGGTGACGGTGGCGGGGTTCGACCTGACCTTCAGCCCGGTGAAGTCGGTCTCAGCGCTGTGGGCGGTCGCGCCGCCGGAGGTGGCCCGGGCGATCGAGCGGGCGCACGTCGCGGCCGTGGCGGACGCGTTGGCCTACATCGAGCGAGAGGTCCTCTTCACCCGGGAGGGGAAGGACGGCGCGCGACAGGTGGAGACCCGGGGGCTGGTCGCGGCGGCGTTCACGCACCGGGACTCGCGGGCGGGTGACCCGGATCTGCACACCCATGTGGCGGTCGCGAACAAGGTGCAGACGCGGGAGGGGAAGTGGCTCTCGGTGTACGGGAGGGTGCTGCACCAGCACGTGGTCGCGGTGTCGGAGACCTACAACACAGCACTCGAGCGGCGCCTGGTCACCGACCTCGGGGTCCGGTTCGCCGACCGGACCGAGGTGACAGGTGAGCGGCACCCGGTCCGCGAGATCGACGGCGTCGACCCCCGGCTGTGCCAGCGGTGGTCCCGCCGACGCACCGACATCACCGCCCGGCAGCGCGATCTGTCGTCCGAGTTCCGGCGCGCACACGGCCGACCACCGACGCCGGTCGAGGCGATCGCCCTGGCCCAGCGGGCCAACCTCGAGACCCGCGAGGCGAAGCACGAGCCGCGATCCCTCGCCGAGCAGCGGGCGGCCTGGCGGGTGCAGGCCGTCGAGACCCTCGGCCCTCCTGCCGGAGTGGAGCGGATGGTGGCGGCCGCGCTGCAACCGAACAGGACGACGCAGCCCGGGCTCTCGGCCGTATGGGTGCGGGCGGCGGCGGGGCGGGTGGTCGCGGAGGTGGAGTCGCGGCGGGCGACCTGGCAGACCTGGCACCTGACCGCGGAGGCGCAGCGTCAGGTGCGAGACCTCGACATCGCACCGGGTGATATCGCCGAGGTCGTCGCCCACGTGGTGCAGGTCGCGGCCGCCGAGCTGTCGGTCAACCTCACCCCGGAGCGTGACCCGATCATGGACCCGGCCGTCCTGCGCCGGTCCGACGGCACGAGCGTGTATCGGCACACCGGCAGCAACCTGTTCACCAGTCCTCGGATCCTGGCTGCAGAGCGGCGTCTGACCACTGCGGCCGGCCGCGCCGACGGGGTCGCCGTCGACCTGCAGGACGCGCGGTTTGCGGTCCTGGAGGCCTCGCTACGGGGTGTCGCGCTCAACCGCGGGCAGAGCGACCTCGTGGTCTCCCTCGCCGCCAGTGCCCGCCGTGTCCAGCTCGTCCTCGCCCCGGCCGGCTCCGGCAAGACCACCGCCCTGGCCGTCCTGGCCGACCTGTGGCGGGGCCAGGTCGGGCCGGTGGTCGGGATGGCGCCGTCCGCGGCCGCCGCGAGCGTGCTCGGGGACGCGACTGGGATCCCGGCCGACACCCTCGCCAAGGTCGTCCACGACCTCGACCGCGGCGGCGGGTCCCCGGTCGCCGACACGATCGGGCTCGGCGCGCTGGTGCTGGTCGACGAGGCGGGGATGGCTGACACCCTCACCCTCGATCGCGTCGTGGCCCACGCGCTCGGGCGCGGCGCTTCGGTCCGGTTGGTGGGGGATGACCAGCAGCTGGCCGCCGTCGGGGCCGGGGGAGTGCTGCGCGACATCGCCGCCACCCATGGCGCTATCCGCCTGGACGAGGTCGTCCGGTTCCGGGACCCGGTCGAGGCCCACGCCACGCTGGCCCTACGCGAGGGCGACGCGAGCGCGCTGGGCTTTTACCTCGACCGGGGCCGGGTCCACGTCGGTGACCTCGCCGGCAGCATCGACGCCGCCTTCGAGGCATGGCGCTCCGACCGCGCCGCCGGTAGGGACTGCCTCATGCTCGCGCCGTCGCGGGACCTCGTCGCCGCCCTCAACGACCGGGCCCGAGCCGCCCGCCTCGACGGACAGGCCCCCGGCGTCGAGATCGTCCTCGCCGACGGGTCCCGTGCGTCCGCCGGTGACGTCGTCATCACCCGCCGCAACGATCGACGGCTCGAGACCGGCGGAACCGACTGGGTCAAGAACGGCGACCGCTGGCTCGTCACCCACACGGGCGGTGGTGCGCTCACCGTCCGCCGCACCGGCTCGCGGGCCAGGGTCGTACTGCCCGCCGACTATGTCGCCTCTCACGTCGAGCTCGGCTACGCCACCACGGTCCACACCGCCCAAGGTGTCACCGCGGACACCGTCCACGGCATTGTCACCGGCCACGAGACCCGGCAGCTGCTCTACACGATGCTCACCCGGGGCCGGCTGGAGAACCACGTCCACGTCCCCGCGCCGGGCGATGTCGACCCACACCTGCCACCGGTGACCGACACCACCAGTCCGGCGACCGCGACCGAGACCCTCGAGGCGATCCTCTCCCGCGACGGGGCCGCGCTGTCCGCCACCAGCACCCAGGCCCACGCCAACAGCCCGGCCGTCCAGCTGCGCGACGCCGCCACCCGGTACGACGACGCCCTCCTCGCCGGCGCCGAGACCATCCTCGGCGACGCCTGGTTCCGCCGGCTGCAGGAGTCGGCCGACCGGCTCGTCCCCGGACTCACCGAGGCCGCCGCCTGGCCCGGGCTGCGAGCCCACCTCGCCCTCACCGAGGCCGACGGGCACGACGCCACCACGGCGCTTCGCGTCGCGGCCGGCCGCGCCGGCCTCGACGACGTCGTCGACCCCGCCGCCGTCCTGCTGTCCCGCCTCGAACAACCCTGCCCCGCAGGGCCGCTGCCGTGGCTGCCCGCCATCCCGCGGCGACTCACCGACGACCCAGCGTGGGGGCCCTACCTCCAGGCCAGGTCGACCCGGGTCGCGACACTCGCCACCGCGGTGCAGCAGCAAGGACCACCCGCGGCCGCGGCCTGGGTCGCCTCACTGCCCGAACACTCCGGCCCCGACCTGCTCGCCGATCTCACCCTCTGGCGGGCGGGCCGCGGCGTCGACGACGCCGACCGCCGGCCCACCGGGCCCACACCGGTCGGCGGGGGAGCGGCCAGGCGCCATGCCGCACACCTCGACCAGCGCATCCGCGCCGCCTACCCCGACCCGGTCCGGTACTGGGAGCACGTCGTGGTGCAGCACGTCGGTCGGCGCGACGGCTTCACCAACCAGCTCGCCGAACGACTCGACCGCATCAGCCGAGACGGCACCGACGTCCCCGCCCGGCTCGCCGAGGCAATGACAGCCGGCCCGCTCCCGGACGACCACCCCAGCGCCACGCTCTGGTTCCGCATCCTCGACCCGGACCCCGCATCGACCCCCGCCACCCCGCAACCCGAGAGATCCCCGGCTCCACGGCCGGAGGACCAGCAGCGCATCACCGCGCCGGCACCGCGGCGCAGCATCGGCCGGTGACCCAGGCAGGCGACGAAGGAGCGGTCCCGGCGACTGCCGGCGTGCTCAGGACCGTGCGAACCCGAAGAGGGTGGCGCGCGCCAGGGTGGTGAGCAGGTCGGCATCGAGCGTCCGTCGGCCGCTGGCCATCAGCTCCAGGACCTCAACGGTCGGCCGCGCTCCGTCGGCGGCCTCGGCGGCGGACAGGGGCGACCTGTTCCGGTGGCGCCACCCGAGGTCGGTGAGGACCGGGACCAGGTGGTGCCCGAGGGCTTGCTTGGGGTTGCCGGCCGCGAGGGCGACGATGGCGCACCATCCGGCCTCGGCCTCGAACCCGCGGCCGAGGGGCAGCCGTTCGAGCACGGCCGCGACGAGCGCGAGATCGGTGGCCGCCGCGGTCCCTGCCCGTGCCGTGGGGGCCATCCGTCCCTTGGCCTTGCGCAGCAGTCCGAGCCGCTGGGTGGCGTCTCGCAGGGAGGGGACCGGTGGGGTCAGGTCCTCCCGGTTGGCCTTGCCGATCCACCAGTCGCTGACCCCGCTCCGGTGGGCGATCTCCTCGACGACGGCCGGTGGCAGGTAGCCGGCCGCGGTCAGCTGGACCCGGGGCCGATCGCGTCGAGGACGGCCCGCCACGGTTGGGCAGCCGCTCGTGCGTGGGCATCGTCGAGGGTCACCGGCTCGCGCGGTCCCACCTGCGAGAGCCATGCCGCGAGAACGCCGTACCCCTCGCCTCGGAGCCGCTGCATCAGGTCGGCCGCGGGGGTCGGGAGCCCGTGCCAGGACAGGTGCTCGCCGGCGCCCCACCGGCGCATTGCGGCCGTGGTCTCCTCCACGTCGAAGGCGTCGGGGGCGTAGTCGACCGGGAGCCAGTCCCATGCCTGGGCCGCATCCTCGAAGGGGGCGGGCACGGCGTCGGCGGGTGCGCCGGCCCGCAGCCAGACCGCGAGCTCGTGGTGGCCGTGGATGCCGCCGACGTCCTCCGGCGGGCAGGCCCTCGCCCCGGCCAGGCACGCCGGTTGCCGGGTCTCAGGGGTCAAGGGTGACACGGACTCGAGGGTGAGCCGGTGCTCCCAGCCGTCGCCGAAGTCGTAGAGGTAGAGCATCCGGTCGCCCGGGTCACGCAGGACCTGGTCGATCCGGGCCTCGGCCTCAAGGACGCCCTCGTCACCCTCCTCGACGTCGAACTCGGTGAGGAAGTACGGCTCGTCGTAGCGCCGGCCGGTCCCGGGCTGGAAATGGTGCAGGTGAAAGTCCGTCCAGCCCATCGCAGCCTGCAGCAGCGGATGGACCCGGTCGAGCGTCAAGTCCCCGGGCAGCACCAGTCGCCGCCAGATCCGGGGCTTGGAGCCGACCAGCTCGATCGTCACTGTGAGCAGCCCCGGCTCCGGCGGCGGTGGATCAAGCAGGATCTCACGACGCCGTGGCTCCACGGCCATGCCCGCGAGCCCGCCGGTCATCGACCCGCCGAGCAACTGCCCCGCGAGGTCGGCGAGCTCCTCACGGCTCAGCGAGGCGACCCACTCCTTGAGGGCGGCGGGATCCCGCGGCACCGGACTCAAGTCGCTCATGACAGCAGTGAACCAGCCGGCCCGTACCTCGGGAACCGACCACACGCTGGGCTGTGGCTCCTGCACCCAGGGCGGCGTAGCCTCGCCCGGGTGTCGAGCAAGTCCGAGCGGCGTGACGCCCGCGCAGTCGTGGCCCAGTACCACGAAGCACAGCTGCAGGTCCTCGCGAGCCACCGAGGCCACGCCCTCGACCGGTACCGCGCCGGCGAGCTGGACGCCTTCGACATCGACCGCGCTGCCTTCCAGTTCCACCGGGCCGCGAAGGAGCTGTGGAAGTTCTGCAGCCTCGGACGCGCGGAGATCACCGCGGCCACCATCATCCGCGAGCCACCTGACGACTGGTGGGAACTCAGCGCTCCCCGCGAGCGATAGGACTGTCCATCGGCACCGGGCTAGAAGTCATCCGGAGGGCTGGTGCACCCCTTCGGCAGGCTGCCAGCATCAGGTCGACGTTACCGATGTGGGCGATGGCGGGGGAGCGCAGCGGTTCCGACGATGTCTTCTGATCACTGACCCGGCTGGTGACGCGGGCCGGTTGTGTCCCATGCGGGTCAGCCAAAGGGTTATCTGCCTACTCAGATATCTACGACATAGGTGATGCTGGTGCTGCCGACGGTCTCCGTGATGCGCCAACAGCCAGGACCGGAGAATTGGATGCCGGTCGGCCACCAGTGAAGCGTCTTGCCGGAGTCATCCTTCGCCGTGGCATATCCCCCGGTGTCGCCGGCGATTTCGCCCCCTCCGTCGAGCCGTTTGGCCGACACCTGAGGCGGTCCGAGCTCGTCGGTGACGTCGTCGTCCTGGATCGTGAACGACGGGTACTTGATGCCGCCGTGCTGGCGGGCCTCTTCGAGCAGGGCCTCGTCGGACCACCAAGCCCCCACCCACAGCTGTTCCTGGCCGAAGGCGGGACCATCGTAGGTCTGGCGCACTCCGGTTGGGATGCCCTCGGTCGTCGGACGGGTGACGCTGCAACCAGCTGATGTCGGCTTAGGCGTCGCGGCCGACGTCGCTGCCGTATTGGACGGACGTTCGACATCTCTCTCGGCAGCCGCGCACCCTGCGGTGAGAAGAATGGTTGAACACACGCCTGTAAGCGTCGCGCGCTCAACTTTCGACATTTCCGTCACGGCCATAACACGTCACCTGAGGTCCAAGATTCCACAGGTACCACCGAAGTCGCCGTCCGCCAACTGGTCCCGGTGACCGAACGCACTCCGGTTGCCATTCTGGCGGCGGCTCACCATTCTGCCTTCGCCCGGAAGAGGCCTGGACGCGATCGCTCCCGAGGCGCTTGTCGGTGCTCTGGAGCGACCGTGCGCCTTGCTCGAGCCCAGTTCAAGTACCTGCATCCGCACCGGTGGCCGAACCTGGCCTGCAACCACATGAACCCTCTCGCGACGGAATACGCGCTTCGCGGCGGTTTGACGCGGGTCGCCACGTGTGGTGCTGCGACCGGCTCGGCTACAGATCGCCGTTCTCGGCGCCCTCGGCGAGATTGGACCAGAAGGGCACGTGGACTCGGGCTGAGGGGTGTAGTGGCGGCACCTTGAACTCGTGTGCGACGTAGTCGAGGAGATTGTCACCGTAGAAGATGACGTCGGTCTGATGGACTGAAAAGACCGGGCTGGGCGCGAACTGCGCACCTGACGGCAGGCAGCGATGCGAGAACACCGGGACCAGTCTCGCGACATCGGCAAGTCGTGAGCGGGCCTCGCGTTCCCGGTCTTCACTGCCATCGGGACGATGCCCCCATGAGGCCGGCCAGAAGCCGTTGTTGCGTACGTCGAAGATGACACCTTCGATCGGCCGGTCGAGACGTCCTCGCAGCTCGTCCTCGGGATCGTTCCGCCAGTCCGGCCACGACCTGCCCACCGGCATGGCCGACTGGAGAAGCTCTCGGTGCTCGGGGCCGAAGGTGAAGCCCAGCCTGTCTTGGACTCGCGAGAGCTCGCGGTCCGATAGCCCTCGCTCGAGTTGCACCCCACCCGCAGTCAGGCGTTGGAGCACCCGGGCGGCGAGATCAGGCACGGGTCGATCATGTCGCAACAAGCGCAGACACATCACGAGTTCCGACGGTCGATAGGCGGCTACTAGAGGATTCACGTAGGACCGGTGTCCGGCCAGACTCGGTCCAGGTGATCGGCGGGCGGCTCTCTATGCGGCTGCCCACCAGCAGGACCGGTGTGGCTCTCTTTCGGGCTGCGGCCCGCCGGTCACCGTGACGAGGCGTGGCTCAAGAAGGGACTGCCCTGCTCGTAGTAGCACTGCCCACCTCGCCGACCAGTTCGGTCCGATCGAGGCGGGAGCCAAGAGCATGCAGAGAGTCATCATCGGGGTCGATCCCCACAAGCTGTCAGCGACGATCGAGGTCGTCGACGACCGGGAGCACAAGCTCGCCGGTGGCCGGTTCACCACCGACAAGCCCGGCTACGCCGCGATGGTCAAGTACGCCAAGACCTGGCCGGAACGGACGTGGGCGGTCGAGGGCGCCAACGGTGTCGGGAGGCCGTTGGCGCAGCGGCTGCTCGAGGCCGGCGAGCAGGTGCTCGACGTCCCGGCCAAGCTCGCCGCCCGGGTGCGGCTGTTCGACACCGGGCACAACCGCAAGACCGACGCCCACGACGCGCACTCCATCGCGATGGTCGCGGTGCGCACCAGCGGCCTGCGGGTGCTCACCCTCGACCCGGACCTCGAGGCGCTGCGGATGCTCGTCGACCGGCGCGAGGCCTTGAGCCGTAGGCGGGTGCAGACCGTGGACCGGTGGCAGGCCCTGCTGGCGGAACTGCTTCCCGGACAGGCCAAGAAGGACATCACCACCGGGCAGGCCAAGCGCATGCTCGCCTCGGTGCGTCCGCGTGACATCGCCGGGAAGACCCGCCGCCGGATCGCCGTCGAGGAGCTGGCGGAGCTGGTCGCGGTCGAGGCGAAGATGAAGAAGGCCACCGCCGAGCTCAAGACCATCGTCCTGGCCCGTGGGTCACACCTGATGGATCTGCCCGGTGTCGGACCCATCGTCGCCGCGCGGATCCTGGCCGACGTGGGTGACGTGTCACGGTTCGCCGACCGCAACCGTTTCGCGTCCTGGACCGGGACCGCCCCGCTGGACGCCTCGTCCGGGGAGCAGTCCCGCCAACGGCTCTCGCGCGCTGGGGACCGTCGGGTGAACCACATGATTCACATTGCCGCGATCAGCCAGCTGCGCCTGGACACCGAGGGTCGGGCCTTCTACCGGCGCAAGCGCGCCGCGGGGAAACGACCGCTGGAGGCGATCCGGTGCCTGAAGCGGCGGATCTCCGACGCGATCTTCCGACAGCTCCTCGCCGACGCCGAAGCCGCACAGCTCATAGACGTGGACGCGGGTCCGGGAGGGCAATGCGGGGCGTCTGAAGAATCCAGCGCGGCTGGCTCCAACCCGCTCACCAGCGCTTCCGATCAGCCACTTCCCGGACCCGCATCCACGACGCTACGCCCGAGCCCGCCGGCTGTGAAGAGCCTCCTCGACGCCACCGGTTGACAACAGAAGGGAGCCGAAGAGACGACCGGCCGAGTCGAGTGAGTAGGACACGCCGTCTGCGGGAGTCCCAGACGGCGTGTTCTGTTCACTCGACGGAGTGGAGCCGAGGTAGCCCCTTCTGGGCGAAGTGGGTCACTTATGTGACGTCGCTCTCGCCGAGAGACCTTCGGTCGCGGCCTACCCGTAGTGGTAGCGGCACGAGGCGATGCGGATCTCGTCTCCGACGATTTTGTAGACGAGGCGGTGCTCGTCCGTGATCCGCCGGGACCAGTAGCCGGCGAAGTCGTGCCGCAGGGCCTCGGGCTTGCCGATGCCCTCGTTGCCATTGCGTTTCACATCGGCGAGCAACACGTTGATCCGCTTCAGGACGCGGCGGTCCTGGGCTTGCCACCAGAGGTAGTCCTCCCAGGCGTTGTCGTCCCAGACGAGGAGCACCTCAGTCGGACTCGACGGTCTCGTGGGTGGTGCCGCGACCGGACTCCAGCCGCTCCATCGCGTCGAGGAGGCGGCGGGCGTTGGCGGGGGAGCGCATGAGGTAGGCGGTCTCGCGCAGGGACTCGTAGTCCTCGAGCGAGACGATGACGACCGGCTCGTGCCCCGCCCGGGTGATGACGACCTCCTCGCGGTCGTTCGCGACCCCGTCGAGCACCTCGGCGTAGCGTGCGCGGGACTCGGTGTAGCTCATCGTCTTCATGGCGACCTCCTGTACGGAATACTGTACGTCACGGTGCGTGTCGGCGCACCGGTGTCAGCGCAGGACGTCCTCGCGGTCACGTGGAGATGTCGGACCGGCCGGCGAGGTCGGACAGGCGCCGAGCGATCTCGGCGTCGCGATCGGCGGCGGCGTGTTGGTAGCGCATCGCCGCCCCGGGGGTAGAGTGGCCGAGACGCAGCATCAGCTCCGCGAGGGTGGCGCCGGTCCGGGCCGCGAGCACGGCGCCGGTGTGTCGGAGGTCGTGCCACCGGAGGTCCTCACGACCGGCGGCGCGGCGCGCGGGGTAGTAGACCTTGTAGAGCGTCGAGGGAGCCAAGTGCTGCTCGGCGTTCGCGGCGGACGGGAAGAGCAGCGCCTCGCGTCCGGGCCCGGTGTGCTCGGCCAGGTGGTGCCGGAGCGCTGGCAGCAGGTGGGGCGGGATGGCGATGTCGCGGACGCCGGCCTCGCTCTTGGGCGGTCCGATGATGTAGGCGCCGCCGGCGTGCACGACCCCCCGGCGCACCTTGACGCGCAGGTTGCGCAGGTCGATGTCACCACGCCGGAGCTCGGTGAGCTCACCGAACCGCATCGCACACCACGCGGCCAGCAGGGTCATCAGGCGGTAGCGGTCCGGCATGGCCGCGACGATGGCCTCGAGCTCGGCCAGCGTCGCCGGCTCGACCCGGTGGACCCGACGCGACGTGCCGGCCCCGCGGATCGTCGCGGGGTTGTAGGGGACCAGGGGAGCGGGGCGGGTGGCCGCGGCACTCGCGAAGATCGTGCGCAATAGGCTGTAGGTGTGGGCCCGTATCGTCTCGCGGCCAGGTGCCAGCTGGTCGTACCAGGCGCCCACGTCCTCGGGTGAGATCCGGTCGATGGGCACGTCGCCGAACGTCGGGTAGATGTGCCGGTCCAAGATCACCCGGTACATGGCCTTCGTCCGCGGCCGCAGCTCTCGGCCCCTGACCCGTCGGGTGGCGAACCAGTCCTCCGCGTAGGCCCGGAAGGTGGGCATCTCGCGGCTGCGGGCCGATCGTGCCGCGGTGTCCGGCGCCCAGAGCTCCATCGCGATCTCCGCCCGACGGGCCGACAGCCACGCGACGGCGTCGTCCTTGGCATCGAAGGTGGCGGGCGCACGGTGCAGGAGCCCGTCGGGCCCGGTGTACGCCGCCCGGTAGCGGCCCGAGCGGACCCGCTCGACCCGCCCGAACCCACGCCGGGCCCGCCTCGATGTGGCCGCCACCTAATGTCCTCCCAGTGTCGCCTCGCGAGGAACATACGAGGAACATAGGCGTCGTGTCGTGTCCGCTGACGTCCTCGGCTGTCCCGGCGTCGCATGCCGTCTGACCTGCGATATTACGCGTCAGAATGGACGCGTGAGAGGGACCGTGGTAGCTCTCAAAGAATTAGTTCAAACCCAGTATCGCCCACCACGAGAAACGGCCCCTGACCTGCAGAAATGCAGGACGGGGGCCGTTCCTGTGCGCGTGGTCAGACCTGCGCGCCGAGCCGCTCCGCGAGCTCCGCGAACCCCCTGGCCGTGACGTCGGGGGCGGCGAAGCACGACGGCCAGCCGTGACCCGAGCGGTCCAGCCACGCCGTCCGCATCCCGGCGCGGTGGGCGCCCTCGAGGTCCCACGGATGCACCGCCACGAGCAGCGCCCGGTCCGCCGGGACGCCGGTCGTCGACAGCGCGTGCGCGTACGCCTCCGGTGCAGGCTTCCAGCGGCCCGCGTCCTCGACCGAGAGGTAGGCCTCCACCACTGCCTCGGCGTCCGTACCGCTCAGCAGGGTGCGGGCGACCGAGGCCGACCCGTTGCTCAGGGTCACGACCCGGCACCCGAGGCCCGCGAGGGCCACGAGGCCGGGGACGACGTCGGGATGGGGCCTCAGCGCGACCAGCGCCTGCAGGACTTCCGTGGCCGCGGCGTCGGGGTCGCCGGAGCCGACGGCGGCGAGGCGGGAGCGCAGCGTCGCCGTCGCCACGTCGGCGAAGCCGGGGTTGTCGCCGAGGACGGTGAGCGCGAACGCATCCCGGAGCACGCCGGCGAACCAGGTCTCGACGTCGCGGGGGTCCAGCCCGACCGCGACGAAGGCGTCGGCCAGGCCCCCGAGGTCCGAGAGCGTCTCGTTGACGTCGAGGACGACCAGCTCGGGCACCTCGGGGCGGGCGTCCGTGGGCGTCGCGGTCATGGGTCCTCCGATAGTGGGTGGCGGGGGCGAGTCTCACCCGGGCGCGGTGCACGGGCTCAGGTGCCGCCCCTGCGCGCCGATAGGACGAGCGTGGGTCGTGCCAGTCTCCCCGGGAGCCGCGGCCGCCGCAGCCCGTGGCGGTCGCTGGTCGTCGTCCCCGGCGTGCTGGCGCTGGCCGCCTGCGGTCCCACGGGGCTGTTCGCCGGACCCTCCGACACCGGTGGGACGACGGTGCCGCGCCCGGCGCCACCGGTGCTCGCGCCACCGGTCGTGGCGCCGCCGGTCGTGGCGCCGCCGGTGCTCGCGCCACCGGCCGGAGCCGTGACGTCCGGGTCGTCGTCGTCGCCCACGTCCGGCACGGCACCCCCGAGCCCGAGCGCCACACCCACCGTGGCGGCGCCGAGCCCGCGCCCGTCGGTCTCCTGTCCTCCTCCGCTGGGGCCGGCGTCGACGATCCGGTTGACCGTGACCCCCGGGGTCGGCTCCGCTGTCGTCTCGTGGGCCGCTCCGCTCTCCCGCGACAGCGCCATCCAGGGATGGCTCGTGGCCGCCGTCCGCGAGGACCAGCCCACGGCGGCGCCCGTGCGCTGGCAGAAGGTCGCGGCGGGTGCCGGCTGCCGGACCCTGACGACGCGCCTGACCGGGCTGGCGCGGGGGCACGCCCACACCGTCTGGCTCGAGGCGGTCGTCCGCGGGGCCGCCACCGGGTCGCCGCTGCAGCGGCAGGTCGGGACGGAGCCTGCGGTCGGCATCCGGTGACCGGCCGCCCGGACCTAGGCTCGGGCGCATGGCAGCGCGAGCGGGCATCGTCGTCACGGGCACCGAGGTGCTCACCGGCCGGGTCACGGACCGCAACGGACCCTGGCTCGCCGAGCGGCTGCGGCTGCTCGGCGTGGACGTCGGTCAGGTCGTCGTCGTGGGGGACCGCCGCGAGGACCTCGCGTCCGCGCTGCGCCATTTGGCCGGCGGCCACGACCTCGTCATCACGACCGGCGGGCTCGGGCCGACCGCCGACGACCTGACGGCCGAGGTCGTCGCCGACGTGCAGGGCGCCGTCCTGCGCCTCGACCCCGACCTCGAGGCGCGGATCGGGGCCCGCGTGGCGTCGCTCACGGCCGCCCGCGGTTGGTCCACCGCCCCGGAGACGATGGACCGCGGCGTCCGCAAGCAGGCCATGGTGCCCGACGGGGCCCACGTCCTCGAGCCGGTCGGCACGGCGCCGGGGCTGGTCGTCCCGTCGGCCGAAGGTCCTGCGGTGCTCGTCCTGCCGGGTCCGCCCGGTGAGCTGCGGCCCATGTGGGAGGACGCCGTGCGGGACGCGCTCGTCCTCACGGCGCTCGGCGGACGCGAGGAGCTGCGCCAGGAGACGGTGCGCATCTGGGGGCCGCCCGAGGCCGAGCTCGCCGAGGTGCTGCGCGCCCACGAGGCGGAGCACGGGCTGGAGGGCCTCGAGATCACGACGTGCCTGCGCGAGGGCGAGCTGGAGGTCGTCACGCGCTTCGCGCCCGGCGCCCAGGACGCGTACGACCGGCTCGAGGCGTCCCTCGTCGCCGCCTTCGCCGACGCCGTCTACAGCACCGACGGGCGGACCGTCGACGAGGTCGTCTTCGACCTGTTCGGCAGCAGCGGCGCCACGCTCGCGACCGCCGAGTCCTGTACGGCCGGGCTGCTCGCGGGACGCATCGCCGACCTGCCGGGCTCCTCGGCCCACCTCGTGGGCGGCTTCGTCACCTACGCGAACGAGGCCAAGACCGCGCTCGTCGGCGTGCCCCCGCGGCTGCTCGAGGAGCACGGGGCGGTGAGCCCGGAGGTCGCCGAGGCGATGGCCCGGGGCGCGCGGGAGCGGCTGGGCACCACGTGGGGGGTCGCGGTGACGGGGGTCGCCGGCCCGGGGGGAGGGACGCCCCGGAAGCCGGTCGGCCTCGTCCACGTCTGCGCGAGCAGCGCCGACCGCACCGAGCACCGGGTGCTGCGGCTCGGCGGATCGCGGGAGGCCGTGCGCCGGCGCACCGTCGCGGAGTGCCTGCACCTGCTCCGGGTGCTGATGGCCGAGCGCCGCTGACGGGCCGTCAGGCGCCCGCCCGCCCGGAGGGCTCCACGAGGCTCGCGACGTGCGGCGGCAGGTCGCCGTCGAGAAGCTCCTGGAGGCTCGTGCCGTCGAGCACCTCGCTGAGGCTCGAGCGCACCGCGACCCACACGGCCGGCAGGTGCTCGGCCACGCCCTCGTAGGCGGTGTCCTGCGGCCGCAGCCCGCGCACCTCGGCGAGCGGGCCGTCGACCGCCCGGAACACGTCGCCGAGGGAGATCTCCGCGGCCGGACGGGCGAGGACGTAGCCGCCCCGCGGCCCGCGACGGCTCGTCACGAGCCCGGCGACCCGCAGCTCGAGGAGGACGGACTCGAGGAACTTGTGGGGGAGCGACTGCCGCCGCGCGAGCAGTTCCGAGGTGAGGTGCTCGGCGCTCGCCGTCCGGGCGTCGGCGAGCGCCAGCATCGCCCGGACGGCGTAGTCGGTCCGGGCCGAGATGCCGAGGACGGCGCTGTGACGCGCCGGCCGTCGCGCCCCGTCGCGCAGCTCATCGGTCATGCCACGGGTCCGGCGCCGGCCGGCTCCTCGCTGCGCAGGGCCCAGGCGACGACGTCCTCCCCGGCCGTGTACCGACGGCGCTCCACCTCGGCCCGGGTCACCTGGGCCACGAACCGCTCGCCGTCCTGCGCGGTCAGCTCGATGCGGACCTCGAACCCGAGCCGGACGACCCGGTCGACGCGGGCGGCGACGAGCGGGCCGACCTGCCCCTCGGCGGCCTGGCGCGACGCAGCCGTCGCGTGGTCGCGCTCGAGGACGATGTCGTGCGGACGCACGAGCCGGTCGCCCAGGCGCGAGACGGCGCCGAGGAAGGACATGACGAAGTCGTTCTCGGGCCGCTCGTAGAGGCTGACGGGGTCGCCCACCTGCTCGATGCGCCCCTTGTTGAGTACCGCGATCCGGTCGGCGACGTCGAGCGCCTCCTCCTGGTCGTGCGTCACGAGGACGGTCGTCACGTGCACCTCGTCGTGCAGGCGGCGCAGCCAGCGCCGCAGGTCGGCCCGGACCTTGGCGTCGAGCGCGCCGAACGGCTCGTCGAGGAGCAGCACCTGCGGGTCGACGGCCAAGGCTCGCGCGAGGGCCATCCGCTGCCGCTGCCCGCCGGACAGCTGCGCCGGGTAGCGGTGCTGGAACCCGTCCAGCCCGACGATCTCGAGCAGGTCGTCGACCTTGCGGGCGACCTCGGCCTTGGGGCGGCGGCGGATGGTCAGCCCGAATGCGACGTTGTCGCGCACCGTCATGTGCTTGAAGGCGGCGTAGTGCTGGAAGACGAAGCCGATGCCGCGGCGCTGCGGCGGCTGGTGGGTCACGTCCTCGCCGTCGATGCGCACGATGCCGCCGTCGAGGTCCTCGAGCCCGGCGATCGAGCGCAGCAGCGTCGACTTGCCGGAGCCGCTCGGGCCGAGCAGCGCGGTGAGCGACCCGGCGGGGATCTCGAGGCTCACGTCGTCGAGGGCGACGAAGTCGCCGTAGGTCTTGCGGGCGTCGGTCACGGTGATCATCGGTGGGTCGTCTTCCGGTCGAGCAGCGTCATGCCGAGGAGCGTGAGCAGCGCGAGGCCCATGAGGAGGGTCGCCGCGGTGTACGCGCCGTAGGTGTTGTGGTCGTCGATGTAGCGCGAGTGGACGAGGAGGGTGAGGGTCTGGCTGACGCCCGGGAAGCCGGACGAGACCATGATCACCGCCCCGAACTCGCCGAGGGCTCGCGCGACGGTGAGCACGACGCCGTAGGTCAGGCCCCATCGGATGGCCGGCAGGGTGATGCGACGGAACGTCTGCCAGCCGGACGCGCCCAGGGTGGCGGCCGCCTGCTCCTGCTCGGTGCCGATCTCGTGGAGGACGGGCTCCACCTCGCGGACGACGAAGGGCAGCGTGACGAAGACGGTCGCGATGACCATGCCCGGCAGGCCGAAGATCACCGTGATGCCGGTGCTCTGCTCCAGTCCGCCGAACCACCCGCCGACGCCCCACAGCATGATGAGCGAGACACCGACGACGATGGGGGACACGGCGAACGGGAGGTCGACGACGGCCTGGACCACCCCGCGGAACGGCACCCGCCACCGGGCGAGCGCGATGGCGGTGACGACGCCGAAGACGACGTTGAGCGGCACCGTGATCGCGACGATGAGCAGCGAGAGGTTGAGCGCCGAGACGGCCGCGGGTGTGCGCACCGAGGCCAGGAACGGGCCGAGACCCTCCCCGAAGGTGCGCCAGAGGATGACGACGATCGGGACCGCGAGGAGCCCCACGAGGTAGACGAGGGCGAGCGTGCGCAGGGCGACGGTGGCCCGACGGGAGGTCCTCATGCGGTGCTCGCCTCCCGTCGCTGGCTGAGGGTCGCCCAGCCCCGCAGGACGAACAGGGTGAGGAAGGACACCGACAGCAGGGCCACCGAGACGGCGGCCGCGGCGGCCGGGCTGTCGACCTCGATCTGCTGCTGGATGTACTGCGACACCACCTGCGTCTCCCGCGGGATGTTGCCCCCGATGAGGACGACCGAGCCGTACTCGCCGACCGCCCGGGCGAAGGCGAGCCCCGTGCCGGAGATGACCGCCGGCGCGAGGGAGGGCAGGACCACCCGGCGGAAGATGGTCGCGTTCGAGGCGCCGAGCGAGGCCGCGGCCTCCTCGACCTCGCGGTCGAGCTCGATGAGGACCGGCTGCACGGACCGGACGACGAACGGCAGCGTGACGAACGCGAGGGCGACGCCCAGCCCCCAGCGGGTGGCGTTGAGGTGCACCCCGACCGGGCTGTTCGGGCCGTACAGAGACAGCAGGACGATGCTGGCGACGATCGTCGGCAGCGCGAAGGGCAGGTCGATGAGCGCGTTGACGACACGCTGCCCGGGGAACTCGTCGCGGACGAGGACCCAGGCGACGAGCGTGCCCATCACGGCGTTGACGAGGGCGACGACGACGGAGACGCCGAGCGTGACCTCGAGGGCCGCGAGGGCCGCGGGCGCGGTGACCGCGGCCCAGAACCCGGAGAGGCCGTCGTCGAACGAGCGGACGGTGAGGGCCGCCAGCGGCAGCAGCACCATGACGCTGAGCCACAGGCCGACGACCCCGAGCCCGAGGGCGCGGCCCCCGGGACCACCCCGGCGGCGCCTCCCTCCCTGTGAGGAGGCGCGGGCCGGGGCGGCCGACGGTGGAGCCGGGGACGGGGGGGCCCCGACCGGCTGGGTGGTGGTGGACACGCCTGCGCTCACTGCGTCGCGGCGCTGTAGATCTTCGCGACGGAGCCCTCCTCCTTGTCGAAGAGGGCCGGGTCGACCGTGCTCCAGCCGCCGAGGTCGGCGATCGTCCAGAGCTTCTCCGGCGTGGGGAAGTCCGACGCGAACTCGGCCGCGACGGTCTCGTCGACCGGGCGGAACCCGGCCTGCGCCCAGAGCTTCTGCGCCTCGGGGGTGTAGAGGAAGTCGTCGAAGGCCTTCGCCTTGGCCGCGTTCTTGCTCGTGCTGAGGACGGCCACCGGGTTCTCGATCTTGAAGGTCTGCGGCGGGGTGACGTGCTCCACCGGGTCGCCCTCGCGCTCGATGAAGAGCGCCTCGTTCTCGTAGCTGAGCAGGGCGTCGCCGCTGCCCTGGAGGAAGGTCTCGGTGGCCTCGCGTCCCGACTTCGGCTGCACCTTGACGTGGTCGCTCACGAGGGCGTTGACGTAGTCGAGGCCGGCCTGCACGTCCTGGCCGCCCTGGCTCTTCACGGCGTAGGGCGCCAGGAGGTTCCACTTCGCCGAGCCCGAGCTGAACGGGTTGGGCGTCACGACGTCGACGCCGGGCTTGAGCAGGTCGTCCCAGTCCTTGATGCCCTTCGGGTTGCCCTTGCGGACCACGATGGTCACGACCGAGCCGAAGGGGATGCCCTGGTGCTCGCCGGAGCTCCAGCCCGGGTCGACCATCTTGGCGTCGACGAGGCGCGTGACGTCGGGCTCGACGGAGAAGCTGACGATGTCGGCCTCGGCGCCGGCGGCGACCTTGCGCGACTGGTCGCCCGACGCGCCGTAGGACTGCTGGAACTGCACCCCCTTGCCCGCCTCGGTCTTCTGGAAGGCGGGGATCACCTTGTCGTAGCCCACCTTCGGGACGGCGTACCCGTAGAGGTTGAGCGTCGTCGTGGCGCCTGCGGCCCCCCCGCCGGCGGCGGCGTCGACGCTGTCGCTGGCCCCGCCCCCGGCGCAGGCGCCCACCATCAGGGTCGCCCCCGTGAGGAGGGCAGCCAGTGCGGTTCGTCGGCTCGTCATCATGTGCTCCTGCGGCTCGTGCGTGTCGCGGACCCCTGCCCGCCACACGAACCCTATGGGCTTAGTAGGAATTGCCGCAAGGAAACGGAGAAGATGAACAGCGGGGCACAGGAGCTGGGCCCGAAACCCTCAGGTCGGGGCTCGTGCGACCGATGGGGCGGGCGTGGTGGACCGTCTCGACCTGCCGACTCGGCGCGCCCGGTCCATGATGGGCACACACCCTCGTCGTCCCCTGTCCCCGAGGTCCCGCGTGCTCGTCCGTTCCCTGTCCTTCGGTGTCGCGTACGCCCTGGCCACCGTGCTCGGGCGGGCCGTCGTCGACCCCGCGACGGGACTCGCCCTCTTCTGGCCGGCCGCGGGCGTCGGCGCCCTCTGGGGGCTCATGGCCCGCGGACGCCGCGAGCTGGCCGTCGTCACCGCGACCGCCGGTGTGGTCGCCGCGCTCGCCAACGGGCTGACCGGCTTCGGCTGGGGCACCGCGCTCCTGCTCGGCGTGGCCAACGCGGTCGTGGCCGCGGGCACCCGTCTGGCCTACAGCGAGCTCCGGGTACGGACCAGCCGCCGTCAGGGAGCACGGCCGCGGTGGGACGCCGAGGGCTACGCGAGCCTGTCCGACTTCTGGCGGCTGATGCTCGCGGGGCTCGTCGCGACGGTCGCGAGCGCCGTCGTCGCCCTCGTCGCCCTCGGACCCGTCGGCGGCGCCCCGGTGACGGGGTCGACGGCCCTGGCCTGGGTCCTGCGCAACGGCGCGGCGGTCGCGGTCCTCACCGCCCCGGGTCTGACGACCCGCCACGCCCGGGCCCGCACGACGTGGGCGCAGCTCGCCGAGTTCGCCCTCGTCCTGCTCGTCACGGTCCCCGTCGTCTGGGCCGTCTTCGGGACGCGCCACACCCTGCCGCTCGCCTTCCTCCCGATCGCGCTGCTCCTGTGGAGCGGCATCCGGCTGCCCGTCCCGCTCGCGGCGGCCCACGGGGCGACCATCGCCCTCGGGACCTTCCTCCTCGTGCGCTTCGCCGGCGGCGGACCCTTCGGGGCCATCGCGGACCCGGTGTCGGCGGCCCAGGTCCTGCAGGCCTTCATGATCCTCGCGTCCGGTCTGGCGGTGATCCTCGCGACCGTGCAGACCGAGCGCGACCGGCTGCTGGAGTCCCTCTCGGTCTCGAGGCGCTCCGCGCGCATCCAGGCCGCGGACCTCGTCGCCATCACCCAGACCATCCCGGACGCGCTCGCCGTCGTCGATCGGCTCGGCCGGATGCGCCCGCTCAACACCGCCGCCCACCGTTGGCTGGGGCCGCCCCTGCCCGACGGCTTCGCCGCGCGCCCGCCGCTGGCGCTCTCGGCCGATAGCCTCGACCGGGCCGCGGACACCAGCGCCCCCGGCCGGGCCCTGCGGGGCGAGCGGGTCGAGGACGAGCTCGTCCTCCTCGACGACGTCGAGAGCGGCGAGACGCGGATGGTGACCGTCCACGCGGTCCCGCTGCGCGACCTCGACACCCGCAGCCCCGACCGCGCCCTCGTCGTCCTGCACGACAGCACCGAGGAGCACCGGCGGGTCACCGACCTCGACGCGGCGCGCGAGCGCTCCGAACGGCTCGTCGCCGACGCGCCCCACGGGATCGCCGTGCTGGACCGCCAGGGCCGGATCATCCGGGCCAACGACAGCCTCGCGGAGGTCACCGGGCGGCCGCTGCACGAGCTGGAGGGCCTGCCGGTCGACGGTCTCTCGCCGCGCCACCCCGACGACGTCGCCCGTCACCTCGAGCGGGTGCTCCACGAGAACGGCCGCCCCGTGCGGGACGAGTGGACGCTCACCCGCCCCGACGGCACCGACGTCCGCGTGTCGCTGACCAGCCGGGTGCTCTCGGCGGGGGAGGAGCGGGCCGAGACCGACGGCGTCGTCGTCATGAACGTCATCGACGTCTCCGAGCGGCACCGCTACGAGCAGCGCCTCACCCACCTCGCCGACCACGACGTCCTCACCGGCCTGCCCAACCGGCGCCGCTTCGAGGAGGACCTCGAGCGGCAGCACCGCCGCGTCGAGCGGTACGGCCCGAGCGGGGCCCTCATCCTCCTCGACCTCGACAACTTCAAGGACGTCAACGACACGCTCGGCCACGCGGCCGGCGACCAGCTGATCGTCTCGACGGCCCACGTGCTGCGCGCGACCGTGCCCGCCTCCGACCTCGTCGCGCGCCTCGGTGGGGACGAGTTCGCCGTGCTCCTGCCGGATGCGGACCGCGCCGGCGCGGAGATCGTCGCGGCCGAGATCGTCGAGCGGGTGCGGGCGCACACCTCCACCCTCGACGGCGTCAACCGGCGCGTCACCGCGAGCGTCGGCGTCGTGACCTTCGCCGACGCCCAGCGCCAGGACTCCGACATCCTCGCCCTCGCCGACATGCTCATGTACGACGCCAAGGACGACGGCCGCAACTGCTACGTCCTCCTCGGCGACTCGGCGCGACCGGAGCCACGCTCGGGCGCGCGGCTGGCGTGGCGCTCCCGCCTCGAGAACGCCATCGAGCACGACCTCTTCGAGCTCTACCTCCAGCCGATCGTCGACGTCCGCACGAACCGCGTCAGCGGCGCCGAGGCCCTGCTCCGGCTCGTCGACGAGGGCGAGCCGGTGGCGCCCGGCCGCTTCGTGTACATCGCCGAGCGGACCGGTCTGGCCCCCGCCATGGACGCCTGGGTGGTGCGGCACGGGATCGAGATGCTCCGCCGCCTGCAGGCGCTGGCCCCGGGGCTCACGCTCGCGGTCAACATCTCGGGCAGCTCGATGGGTGACCCCGGCATCGAGGCCGAGCTCGTCTCCGGCCTGGAGCCGCACGACATCGACGCCGGGTCCCTCGTCGTCGAGGTCACCGAGACGGCAGCGGTCTCCGACGTGCTCGCCGCCCGCGCCTTCGCCGCCCGCCTCGGCGCCCTCGGCGTCCGTTTCGCCCTCGACGACTTCGGCACGGGGTTCGGCTCGTTCTCCTACCTCAAGCACATGCGCTTCGACGTCGTGAAGATCGACGGGGAGTTCGTCGCGGACTCCGACCAGAGCGACACCGACCGCGCGATCCTCGAGTCGATCGTCCGGATCGCACACTTCCTCGGCAAGCGCACGGTGGCCGAGTTCGTCGGTCGGTGGGAGACCCTCGACGTCGTCCGTGACCTGGGCATCGACTACGCTCAGGGCTACCTCCTGGGGGAGCCGGTGCCGTTCGACGAGTTCGTGGCCCGCCACCTGGGGGAGGCGGTGGGGGTCCCGGGGGCACCGCACCGCGACCTTGCCCGGGCAACGACGCCGCACGTCATCGACCCGCGGAGGGACCTTCCGTGAGCAGCTCGACCAACCGGCTCCAGCGGGGCACCGGCATCTTCGTCGTCCTCATGGCGACGGCCGCCGCCGGGATGCTCTGGTTCGCCCTCACCCTCACCGACCCCGAGGCGCGGCGCCCCGCGAAGGAGGGCGCGGTGTTCGGGGTCTGGCAGGTCCTCTACGACACGCAGGCGCCCTCGACCCAGCTGCTCGTCGCCGCGGTCGGTCTCGCCCTCCTCCTGGCCGCCGGTGTCGCGCTCGTCGAGAGCCGCATCACCAAGCGCTACCGCCGGTCCGAGAACACGGGCGAGACCCCGCTGGCGCCCAAGCTCGTCATGGCCCGCACCGCCGGGGTCTACCACGGCCCGGTCACGGTGACGGTCCTCATCCCCGCGCACAACGAGGAGGACCGGATCGTCGCCACGCTCGCCTCCCTCCAGGAGCAGACGAGCCGTCCCGACCGCGTCGTCGTCGTCGCCGACAACTGCACCGACGCCACCGAGGAGCTGGCGCGCGCGGCGGGTGTCGAGGTCTTCACGACCGTCGACAACGCGCACAAGAAGGCCGGCGGCCTCAACCAGGCCCTCGCGAGCCTGCTGCCCGAGCTCGGCGAGAACGACACCGTCATGGTCATGGACGCCGACACCGTCATCGGCCGCGAGTACCTGGAGACGGCGAGGCGCCGGATGACCGAGGACCGGGCCCTCATGGCCATCGGCGGCCTCTTCATGGGCGAGGACGGCCACGGGCTCGTCGGGCAGTTCCAGCGCAACGAGTACATCCGCTACAGCCGGGACATCAAGCGCCGGCGCGGGCGGCTGTTCGTCCTCACCGGCACGGCGTCGGTCTTCCGGTCCGCGGCCTTGCGCGAGGTGGCTGCCCAGCGCGGCCGGCGGCTCCCCGGCGTCCCCGGCGACGTCTACGACACGGTCGCACTCACCGAGGACAACGAGCTGACGCTCGCGCTGAAGTCCCTCGGCGCCCTCATGACCTCGCCCGCGCAGTGCACGGTCGTCACCGAGGTCATGCCGACCTGGCGGGCGATCTGGCACCAGCGCCTGCGCTGGCAGCGCGGGGCGCTCGAGAACCTCGGGGCCTACGGCCTCACCCCGCAGACCTCGCGGTACTGGGTGCAGCAGTTCGGCATCGGGTACGGCTCGGTGGCCCTGCTCAGCTACTACGCGGCGATCTTCACGATGGCGATGTCGCTCGACGACTGGGTCTGGTTCCCGTTCTGGCTCGGCGTGGGTGGGCTCTTCATGGTCGAGCGCGTCGTCACCGCCTGGCGTGGCGGTTGGCGGGCCCGTCTCGTCGCGGCGACGCTCTTCCCGGAGCTCGTCTACGCGACGTTCCTCAACGTCGTCTTCCTCAAGGGCGTGGTCGACATCCTCGTCGGGCGGCAGGCGCAGTGGTCCCACGTGACCCGGTCGGCCGACGGCAAGGTCGTCGTCCGGGACGGACAGCACGCATGACCGCCGTCGCCGTCCCGGCCGGGCTCCTGTTCCCCGAGAGCACGATCTTCACCCCGTGGTTCGCCGTGCTCAGCGTCTTCGTCGCCATCAACACGGTCATGTACGTCGCGCTGGCCGTCGCGAAGATCCTGCCCAAGGTCGACCCGCGCGAGTGGCTGCCCCGGCGCTACGAGCGCGCCCAGTCGCGCAGCATCCACCCGGTCGCCACGGACGCCGGGGCGGACGAGGACGCCGTCAGGCGCTGACCTCCCGCTCCCGCCCCGCGAGCAGGGGCGCGAGCGTCGGGCCGGGCTCGTCGCCGAGCAGCGAGGCCGCCACCCACCGGGCGGCGAGGCCGTCGAACGTGCCGAGGTGGCGCAGCATCGAGTGGCTCCCGCCGGGCACGGTGACGATGCCACCGCGCGTGCCCGGCCCGAGCCGGTGGGCGACGTCGCGCGCGAGGTCCGATCTCGCGACGCGGTCGGCGTCGCCGTGGACGAGGAGGACGTCGCGGCCGGGGAGCGGCCCGACGGGATCCCCGGGGGCCAGCCACGTGGCGAGGCCGACGACGGCGCGCACGCGCTCGTCCCCGGCGGCCAGCAGGGCGGCGCGACCCCCGAGGCTGTGCCCGACGAGGGCGACCGGGACGTCGCCGACCTGCTCGGTCACCCGGTCGAGCGCCCACCGGGCGTCGTCGACGGGGTTCGGGTGACCGGACCAGCCGCGGGTCGAGTTGAGCAGCCGCCAGACCGCGAGCCGGCGCCGTCCGGTGGTGGCCAGGCGGCCCGCGACGGGCACCATCCGCAGGACCGAGAGCTGGGTGGGGCTGACGGGGACGCCACCGGTCCGGCTGCCGCCCCCGTGCAGCACGACGACGGCGCCGCGCGGCTCGGCGGGGACGGTCGTCGGCTCCAGGCGGCTGCGCACGTCGGTCACGGGTCCTGTCTACCCCGGTCACCCGTGTCCCACCCGGCCGGCTCCGATCCGGTGGGCGGGAGCGGGCCGAACCCCCGGCGTGCACACCCGCAGTGACCGTCCGTACCGCGCCGTCGTCTCCGTCGCGCGCTTCCTGTTCCGCGTCCTCGGCCTCCGGGTCGAGGTGCGGGGCGCGGAGCACCTGCCGGCCACCGGGCCGGTCGTCGTCGCGGCGAACCACCAGAGCTTCGCCGACTTCGCGGTCGTCGGCCTGCCCGCGGTGCAGCGGGGTCGGCTCGTGCGCTTCCTCGCCAAGGAGGCCGTCTTCCGGGCGCCCGTCGCCGGCCGGCTGATGCGCGCCATGGGGCACGTCCCGGTCGACCGCCGGGCGGGCGCGGCGGCCGCGGTCCGGGCGCTGCGGCTCCTGCGGGCGGGCGAGGTGGTCGGCGTGTACCCGGAGGCGACCATCGGGCACGCCTTCCTGCTCAAGGAGCGTGCGGACCTGCGACGTGGTGCGGCCCGGCTCGCGCTGGAGACCGGCGCCCCGCTCGTCCCCGTCGCGCACTGGGGCCTGCACCGGGTCCTCACCGTCGGCGGCCGGGTCTCGCTGCGGCGCGGTCGCTGGGTCGGCGTCGTCGTCGGCGAGCCGTTGCTGCCCCGGCCGGGGGAGGGCGTCGAGGAGCTGACCGACCGGCTGCACGCCCGCCTCGAGGCGCTCGTCGAGGACCTCGTGGACCGCTATCCCGACCCGCCGCGCGACCCGGTGTCCGCATGGTGGTGGCCGGCCGCCCGAGGCGGCGGGGCTCCGGACGCGGCGGACGCCGCGCGGCTGGACCGGGCCGCGATGGACGAGGCCGACGACCACACGGCTCGTCGACGGGCGGGACGGCGTTGACATCGTTGTCGCACAGGCGGAATCGTTTACATCACACGTAACCGGGCAGTAGGTGTGAGCAGGATCTCTGGCGGCAGTCCGGATGTGACGAAGGACTCCCGCGTCGAAACGCTTCGACCATGGACCCGCCACCCGCGCCTACGGTGCAATGGCTGTCTCGCAGGGCGGGATGCACGACGTCGTGGTCCCGCCCTCGGGTTGACCTGCGTGACGACCGAAAAGGGTGAGCATTGTGGCCGACCTGGAGAAGTCCCTGGATGATGCGGGACTGACCAACGAGAGCGTCCGGGAGTACGTCCGTCACTGGGCGGACTTCCTCGGCGCCGAGCGCATCGAGGTGGTCTCGGCGTCCGACGACGCCCGCCTCGTGCAGGAGGCCCTGGAGGCGGGGGAGATCGAGCCGGCCGGGGAGGGGCTCTACTACTCGCGCAGCTACTCCAAGGACACCGCGCGCTCGGAGGAGCGCACGATCGTCGCCACCAGCCGCCCCGAGGACCGGGGCGTCTACAACAACTGGCGCCACAGCGACGAGATCCGGCCGGTCGTCGAGGGGCACATGAAGGGCGCCATGGCCGGCAAGACCATGTACGTCATTCCCTACCTCATGGCGCCGCCCGGCAGCCCGCTCGAGCGCTTCGCCGCGGGCGTCGAGATCACGGACAACCGCACCGTCTGCCTCCACATGATCCGGATGGCGCGCGTCGGCGTGAACCACATCAACTCGCTGGCGGAGCAGGACATGTTCGTCCGCGCCGTCCACGTGACCGGCGACCTGCCGAACCTCGGCCAGGGCACGCCCGACGACAAGCGCTACTTCGTCACCGTCGCCGACGAGCGGACCATCCTCCACTTCGGCAGCAGCTACGGCGGCAACGCGCTGCTCGGCAAGATCGCCCACGGCCTGCGCCAGGCGGCGTACGACGGCTGGGCGTCGGGCGAGTTCCTCGGCGAGCAGTTCATGCTCCTCGGCATCACCGACAAGGAGACCGGCGAGACCCACCACGTCTGCGGCGGCTTCCCCAGCGCCTCGGGCAAGACGAACCTCGCGATGACCCTCGCCCCGGACGCGCTCGGCGACCGGTACCACGTCAGCTTCTACGGCGACGACATCGCGTGGCTGTGGGTCGACCCGAGCGACGGCCAGCTGTACGGGCTCAACCCCGAGAACGGCGTCTTCGGCGTCGCGAAGGACACGAACGAGAAGACCAACCCGACCGCGCTGGACTCCATCGCCGAGGGCACGCAGGCCCTGTTCACCAACGTCGCCTACAACGAGAGCACCCACGAGGTCTGGTGGGAGGGCAAGACGCCCGAGCGCCCCGCAGACGTCACGGGCTGGCGGGACTGGAAGGGCGAGCTCATCGCCGACCGCAACCCCGACGAGGCGAACGACCCCTGGGCGCACCCGAACTCGCGCTTCACGACGACGCTCGCGAACGTGCCGAACGTCGCGCCCGACTTCGAGGACCCGAAGGGCGTCAAGATCGACGCGATCATCTTCGGCGGCCGCACCCGCGACCGCGAGCCGCTCGTGCGCGCCATCACCGACCTCGCCGAGGGTGTCTACGACGGCCTGACGCTCGGCGCCGAGGCGACCTTCGCCGCCGAGGGCGTCGACGGCAAGCTGCGCTACGACCCGATGTCGATGCGCCCGTTCATGTCCTACCCCGAGGGCCCCTACGCCGCGCACTGGCTGAAGATCGTCGGCGCCGCGAAGGACCAGCCGATCTTCGCGCACGTCAACTGGTTCCAGCGCGACGAGGAGGACGGCCACTTCCTCTGGCCCGGCTACCGCGAGAACCTCCGCGCGCTCCTGTGGCTCGTCCAGCTCAAGAAGGGCGAGGTGACGGGTCGCCGCACCGCGGTCGGCATCCTCCCGACCAGGGACGAGCTCGACCTCGTCGGCCTCGAGATCGACGCGGACGACCTCGACACCATCCTCGACGTCGACGTGCAGCGCTGGCGCGAGGAGATGGGCCACCGCGAGGAGCACCTGCGGCAGTTCGCGGACCTGCCCGAGGAGATCTGGGAGGCCCACCGCCGCGTGGCCGCCGCCCTCGAGGCGGACGCCAGCGTCCGCGCCTGAGCGACCTCGGTCGGGCCCGGGCCCCGTGGGTGCGAACCCGCAGCGCCCGGGCCCCGTCGCGTCCACCCCTACGATGCTCGGCGTGGCGGTCGCACGGTTCGCAGGGCTCGAGGCCCGGGGCGTCGAGGCGGTCGTCCACGACCCCGACGCGCTGACGAGCGGCTTCTGGGCGGTCGTCGTCACCTTCGAGGGCGAGCTGACCGCCGTCCGGATGGGGGAGGTCCGCCGCGGGACGCCGCCGGTCGCCGACGCCGGCTGGGCCGGCCTCGCGGGGGAGTGGCGCACGAGCCTTGACCGGGACGGGTACGTCGCGGCGGTCGAGGAGGTGCGAGCGCGCATCGCGGCCGGGACGGTCTACCAGGTCAACGTCTGCCGCGTGCTCGAGCACGACCTGCCCGACGACGCCTCGGTGCTCGGGCTCGGAGCGGTGCTCGCCCGCGGCAACCCCGCGCCCTTCGCCGCGACCCTCCACCTCCCGGAGGCCGGCCTCGAGATCGCCTGCGCCTCACCGGAGCTGTTCCTCCAGCGACGCGATGACCTGGTCCGCTCCGGACCCATCAAGGGCACCGCCCCGACCGCTGACGGACTGCTCCCCAAGGACTACAGCGAGAACGTCATGATCGTCGACCTCGTCCGCAACGACCTCGGGCACGTCAGCCGTCCCGGGACGGTCGAGGTCGAGGCGCTCTGCCGGCTCGAGGAGCACCCCGGGCTCGTCCACCTGACCTCCGACGTCACCGGCCGTCTGCGGCCGGGCACCGGGTGGCGCGAGCTGCTCGCGGCGACCTTCCCACCGGGCTCGGTCAGCGGCGCGCCGAAGCACACGGCGTTGCAGGCCATCGCCGACCTCGAGCCGGTGCCGCGCGGCCCCTACTGCGGCGCGGTCGGCTGGGTCGACGCCGACCGCGACGAGGCCGAGCTGGCCGTCGGCATCCGCACCTTCTGGGCCGCCCGCACCGACGACGGACGGCGCGTCCTGCGCTTCGGCACGGGCGCCGGCATCACGTGGGGCAGCTCGCCGGAGGGGGAGTGGGCCGAGACCGAGCTCAAGGCGGCGCGTCTCGTCGCCCTTGCCGCGGGGCGGCCGGTCGCGTCTGGGACAGTGTGCGCATGAACGACATCCGCGTGTGGGTCGACGGTGCCCGGGTGGCGGCGGACGGCCCGGCCGTCAGCGCCGTCGACCACGGGGTGACCGTCGGCGACGGGGCGTTCGAGACGGCGAAGATCGACGCGGGCGTGCCGTACGCCGTGAGCCGGCACCTGGCCCGGATGGACCGCTCGCTCGCCGGCCTCGGCCTGCCGGCCGCCGACCACGACCGTGTCCGTGAGGGCATCGCGGCGGTCCTCGACGGTCCGCCCATCCCCTTCGGTCGGCTGCGCTGGACGGTGACCGGAGGCCGTGGGCCGCTCGGCTCGGACCGGCTCGACGCGGGGCTCACCTACATCGTCACCGCCGTCGAGCACGCGCGCCCACCCGCCACCGGCGCGGTCGTCACCGTCCCCTGGGTGCGCAACGAGCGGTCGGCGACCGCCGGGCTCAAGACGACGTCCTACGCCGAGAACGTCGTCGCCCTGGCGCGCGCGCAGGAGCAGGGCGCCGTCGAGGCGCTGTTCGCGAACACGCGCGGCGAGCTGTGCGAGGGCACGGGCAGCAACGTCTTCGTCGTCACCGACGGGGTCGTGCGCACCCCACCGCTGTCCAGCGGGTGCCTCGCCGGCATCTCGCGCGAGCTCGTCCTCGAGTGGTGCCGCGCCGAGGGCGTCGAGGTGCTCGAGGAGGACCTGCCGCTGTCGGTGCTCACCGACGCCGACGAGCTCTTCCTCACCTCGTCCGTCAAGGACGTCATGCCCGTCTCGGCGGTCGACGGGCGGCCACTGCCGGCGCCCGGACCGCTGACCACCGCCGTCCGGGCCGCCTGGGCCCGTCACGCCGCCGCCGAAGGAGTCGACCCGTGACCGAGACCCCCACCCGCCGACCGTTCTTCCGGCCGGCCGACGACCACGACGAGTGGGCGTGGCGGCAGCGGTTGCGGGCCAACCCCGGCACGCGGATGGCGCTGCGCCTCGTCGTCGCCGTCGTCGGGCTCGTCCTCGTGCTCGGCGGCTTCGCGCTCGTGCCCCTGCCCGGCCCCGGCTGGCTCATCGTCATCCTCGGTCTCGGCGTCTGGGCCTCGGAGATCGAGCCCGCGTCCGACCTCCTCGAGTGGGTCAAGAAGCAGGTGCGCCGCTGGGAGCACTGGATGCGCCGGCAGTCCCGCGGCGTGCAGGCGCTCGTGGCCCTCGCCACCTTCCTGTTCGTCCTCGCCGTGCTCTGGGTGACGTTCCGGCTCACCGGGGTCCCCACGTTCCTGCCCGACGGGCTCGAGGCCTGGATCCACGGCCACCTCGCCCTCTGACGGGGCCGCGCCGCACCGGTGACCCCGATTTCCGCCGGGCCCCCGGCGCCGGGTATCCTCGGCAGGCCGCACGGCGCGGATGTGTAGCTCAGTTGGTCAGAGCGTTCGCTTCACACGCGAGAGGTCGGGGGTTCGAGCCCCTCCACATCCACCAGCACCACGACAGGCCCCGGACCGCGACGCGGACCGGGGCCTCACGCGTCCCACTCCTCGACGCGTGACAAACGGAGGGGTGCGACGTCGTCGCGGAGGTGTATGCATGAGGCATGCAGCTGACCGTCCGGGCCATCCACACCTTCCCGGTGCGCGGTGGGGACGCCGTGGCGCACGAGTCCGTCGCGGTGGAGGCCGACGGCCTCGAGGGCGACCGGCGCAAGCGCGCGGCCGTCTCGATCGTCGGCCACGACGCGCCGCGCACCCGGGCCAACCTCGTCCTCGACGCACCGACGGCGGCCGTCGAGGGGCTGGCCGGCACCCTCGTCCGGGTCGGGGGCACGCTGCTCGCCGTCGAGGGCACCGGCAACGCGTGCCCGGGGCTGTACGCGGCGGTCGGGCAGGTCGGCACGGTGCGGGTGGGTGACGTCGTCGAGCGGGTGGAGCACGAGGCGTGAGCACGGTCGCCACCACCGCCCACGACGCGGGCGTCGAGCGGCTGCTGGCCAGCCACCGGGCCATCCCCGACGGCGCCCCGGTCCGCCTGGCCAAGCGCACGAGCAACCTCTTCCGGGGCCGCACCCCGACGGGGGTCCCCGGGCTGGACACGAGCGGCCTCGGGGGTGTCGTGTCCGTCGACCCCGACGCGCGGACGGCCGACGTCCAGGGCATGTGCACGTACGAGGACCTCGTCGACGCCACGCTGCCGCACGGGCTGACGCCCCTCGTCGTCCCCCAGCTGCGCACCATCACGCTCGGGGGAGCGGTGACCGGCCTCGGCATCGAGTCGACGTCGTGGCGCAACGGCCTGCCGCACGAGTCGGTCCTCGAGATGGACGTGCTGACCGGCGGCGGCGACATCGTCACCTGCGACGCCGGCGGCCGGCACCCCGACCTCTTCCACGGCTTCCCCAACTCCTACGGGACGCTCGGGTACGCGACCCGGCTGCGCATCGAGCTCGAGCCCGTCGGCCGGACCGTGTCGTTGCGCCACGTGCGCTTCCACGACCTCGACGCCCTCCTCGCGGCCGTCGGCGACGTGATGTCCACCGGCGCCCACGAGGGCGAGGAGGTCGACTACCTCGACGGCGTCGTCTTCAGCGCGGACGAGTCCTACCTCGTCCTCGGCCGGCGCAGCGACGAGCCCGGGCCGACGAGCGACTACACGGGGCAACGGGTCTTCTACCGCTCCATCCAGCACGACCACCCGCGCCCCACCCGCGACACCCTGAGCACCCTCGACTACCTCTGGCGCTGGGACACCGACTGGTTCTGGTGCTCGCGCGCGTTCGGGGCGCAGAACCCCGCGCTGCGCCGGGTGTGGCCGCGACGCTGGCTGCGCTCGAGCGCCTACTGGCGGCTCGTCGCCCTGGACCGCCGGTTCGACGTCGCCGACCGGCTCGAGGCGCGCAAGGGGCGCCCTCCGCGCGAGCGCGTCGTCCAGGACGTCGAGATCCCGCTCGAGCGCACGGCCGAGTTCCTGCGCTGGTTCCTCCGCGAGGTCCCCATCGAGCCGATCTGGCTCTGCCCGTTGCAGCTCCGTGACGAGCGGACGTGGACCCTCTACCCCCTGCGTCCCGGCGAGCGGTACGTCAACGTCGGGTTCTGGTCGACGGTGCCGGTCGACCCGGCGCAGCCGCCCGGCGCGGCGAACCGCCGCATCGAGGACGCGGTGAGCGCCCTCGGCGGGCACAAGTCCCTGTACTCCGAGGCGTTCTACGACGAGGAGACCTTCTGGCGCCACTACGGCGGCGACCACTACCCGGCGCTCAAGGAGCGCTACGACCCCGGTCACCGGCTGCCCGACCTCTACGCGAAGGCCGTGCGCGGTGCCTGACCACCACCCAGGAGGAGAAGCGTGAGCATCGCCCAGATCGTCGAGTCCGTCGTCGACGGACCGCTGCCGCTGCGCGTCGAGGCGTACGACGGGTCGAGCGTCGGCCCCGTCGGCGCCGACGTCCGGCTGCGCATCGAGAACCGGCGCGGGATGTCGTACCTCGCGACGGCGCCCGGGGACCTCGGGCTGGCGCGCGCCTACGTCACCGGCGACCTCACGGTGCACGGCGTGCACCCCGGCGACCCCTACGACGTGCTCGCCGCGATGTCGAGCATCCGGTTCCGCCGCCCGGGGCGCGAGCAGGTGCTCGAGCTCTCGCGGATGCTCGGGATGAAGGGCTTCACGCCGCCGCCCCCGCCGCCCCAGGAGAGCCTGCCGCGCTGGCGGCGGCTGGCCGAGGGGCTGCGCCACTCGACGGTGCGCGACGCCGAGGCGATCCACCACCACTACGACGTCTCGAACCGGTTCTACGAGATGGTGCTCGGGCCGTCGATGACGTACACGTGCGCCTGTTACCCGACGGCCGACGCGTCGCTCGAGGAGGCGCAGGAGAACAAGTACCGGCTCGTGTTCGACAAGCTGCGCCTGCAGCCCGGTGACCGGCTGCTCGACATCGGCTGCGGCTGGGGCGGGATGGTCCGCTACGCCGCGCGCCGGGGTGTCTCGGTCGTCGGCGCGACCCTCTCGCGCGAGCAGGCGCTCTGGGCGCAGAAGGCCATCGCCGAGGAGGGGCTGGCCGACCTCGCGGAGGTCCGGCACACCGACTACCGCGACGTGCGCGACACCGGCTTCGACGCCGTCTCGTCGATCGGCCTGACCGAGCACATCGGCGTGCGCAACTACCCGGCGTACTTCGGGTTCATCCGCGACCGGCTGCGGACCGGGGGGCGCCTGCTCAACCACTGCATCACCCGGCCGCACAACCGGCGCACCGAGACCGGTGCCTTCATCGACCGCTACGTCTTCCCCGACGGTGAGCTGACCGGCTCGGGGCGGATCGTCAGCGAGGTGCAGGACGCCGGCCTCGAGGTGCTCCACGAGGAGAACCTGCGCGAGCACTACGCGCTGACCCTCGCCGGTTGGTGCGCGAACCTCGTCGAGCACTGGGACGAGGCCGTCGCCGAGGTCGGCGAGGGCACCGCCCGCGTCTGGGGCCTGTACATGGCCGGGTCGCGACTCGGGTTCGAGCGCAACGAGATCCAGCTGCACCACGTGCTGGCCGTCAAGACGGACGCGGAGGGCCGGCACGACGTGCCGCTGCGTCCGTGGTGGTCCGCCTGACGCGGCTCAGGCTCGCGGGCGCAGCCCGTCCCACACGAGGTCGGTGAGGTCGTCCGACAGCTCGTCGGCGGTGCGGCCACCGGCGGCCGCGCCGTCGGCGAGCCATGCGTCGGCGGCGGCCCGGACCATCCCGACGAGCGCGACGCCCCAGAGGTGCCGGCCCCCGAGCAGCCCCGCGACGTGGTCGGCGATGCGGCCGGTCATCCCGGCGGCGACGTCACCGGCCGGCCGCTCGCCCGGCGGCAGGATCGGCGCGTTGACGATGAACCGGTAGACCTCCGGGTCGTCCTCGACGAGGTGCAGGTAGGCGCCGATGACCGCGCGGACCAGTTCGCGCGTCGGGGTGGCCCCGGCGGTGTCGCCGGCGGCGCGGGTGATGCCGCGGATGATCGTGCCGTCGACCCGGTCGGCGACCGCGGCGTAGAGGCCGGCGCGGTCGGTGAGGTGGCGGTAGACGACGGTCTTCGAGGTGCCGGCCTCGGCCGCGATCTCGTCCATCCCGACCTGGGCGCCGTGCCGCCGCACGGCCCGGACGGCGGCCTCGACGAGCTCGCGGCGGCGGGCGAGCCGGTGCTCGTCCCAGCGCGCGCTGCGGCCGTCCGGGGCTGCGCTCGAGGTCACGGGAGCCGACGCTAGCAGGGACCGGCGGTACCTGTTACCTTCGGTATCGGATACAAGCGGCGGGGACCCCCGTCGCCCCGGCAGACCCAGGAGCCACCCGGTGCCCACCACCCGTCGCGCCGCCGTCCTCGGCGGTAACCGCATCCCCTTCGCCCGCCAGTTCGGCCCCTACGCGGAGGCGTCGAACCAGGACATGCTCACCGCCACGCTCGAGGGGCTCGTCGCCCGGCACGGGCTCGCGGGGGAGCGCGTGGGGGAGGTCGTGGCCGGCGCCGTCATCAAGCACAGCCGCGACTTCAACCTCACGCGGGAGGCGGTGCTCGGCTCGAGCCTCGCGCCCGACACCCCGGCGTACGACATCCAGCAGGCTTGCGGCACCGGCCTCGAGGCGACGATCCTCGTGGCCAACAAGATCGCGCTCGGCCAGGCCGACTCGGCGATCGCGGGCGGGGTCGACTCGGCCTCCGACGCGCCGATCGTCGTGCCCGAGCGGCTGCGCCGCAAGCTGCTGCGCCTCTCGCGCGCGAAGACCCCGGCCGACCGCGCCCGGGCCGCGATCACCCTGCGCCCCACCGACCTCGGCATCCAGGTACCGGCAGCCACCGAGCCGCGCACCGGCATGTCGATGGGCGAGCACATGGCGGTCACCGCCGCCCGCTGGGGGATCACCCGCGAGGCGCAGGACGAGCTCGCCCTCGCGTCGCACCAGCACCTCGCGGCCGCCTACGAGCGCGGTTTCTTCGACGACCTGGTGACGCCGTACCTCGGGCTGACGCGGGACCAGAACCTGCGCCCGGACACGACGCTCGAGAAGCTGGGGTCGCTGCGCACCGCCTTCGGCTCCGGCCCCGACGCGACGATGACCGCCGGCAACTCGACGCCGCTGTCCGACGGTGCCTCGGCGGTGCTGCTCGGCTCGGAGGAGTGGGCCGCCGCCCACGGGCTCAAGCCGCTCGCGTGGTTCGTTGACGGCGAGACCGCCGCGGTCGACTACCTCGGCGGCGAGGAGGGCCTGCTCATGGCGCCGGCCTACGCCGTCCCGCGGATGCTCGCCCGCCAGGGCCTCACCCTGCAGGACTTCGACCTCTACGAGATCCACGAGGCCTTCGCGGCGACGGTGCTCTCGACGCTCGCCGCGTGGGAGAGCCCCGTGTTCTGCCGCGAGCGCCTCGGCCTGGAGGCACCGCTGGGGAGCATCGACCGGTCGAGGCTCAACGTCAACGGCTCCTCGCTGGCCGCCGGTCACCCGTTCGCGGCCACCGGTGGGCGCATCGTTGCGTCACTGGCCAAGCAGCTGCACGAGAAGGGCTCCGGCGCACGGGGACTCATCTCCATCTGCGCCGCCGGTGGGCAGGGCGTCGTCGCCATCCTCGAGGCGGCCTGAGATGCCCCGCTCCGATGGCTACACGTCCTTCGTCAACAGCGGCCTCGGCCGGCGGCTCGCCTCCTCGCTCGGGCTGCCGCAGCCGGTCCCGCTGCGCCGGTACTCACCCGGCGCGCCGCTCGTCGACGGTCCGGTCCTCGTCGGCGGCCACGACGACACCCCCGCGGTCACCGCCCTGCGCGACGGGTTGGCCGCCGCCGGCGCCGAGCTCGTCGACACGGTGCCCGACGGCGCGCGCCTCGGCGGTGTGGTCGTCGACCTCACGGCGGCGCGGACGCCCGAGGACCTCGAGTCGCTGCGCGCGACCCTCGGTCCGGCGCTCAAGCGGCTCGGGCGCTGCGCCCGCGTCGTCGTCGTCGGCCGTCACCCCGAGGGAGCGGCCACGGTGGCGCAGCGGGCTGCGCGGCGGGCGCTCGAGGGCGTCACGCGCTCGGTCGGCAAGGAGCTGCGGGCCGGCGCCACCGCCAACCTCGTGCTCGTCACCGAGGGGTCCGAGGCCGCGGCCCTCGGGACGGTGACGTTCCTCCTGTCCGGCCGGTCGGCGTACGTCGACGGCCAGGTGTTCCGGGTCGGCGAGGGGGAGGCCACCGCGCCCGCGGACGCCGAGCGCCCGCTGGCCGGCAAGGTCGCCGTCGTCACCGGGGCCGCGCGCGGAATCGGCGCCGACATCGCCCGGACGCTGCACCGCGACGGCGCCACCGTCGTCTGCGTCGACGTCCCCGCCGCCGGCGCCTCGCTGGCCACCGTGGCCAACGCCGTCGGGGGCACAGCGCTCCAGCTCGACGTCACCGCGCCCGACGCGGGTGCGCGCATCCTCGAGCACGCCCGCACCCGGCACGGCGGCCTCGACGTCGTCGTGCACAACGCGGGCATCACCCGCGACAAGCTGTTGGCCAACACCGACGCCGACCGCTGGGACTCCGTCGTGCGCGTCAACCTCCTCTCGATCCTCGCGATGAACGAGGCGCTGCTCGCGAAGGACGGTGTGCGCGAGGGCGGCCGGGTCGTGCTCGTGTCGTCGATCGCCGGCATCGCCGGCAACCGTGGACAGGCGAACTACGCGGCGTCCAAGGCCGGCGTGATCGGGCTCGTCGACGGGTACGCGGACGACCGCGGGCTGCGGCACCGGGGCATCACGGTCAACGCCGTCGCGCCGGGGTTCATTGAGACCGAGATGACCGCGCGCATCCCGCTCGGCACCCGCGAGGTGGGGCGCCGGCTCAACAGCCTCGCGCAGGGCGGGCTGCCGGTCGACGTCGCGGAGTCCATCGCCTTCTTCGCCGGCGACGCCCAGGCCGCGGTGTCCGGCAACGTCGTCCGCGTGTGCGGCCAGAGCCTGCTCGGGGCCTGACCGTGGCCGTCGAGACGTTGGCCGCGCTGCCCGCGGCGGCGCCGCTGCTCGCCCGGGCCGCCGTCACCGCGCGTGGCCGCCGGGGGAGCGAGGTGCCCGAGCGGACGCTGCGCGTCGAGGACGTGCCCGTCGACCGGGGCCGGCTGGCGGCCTACCAGCGGCTGACCGGGTACGACGTGTCCGACACCGTGCCGCAGCCGTACCCGTGGGTGCTGGCCTTCCCGCTGCAGACGGCGCTCATGACGCGACCGGACTTCCCGCTCGCCCTGCCGGGGCTGGTCCACCTCGAGAACCGGGTCACGACGCACCGGGCCCTCGACGCCTCCGAGCCGCTGACGCTCGACGTGACGGCGGGCGGCCTCCGACCGCACCGGAAGGGGCGCACGCTCGACGTCCACCTCGAGGCGCGGGCCGGCGACGAGCTCGTCTGGACGTGCGACAGCGTCTACCTCTCCCGCGGTCGCGGTGACGAGGACGCGCCCCGCGGTGACGCCCCGCCGCACGCCCCGGACGGGCCGGCCGTCGCCGTCTGGCGGCTGCCCGACGGTCTGGGTCGCGAGTACGCCGGCGTCTCCGGCGACGTCAACCCCATCCATCTGCACCCGCTGGCGGCGCGGGCGATGGGGTTCCGTCGGCAGATCGCCCACGGCATGTGGACCTACGCGCGCACCCTCGCGGCGCTCGGCCGAACCTCGCTCGGGCCCTCGACGAGCCGGGTGTGGTTCACGAAGCCGGTGTTCCTCCCGAGCACGGTCGAGCTCGTCGTCGGCCGCGCACCGGGTGCCACCACGGCGGCGCTGCGGTCGCGTCGGGACCCCGCGACGACGCACCTGGTGCTCACGCTGGACGCCTGACCCGGCGGCTCCACCGCGCTCCCGCGGTGGCTAGGGTCGGGAGGATGACGACCCAGGCCACGGCCCGCCGCGGCGTCCACGCGACCCTCGAGCGATGGGGTGGCACGGTGCGGGCCGTGCTGCGCGGCCCGGGGCCCGAGCGCGACGACGCGCTGATGCTCGTGAAGTCGGCGGCAGCCGCCGTCATCGCGTGGCAGCTCGCCGTCGTCGTCGTCGACAGCAGCACCTCGTTCTACGCGCCCCTCGCGGCGCTCCTCGTCGTCGACCGGACGATCGTCCGGTCGCTGTGGCAGAGCGTCGAGCGCCTCGTCGCCGTCGTCGTCGGGATGAGCGTCGCGTGGGGAGTCGGCAACCTCGTCGGCGTCACGTGGTGGTCGATGGTCCTCGTCCTCCTGCTCGCGCTCGTCATCGGCCGGTGGGACCGCTTGGGCGCGCACGGCATCCAGGTCCCGACGATGGTCCTGCTCTCGCTGCTCAGCCTCCAGTGGGACAGCGTCTCCTTCACCGCGGCGACCATCCTCGACACGATGCTCGGCGGTGTCGTCGGCGTCGTCGTCAACGCGGTGGTCCTCGCCCCGATGCACCTGACCGGTCCGCGGCGCGCCGTCCTGGAGCTGACCGAGCGGCTGCGGGGCCTCCTCGACGACATGGCCGAGGGGCTGCGCGCGGGCTGGGACGCCGACGACGCCCGCGGCTGGCACGACCGGGCGACCAGCGTCGGGGTCGACGTGCCGGCGGTCCTCGAGGCGGTCGAGACCGGCCGCGAGAGCACGCGGCTCAACCTGCGGCACCGGCTGCGTCCGGCCCGCATCGACTGGGACGGGTACGTCGGGGCGGCCCACGCGGTGCAGCGCAGCCAGTGGCCGGTCGCCGGGATCGCGCGGACCCTCGCCGACGCGGCGGCCGAGTCCCCGTGGCAGGCGTCGCCGTCGCCCGAGTGGCTCGGGTGCTACGCCGAGGTGCTCGAGCACCTCGGCGCGGCGGCGGCCCGGTTCGGGGTGCACCGCGGCGAGTCCGACCGTGAGGTGCAGGAGCACCTCGACGCCGCCGTCGCGGCCCTCGAGCAGCTCGCGGACGAGGTGCGCTCGACCCCGCTCGACGACCCCCGGGCCTGGCCGGCGTACGGCAGCCTCGTCGTCGAGGCGCACCGGCTCGTCGAGGAGATCCGCGCCGGCCACGCCGGGGCGTCCGTGCCGACCGACACGGGGGCGCTGCGCGCGCCGCTGGCCGAGGGCATCGCCGGGATGGCCGGGGCCCGGGCGCAGGAGGCGCTGCGGCGGCGCGAGGGCGCCGACCGCGCGTCAGGATCCGAGGCGTAGCACGCGGGTGTAGAAGGCGAGCTCGCGCTCGAGGGCGTCGACGACCGTCTCCGGGCGGCGGAAGCCGTGGCCCTCGCCCTCGTAGACGGCGAGCTCGACGTCGTGGCCGGCGGCGCGCATCGCGGCGGCCATCTCCTCGGCCTGCGCGAGCGGCACGACCCTGTCGTCGGTGCCCTGGAGGAGGAGCAGCTCGCCGTGGAGGCGGTCGGCGTGGTGGACCGGGGAGCGGTCGCGGTAGACCTCCTCGCCCTCGGGCCACGGCGCGACGAGCCGGTCGCAGTAGCGGGACTCGAACTTGTGCGTGTCGCGGGCGAGGGCCGCGAGGTCGGCGACCCCGAAGAGGCTCGTGCCGGCCGCGAAGACGTCGCTCGTCGTCATCGCGCGCAGGACGACGTACCCGCCGGCGCTGCCGCCACGGACCGCGATCCGGGTCGCGTCCGCGCGCCCCGCCTCGGCGACGGACCGGGCGCCGGTCACGCAGTCGTCGATGTCGAGCACACCCCAGCGTCCCCGCAGGCGGTTGCGGTAGGCGCGGCCGTACCCCGTGCTGCCCGAGTAGTTGACGGTGAGCACCGCGAAGCCGCGGGTGGTCCAGAACTGCGTCGAGGACAGGTACGAGGTCTCGGCGCGGCTCGTGGGTCCGCCGTGCGCGAGGACGAGCAGCGGGGGCCGCTCGTCCTCCGGCCCCGTGACGCCGTCGAGGCAGGGCGGGTTGAGGAACCCGTGGACGACGTCGCCGTCGGTGTTGGTCCACGACCACGGTTCCGGCTGCGAGACCGACGCCGGGTCGGGGTCGCTCGGGGCGGAGGAGGCGAGGACGCGGAAGGGCCCGCCGGCCGGGCCGCGGACGACCTGCGGCAGGCCGTCGGTGCGGCCGCGCTTGAACGCGACCTCGTCCCCGGCGGCCGTGAGGTGGTCGTGGAAGGAGCCCGCGCCGGCGCTGGGGACGACCGCGCCGGTCGACGCCTCGAGCACCCCGAGGCCCTGACCGGCCTCCTCGAACCAGCGGACGAGAGCGCGGTCGGCGTCGAGGACGGCGAGGTCGCGCATCCCGAGCGACCACTGGGGCTGCGCGTGGTCGGCCTCGGTGGCGTGGACCGGGTGCGGACCGTCGCCGGCGTCGCGGTGGACCAGCCACCAGCCGGACTCGTCGGAGACGAACCACAGGGCGCCGTCGGGGCCGAAGGTCGGCTGGGAGACCGAGACCTCGTCGCCGCCCGCGACGACGTGGGGCTCGCCGGCGCCCTCGTCGGTGAGCCGGGCGCGCAGGAGCCGCGTGGTGTCCCACGGCATGTCGGGGTGGTCCCACGTGACCCAGGCGAGGTCGGTGCCGTCGGGGGAGACCGCCGGCCGCGAGACGAAGTCGGTGCCGGTGTGCAGCACGAGCCCGCCGTCGATGTTGTCGCCGTGGAGGTCGAGGCGGACCAGCTCGTTCGCGGGCTCGCCGTCGCCGGTGTGGTCCTCGCGCACGGCGAAGACGTGCTCGCCGTGGAGCACGAACCCCGCGTAGCGCCGGTTCGCCGCGGGGGTGACGGCCACCGGGTCGGTGCTGCCGGGGTCGAGCCGGTGGACGCGGTCGTCGCCGAGGTGCGAGAAGACGACGGTGCCGTCGGCGACCGCGTACGCCCCGCCGCCGTACTCGTGGACGCGGGTGCGGACGTTCCAGGGCGCGGGGAGGAGCTCGGTGCTCGTCGTGCCGTCGTGGCGGACGAGGGTCTGGCGTCCACCCTCGCGCGGGCGCGACTCGAGCCAGTAGGTGTGCTCGCCGTCGGTGCGCACCTCGTCGAGCATGACCTGCCCGCCGGTGAGGTCCTCGGGGGAGATCGGGGAGGGCCAGGTGCCGTAGGGGAGGGTCCGCATCGGGCGAGCCTAGGCGTCGGGGCGCTCAGGCGGGCAGGAGTGTGAGCAGGTGGTCCTCGAGGACCGAGCGTCGGGGCGGGTCGGTGCCCCACCCGAGCAGCGGCGGCGCGGTCCCGTGGTGGGTGCGGCCGGTCGGGGTGGTCGTGCGCAGGGTGTGCGGCGAGCCACGGACGAGGTCGACCCGCCAGCCGGGTGCCTCCTTGACCTGGTTGCACCGGGCGCACCGACCCCCGGCGTTGGCGTAGCTCGTGCGTCCGCCGAGGCGCACGGGCTCGGTGTGGTCGGCGTGCACGACCGGGGCGTCGCACCACGGGGTGGAGCAGACGTCGTCGCGCAGCACGACCATCCGGCGTAGGAGACCGGCGAAGGTGCGCCGGCGCGCGTCCATCGCGACGAGGTCGCGGCCGTCCGGTGTCGTGAAGAGCCGACGCAGCCACACCGCGGCGGGTCCGGCGTCGCGCACCCAGGCGCGAGCCACCGGGGCGGGGACCGAGCCGTGACCGGGGACTCGGGCCGGCTCGTCGACGAGGCGGTCGGGGTCGCCGAGGCCGAGGAGGGCGCGGTCGGTCATCACGAGGTGGACCTCGACGGGCTGCACCTGGCCGGGGAGGAGGCCGGCGAGCAGCCGAAGCGCGGTGTCGGCGGCGACGGCCCCGGCGCCCCGGCCCTCCGGGGACTCGTCCGGGCACTGCCCACCGACGACGGCGCGGGCGCGGGCGGTCAGGGCCGCGTGGGCGCCGATGACCTCGCGCATCGGCCCGAGCACCGTGAGCCAGGCCATGCCGTCCGGAGCCGGGCGGACCGACACCCGTCGCGAGCGGACGGCGGCCTCCATCCGGGCCACGACCGAGGCGGCGTCGAGCTCGGCGGCGACGCGCCGGGCCGCTCGACCGAGCGCGCGCGGGGAGATCGCCGGCATGACGGCGGCGAGGCGGGCGTCGACCTCGGCGCGGTGCTCGCGGGTGAGCGTCGCGGTCTCGCGCGTGATCTCGACGGCGTGCCGCTCGCCGATGGCGCCCGTCGTGAGGTGGGCCAGCGTCGCGGGCAGCTCCTCGACGAGCGCCCGCGAGATCCCGACGAACCGGTCACCGAGCGTCGGCGACTCCCGCCGGGCGAGGGCGACCTCGGAGCCCACCGAACGCAGCGCGTCCTGCGGGGCAGCGGCCTCGCGCGAGCGGCGGACGGCGTGCACGGCGCGGGCCTGGGCGGCGGTGGCGGCACCCTTGAGCCGCTCGAGCTCGTCGACCAGCGCGAGCCGGTCGTGGTCGCTCATCGCCGCGATATCGATGTGCGCCAGCGACTTTCGCACGTCCGCCATCCCCTCGACCGGCCCCCGGTCGAAGGCCGCGGTGCGAGCCGTCCCCTCCATGACCCAAACCTAGACGTGACCACCGACAGCCCCCTTCGACTGGGAAACGCGGGCGCTCAGCGCAGGTCGACCCCGACCTCGGCCGCCACCGCCTCGACCATCGTCGTCAGGCGGGCGGCGCGGGCGGGCATCGTGCGGCGGTAGGTGGCGAGGGTGAGGATGCCGGGGCCGACGAAGGACCAGGCGCGCGCCCGGGCCCACGTCGCGTCGTCGGCACCCGCGGCGGCGCGGAAGGTCTCGCGGGCGGGGGCCCCGAACAGCCCCCACGCGTAGAGCAGGTCGACGGAGCGGTCGCCGATGCCGAGCCCGCCGAAGTCCACCACTCCGGTGAGGTGCCCGTCGTCGGCGCAGAGGACGTTCTCGGGCGAGAGGTCGGTGTGCACCCAGCTCGGGGGAGCGGACGCCGGCGGCACGTCCCGCAGCCGGCGCCACGCCTCGCGGACGGCGCTCGGGTCGAGGAGATCGGCGAGCGCGTCCGCCGCCTCGTCCGCCCAGGCGTCGATCGTGTCGGTCACCGGCTCGCCGCTGCGGTACCCCCAGTGCGCGGGCCCGACCGGCACCCCGGCGACCGGGACCGCGTGCAGCGCGTCGACGAAGGTCCCGAGGTCGCGCGCGAGGCGCTCCTCGTCGTCGGCCGTCAGCGCCAGCGGCACCTCGCCCGGCAGCCAGGTGACGACCGACCACGGCCGCTCGAAGGTCGCCGAGGCACGGCCCACGGCGACGACCTCCGGCACGGGGGTGGGGAGCGACGGCCCGAGGTGGGGCAGCCAGCGCGCCTCCGTGAGCAGGTCCGGCACATAGCGCTCCTCGCGCGGCATCCGGACGGCGAGGTCGTCCCCGAGCCGGAAGACCACGTTGCTGCTGCCGCTCGTCGGGCTGGGGCGGACCGGCAGGTCCGCGAGGTCGGGCAGCTGCTCGTGGAGCAGCCGCGTCACGAGGTCCGGGGAGGGCGGCACGGCGACGGGCGAGGACGGGGGCACCGGGACATCATGCGGGCGGCGCGGCGCCGGTCGGTGCCAGACTCACCGCCATGACGGACCCAGGGACGGCCCCGCGCCCCTACGACGAGCTCGACGAGGAGGGGCAGGTCGAGGCGCTGCGCCCCGCCGCGCTCGACGCCGCCGCGGAGTTCGGGCTGGACGTCGACCGGATGGAGGTGTTGCTCCACGCGTACAACACGACCTTCCGCGTCGACACCCGCGACGGCCGGCGCCTGGCGCTGCGGGTGGGGACGAACTCGAAGAGCACGCCGGCGAACGTCCTGGCCCAGCAGGCGTGGCAGGAGGCCATCGCGACGGAGACCGATGTCGCGGTGCCGCGACCGCTGCGCACGCGCAAGGGGGAGTGGTTCGCCCGCACCACGCCCGCCGCCCTGGGTCGCACGGTGCTCGTCACCGCCGCGTCGTGGCTCGAGGGCGGCGACGCGCGCGACGGGGCCGGCGCGCAGTGGGCGCACGCGCTCGGCCGCGCGACGGCCACCCTCCACCGGCACGCCGCCGCCTGGCGGATGCCGGAGGGCGCCGGGCTGCCGCGCTTCGACGAGCCGCTCTTCGGCGACCCGGACGAGCTGAGCAGCGCGCCCGGGCTCGACGGCGACGGCCGCGCGGTCGTCGCCGAGGGGATGGCCCGTGCCCGCGACACCTTCGACCGCCTGTACGACGGCGCCGAGCTCGTGCCGCTGCACGCGGACCTGCACGGCGGCAACCTCAAGTGGCACGAGGGGCGGCTCGCGGTCTTCGACTTCGACGACGCCGGCCTGGGCCTGCCCGTGCTCGACCTCGCCATCACGACGTTCTACCTGCGCCGTGGCGGGGACGGGGTGGCCGAGGTGGCCCTGCGCGAGGGCTACACCGAGGTCCTGCCGTGGCCCGACGTCGCACCGGCCGACCTCGAGGCCCTCGTCGCGTCCCGCCAGCTGCTCCTGGCCAACGACCTCCTCGGGTCGAGCACGGCCTCGCTGCGCGCCATGGCCGCCGACTATCTCGTCACGACGGTGGCGAGGCTCCGCCACTGGTTCGACACCGGGACCTTCCGCCTCGACGTCGAGGGCTGACTCCGCCCGCAGGGGGAGGCGCCGGCTCCGCGACCGTGGTCCGATGGAGGCATCCGACACCCCCGAGGAGGCGACGATGACCCTCTCGCTGACCGACGAGCTGCTGCTGCTCGTCCTCGACCCCGCGAGCGGACGACCCGCGATCGACAGCACGCGGCTGCGGGCCGTCGTGGGAGGAGCGACCGTGGCCGGTCTCGTGCTCGACGGCGCGCTCGCGCTCGACGGCACCGACAAGCGGGCCCGGCTGCGGCAGACCGGCACCGCCGTGCCCACCGAGCCCCGCCTGCGCGAGGTGCTCGACCTCGCGGAGGGCCGTCGGCCCAAGGACGTCGTCTCGAAGCTCGGCGGCGCCGGCGCGTGGCGGGACCGCGCGGGAGCGCTGCGCGACCTGTCGTTCCAGCGGATGACGGCCGCCGGGGTGCTGCGCCACGAGGAGACCAGGGTGCTCGGGCTCTTCCCGCGCTCCCGCTGGACGGTGCTCGACCCCTCGCTCGTGCCGGCGCTGCGCCACCGCGTCGCTGCCGCCCTGGCCGACGGCGCGCCGGTGCCCGACGCCCGGACGGCCGCCCTCGTCGCGCTCCTGTCGTCGGTCGACCACCTCGCCGCCCTCACCGGGCTGCCGAAGCGTGAGGCCAAGCGGCGCGCCGACGCCGTGACCGCCGGGGACTGGGCCGCCCCGGCCGTCCGGGCCGCCGTGGAGGAGGTCAACGCCGCGGTCGTGGCCGGCGTCATCGCGGCGACGGCCGCCACGACCGCCGCCACGAGCTGAGGGTCCCCCGCCACAGGAACTGCCGCGACCGGCACGGTCACGCCTCGCTAGCATCGGGGCGTGCCGGGATCCCGGCACGCCCACCACCACGAGGAGACCCTCACCATGGCTGCCCAGATCACCGTCCACGTCGCCGGGAGCGAGCGATCGGTGGCCGAGGGCACGACCTACGGCGACCTCTTCGAGGGCGACCGGGCCGTGCTCGTCGCCCGGGTCGACGGCGAGCTGCGCGACCTCCACCTCCCCGCCGCCGACGGCGAGGCCGTCGAGCCGGTGACCGCCGCCGAGCAGGACGGCCTCGACGTCCTGCGCCACAGCGCCGCCCACGTGCTCGCCCAGGCCGTGCAGGAGGTCCACCCGTCCGCGAAGCTGGGCATCGGCCCGCCGGTGCGCGACGGCTTCTACTACGACTTCGACGTCGAGACCCCGTTCACCCCGGAGGACCTCAAGTCCCTCGAGAAGGTGATGCAGCGCATCGTCAACGAGGGCCAGACCTTCCGCCGGCGCGAGGTGTCGGACGCCGACGCCGCCGTCGAGCTCGCCGACGAGCCGTACAAGATCGAGCTCATCGGCCTCAAGGGCGGGGCGGCCGAGGACGCCGCCGAGGGCGCGAGCGTCGAGGTCGGTGGCGCCCAGCTGACCATCTACGACAACGTCCGCCGCGACGGCACCGTCGCGTGGGGCGACCTGTGCCGCGGCCCGCACGTCCCCTCGACCAAGGTCCTCGGCAACGCCTTCAAGCTGATGCGCAGCGCCGCCGCCTACTGGCGCGGCTCCGAGAAGAACCCGCAGCTGCAGCGCGTCTACGGCACCGCGTGGCCGACCAAGGACGAGCTCAAGGCCTACCTCGACCGGCTCGCCGAGGCCGAGAAGCGCGACCACCGCAAGCTCGGCGCCGAGCTCGACCTCTACTCCTTCCCCGACGAGATCGGGTCCGGGATGGTCGTCTTCCACCCGCGCGGCGGTGTCATCAAGCGCGAGATGGAGGACTACGTCCGCCGGCGGCACATCGAGGAGGGCTTCCAGTACGTCGGGACCCCCCACATCAGCAAGGACGGCCTCTTCCACACTTCGGGCCACCTGCCGTACTACGCCGACACGATGTTCCCGCCGATGGAGCTCGAGCACGCCGAGTACCGGCTCAAGGCGATGAACTGCCCGATGCACAACCTCATCTTCCGCTCGCGCGGCCGCTCCTACCGCGAGCTGCCGATGCGCCTCTTCGAGTTCGGCTCGGTCTACCGCTACGAGAAGTCCGGCGTCGTCCACGGCCTGACCCGCGTGCGGGCGATGACCCAGGACGACTCGCACTCCTACGTCACCCCCGAGCAGGCCCCGGCCGAGATCGAGCACCTGCTGAGGTTCGTCGTCGGCCTGCTCAAGGACTTCGGCCTCGACGACTACTACTTCGAGCTCTCGACCCGGGCGACCGAGGGTGACAAGAAGGACAAGTTCATCGGCTCCGACGAGCAGTGGGAGGTCGCGACCGAGGTCCTGCGCTCCACCGCCTCGACCTTCGGGGTCGAGCTCGTCGACGACCCGGGCGGCGCCGCGTTCTACGGCCCGAAGATCTCCGTCCAGGCGCGCGACGCCATCGGCCGCACCTGGCAGATGTCGACCATCCAGTACGACTTCAACCAGCCGCACCGCTTCGGCCTCGAGTACCAGGCCGCCGACGGCTCGCGCCAGGAGCCGGTGATGATCCACTCGGCGAAGTTCGGCTCCATCGAGCGCTTCATCGGGGTGCTCGTCGAGCACTACGCCGGCGCCTTCCCGGTGTGGCTCTCGCCGGTCCAGGTGCTCGGCGTGCCGGTGGCGGAGGAGTTCGTGCCCTACCTGCGCGAGATCGGCGCGAAGCTGGCGGAGCACGGTGTCCGCTTCGAGGTCGACGAGTCCGACGACCGCTTCCCGAAGAAGATCCGGACCGCGAGCAAGTCCAAGGTGCCCTACGTCCTCATCGCCGGCGGCGAGGACCGGGACGCCGGAGCGGTCTCGTTCCGCTACCGCGACGGGTCGCAGAAGAACGGGGTGCCGGTCGACGACGCCGTGGCCGAGGTGCTCGAGGCGATCCGCACGAAGGCCCAGGTCTGACCACCCGTCACGTCCGTCACACGACACGCCGACGACACGCCGCGCACCTCACAGGTCCGACATTTCTCGTCGGAAACCCTTGCGGCGCAGGCTGACCGAGGAGCAAGATCAGACCACTCCACCACTTCGGTGGCGGAGGGAACGGACCGGACGAAGGACACCAGGCCCCGCGGCCACGCCGCGAGGAGCCACCGGGTGATGACGGTGGTGGTGACCGGGGAGCCGGACCGCGAGACGCGGAGCATCACGACGCGTCACCCGAGGCCCCGGAACCACTCATACTGGTTCCGGGGCCTCACCCATTCCACCTCCCGCGAGGGCGCCGGATGGGTCATGCTGGGCACGTGGAGACGGCGAGGGACGTGCGGGTGCGCGAGGCGCTGCCCACCGACGCCTTCTCGGTCGCGGCGCTGCACATCCAGGACGAGCGGGAGCAGGGGTACGCGCTGCCGCCGGGCTTCCTCGACTCCTTCGCCGACGCCTGGCTGGCCGACCGTGCCCGCCGCACCTGGCTCGCCGAGGACGGCAGCGGCCGGCCGCTCGGGCTCGTGCACGGCACCCGGGTCCAGAAGCTGCCGAGCGCCCGTCGCCCGGCGGACGCCTGGTTCCACGTCAGCCTGCTCTTCGTCACGCCGGACGCCCGCGGCGCCGGGGTGGGGGAGCGCCTGCTGCGCACCCTCGTCGCGTGGGCCGCGACCGACCGCGTGACCCGCATCCAGCTCAACGCCGTGCCCGAGGCGCGCGGGCTCTACGCGCGGGTCGGGTTCGGCGCCCCGTCCGAGCGCCTCATGGAGCTGAGGCTCGACCGCCCGACCTAGGGTGGGCGGATGCAGCCCACCACCTCCCGCGGAGTCCTCGTCACCGGCGCGTCCCGAGGGGTGGGAGCCGCCGTCGCGCGGGCCTTCGCCGAGCGCGGCGACCGCGTCGTCGTCCACCACCGCGGGCCCGGCAGCGCCGACCGGGCGGACGAGGTGCTGGGCTCCTTGGCCGGGGAGGGGCACGTGCGCCTGGCGGCCGACCTCGCCGACCCGGCCGCCGTCGAGGCCCTCGCCGCGGACGCCGTGGCGGCGCTCGGGCGGGTCGACGTGCTCGTCAACAACGCGGCGATGATCGCCGAGCCCGGCTCGTCGGCGAGCCGCCGGGGCGACCACCCCCTCGACGCGACGTCGTACGAGGACTGGGTCGCGGTGTGGCAGCGGACGATCGCCACCAACCTCCTCGGCCCGGCGAACCTCACGTGGTGCGTCGCCCGGCACATGCTCGAGGTCGCCCCGGCCGACGGCGTCCCGGTCGGTCGCGTCGTCAACGTCGGCTCGCGCGGGGCCTACCGCGGCGAGCCCGAGATCCCCGCGTACGGCGCGTCCAAGGCGGGCCTGCACTCCTTCGGCCAGTCGATGGCCCAGCACCTCGGTCGGCACGGCATCGCCGTCACGAGCATCGCCCCCGGGTTCATCGCGACCGAGATGGCCGGCTACGCGATGGCCGACCCGGACGCCGCCGAGGCCACCCGCGCCCAGAGCCCGTTCCGCCGGGTCGCCCGGCCGGAGGAGGTCGCGGCGGCGGTCGTCGCCCTCGCGGAGCCCGCCGCGGAGTGGGCCTCCGGCGCGGTGCTCGACTTCAACGGGGCGTCGTACCTGCGCTGAGCCGGCCGGGCGGCACACCTAGGATCGGGGCATGGCCGACCTCGAGAGCACCGCCGACTTCGCTGGTGAGCCGGACGGATTCGAGCGGCTCTGGACCCCGCACCGGATGGTCTACATCCAGGGGGACCGCCCCGACCCCGACGCCGGTGACGGCTGCCCGTTCTGCGCGGCCCCGGGCAAGAGCGACGAGGAGGGGCTCGTCGTCCACCGCGGCGAGCACTGCTACGTCGTGATGAACCTCTTCCCCTACAACCCCGGCCACGTCCTCGTCTGCCCCTACCGGCACGTCCCGCTCTACGTCGACCTCACCGACGAGGAGACGGCCGAGTTCACCCTCCTGACCAAGCAGGCCGTGCGCGCGCTCGAGGCGGCGTCGGCGCCGATGGGCTTCAACCTCGGGATGAACCAGGGTGCGGTCGCCGGGGCCGGCGTCGCGGCCCACCTGCACCAGCACGTCGTGCCGCGCTGGGGCGGCGACAGCAACTTCCTGCCCATCGTCGCGCGCACTAAGGCCGTGCCGATGCTGCTCGAGGACGTCCGTGCCCGGCTCGCCGAGCACTGGCCCGCCTGAGGCACCGTCAGGCGGAGTCGGCCGTGGCCTTCAGGTGCTCCCGGGCGAGGCGGTCCGGCAGCACCTCGTAGCCGCGCGGCTCGCGCCGGAAGGTTCCCGTGCCGTGCGCGAGCGAGCGCAGGGCGACGGCGTAGTCGAGCAGCTCCAGGCGCGGCACGGCCGCCGTGAGCACCGAGCGGCCGGTGTCGCCCTCGGCCGGCTCGGAGCCGATGATCTGCCCGCGCCGGGTGCTGACGTCGGTCATCACCGCGCCGAGGTGCTCGTCGTCGACCTCGACCGTCACGGTGTCGATCGGCTCGAGCAGGCACAGCGACTGCGGCGAGGCGAGCTCGCGCAGCGCGAGCCCGGCCGCGGTCTGGAAGGCCATGTCGGAGGAGTCGACGCTGTGCGCCTTGCCGTCGGTCAGCGTGACGCGGACGTCGGTGACCGGCCACCCGGCGAGCAGGCCCTTGGCCAGCTGCGCGTGCACGCCCTTCTCGACGCTGCCGATGAACTGCCGCGGGACGGCGCCGCCGACGACGACCTCGGCGAACTCGACGCCGGAGCCGCGGGGGAGCGGCTCGAGGGTGAGGTGGCAGACCGCGTACTGGCCGTGGCCGCCCGACTGCTTGACGTGCCGGCCCTGCGCCTGCGAGCGCGTCACGGCGGTCTCCTTGAGGGCCACGGCCACCGGCTCCTGCTCGACCCCGACGTTGAAGCGGTCGCGCAGGCGGTGCAGGACGAGGTCGAGGTGCGCCGGGCCGGTGGTCCACAGGACGACCTGGCCGGTCTCGAGGTCGTGCTCGATCCGCAGCGACGGGTCCTCGGCCGCGAGCTCGCGGAACGCGACGGGCATCCGGTCCTCGTCGGCGCGCGTCGCGGCCCGCACGGCCGCCGGCAGCAGGGCGTCCGGCAGGGCCCACGGGGTGACGAGGAGCGGGCGCGCGGGGTCGGACAGGGTGTCGGAGGTCTGGGCGCCGGCGAGCTTGGTCACGACGACGACCTCGCCGGCGACGGCCTGCTCCTTGGCGAGCAGCTCGCCGTCGAGCGGCGACCCGAGCGACCCGGGCCGCACGTCGTCGTCGTGCGCCTCGTGCCCCTCGCCGGTCGGGCCGTCGAGCAGCTCGAGGTGGCCGGACACGTGCACCGGCCGGTCGACGCGCAGCGTCCCGGAGAAGACGCGCACCAGCGACAGGTGGCCGACGTAGGCGTCGGACTCGGTGTGGACGACCTCGGCGACGAGCGGTCCGTCGGGGTCGGCCGTGATCGCCACCGGGTCCCCGCCGCCGACGGGGGTCACGGTCGGCAGCGGACGCATCCCCGGGTGCGGGAACGCCGCCTCGACGAGGTGCAGCAGCACGTCGACGCCCGCGCCGGTCTCACCCGAGACCGGCAGCACGGGGTGGAACGCGCCGTGCGCGACCGCCTGAAGCAGGTCGCGCTCGAGCGTCTCGAACGGCAGGTCCTCCCCGGCGAGGTAGCGGTCCATCAGCTCGGGGTCCTCGGACTCCTCGATGATGCCCTCGACGAGCCCCGGACGGTGGGTGTCGAAGGCGTCGGCGTGCTCGGCGCCCGCCGCCCGCACCGTCCGCGCGCCCCCGGCGTAGTCGTGGATCTCGCCGAGCAGCAGGTCGGCGATCGAGGTCACCGCGCCGTCGGCCCCGGCCACCGGGACCCCGAGCGGCTGGATACCGGCGCCGAAGTGGGCCCGGCAGTCCTCGAGCGTCGCGACGAAGTCGGCGTCGCGTGCGTCGAGCTGGGTGACGACGACCGCCCGCGGCATCCCGACGACCGCGCACTCGTGCCAGAGCTGGCGGGAGCGGGCGTCGGCGCCGTCCGCGGCCGAGACGACGAAGAGGGCGGCGTCCGCAGCACGCAGACCCGCCCTCACCTGCCCGACGAAGTCGGGGTTGCCCGGGGCGTCGAGGAGGGTCATCACCACCTCCCCGCACGCGAGGGTGGCGGCCCGCAGGCCCGCCGGCTCCGAGCCCTTGGAGCGCGTCCCCGACCGTGGGGCGAGCTCCTCGACGACGCGGTCGAAGAGCCGCGAGGTCCCCGCGCCGCTCGGTCCGAGGAGGAGGACGGTGCGCAGGCGGGTGGTGTCCGTGACGGTCGGGGCCGGTGTTCCGCTCATGCCCCCCAATCAACTCCTCCCCGGCACCCAGCACAAGGGGATCGCGGGCCCCCACTACGCTGGCCGGACCATGCTCAACCGATACGCGCGCGCCTTCTTCACGAAGCTCCTCACCCCGGTCGCCTCGCTGCTCCTGCGGCTCGGCATCAGCCCCGACGTCGTCACCGTCATCGGCACGATCGGCGTGGCCGCGGGCGCGCTCGTGTTCTACCCGCGCGGCGAGTTCTTCGTCGGCACCCTCGTCATCACGGCGTTCGTCTTCTCCGACACCGTCGACGGCATCATGGCGCGGCGCCTCGGGCGCTCCAGCAGCTGGGGCGCCTACCTCGACTCCACCCTCGACCGGGTCGGCGACGCGGCGGTCTTCGGGGGCCTCGTCCTCTGGTACGCGGGCAACGGCGGCAACGCGTACATGGCCGCGCTCGCGCTCGCCTGCCTCATCCTCGGCAGCGTCGTCTCCTACGCCAAGGCCCGCGCCGAGGGCCTGGGGATGACGGCGAACGTCGGCATCGCCGAGCGCGCCGACCGGCTCGTCGCCGTCCTCGTGGCCACCGGCCTCACCGGGCTGTTCTCCATCCCCACCGTCTTCCTCGGGGTCGTCCTCGCCGTCCTCGCGCTCGCGAGCCTCGTCACCGTCGTCCAGCGCATCCTCGAGGTGCGTCGGCAGGCGCTGGGCGCCGCGTGAGGGGAGTGCCAGCGCGGCTCGGCGACGCCGCCGTGCTCGCCGGGCACCGTCTCGGCTGGGCCGCCGTCCGGCGGATGCCCGAGCGCGCCGCCTACCGGCTCTTCGACGCCGTCGCCGACGTCACCGTCGCCCGCGGCGGTGCGGCGCGGATGCGTGCCAACTACGCCAGGGTGCGCCCCGAGCTCGACGACGCCGCGCTCGACGCCCTCGTCCGCGACGGGATGCGCTCCTACCTGCGCTACTACTGCGAGGCGTTCCGCCTGCCCGAGCTCGGCCCGGACGAGCTCGCCGCCCGCGTGCGGCTCGAGGGCGACGGCCCGGTGCGCGAGGTGCTCGACGCCGGCGGCAGCATCGTCTGCTTCCTCGGCCACCTCGGCAACTGGGACCTCGCGGGCGCCTGGTGCACGGTGCACCTCGGCCCGGTGACGACCGTCGCCGAGCGGCTCGAGCCCGAGGAGGTCTTCCGCGAGTTCCTCGCCTTCCGCGAGGGCCTGGGGATGACCATCCTGCCGCTCACCGGGGGGCCCGCCGTCTTCCCGGCGCTGCGCGAGGCCGCGCGCCGTCCCGGCCTCGTCCCGCTGCTCGCCGACCGCGACCTCACCCACCAGGGCGTCACCGTCGACCTCTGCGGCCACCCGGCGCGGATGGCGCCCGGTCCCGCGGCCCTCGCCCTCGCCGAGCGGCGGCCGCTCTTCCCGGTGTCGATCCGGCACGAGCGCCGCGGGCGCGGCTGGGGCATCGTCATCACCTTCCACCCGGCCGTCACCGTGCCGGAGCGCGGCGCCACCCGCGAGAAGGTCGTCTCGATGGTGCAGCAGTGCGCGGACGCGCTGGGCTCCGCGGTGCGCGAGCACACCGCCGACTGGCACATGCTCCAGCGCGTCTTCCTCGAGGACCTCGACGAGGACCGCCTCGCGCGGCAGGGTGTGACCTCGTGAGGATCGGGATCGTCTGCCCCTACTCGTGGGACGTGCCGGGAGGCGTGCAGTTCCACGTCCGCGACCTCGCGGAGGTGTTCATCGCGCAGGGCCACGACGTCTCGGTGCTGGCGCCGGCCGACGAGGACTCCGACCTCCCGCCGTACCTCACCTCGTGCGGGCGCGCCGTGCCGGTGCGCTACAACGGCTCGGTGGCCCGGCTGACCTTCGGCCCGGTCACCTCCGCGCGGGTCACGCGCTGGCTCGAGACGGGTGGCTTCGACGTCGTGCACCTGCACGAGCCGGTCACGCCGTCGGTCTCGCTCATGGCGCTCTGGGCGGCCGAGGAGCCGGTCGTCGCGACCTTCCACACCTCGACCGTCCGCTCCCGGGCGATGCACGCCGCCAACCCGCTGCTGCGACCCTCGCTGGAGAAGATCCGCGCGCGCATCGCCGTCTCGGAGGACGCCGCGCGCACCGTGCACCGGCACCTCGGCGGCGACACCTACATCATCCCCAACGGCGTGCACGTCGACGCCTTCGACGTCGCGCCCCGACGCCCGGAGTGGACCGGCACCCCGGACGCGCCGACGCTCGCGTTCCTCGGCCGGGTCGACGAGCCGCGCAAGGGCCTCGAGGTCGCGCTCGCGGCGCTGCCGGCGGTCCTCGACGCCCACCCGCGGGCCCGGCTGCTCGTCGCCGGCCCGGGGGAGGCGGACGACCTGCTCAAGCGGGTCGAGCCGCGCGTGGCCGCCGCCACCGTCGTCCTCGGCGCCGTCTCGGACGCCGACAAGGCGAGCCTCCTGCGCTCGGTCGACGCCTACCTCGCGCCGCACCTCGGCGGTGAGAGCTTCGGCATCGTGCTCGTCGAGGCGATGGCCGCCGGCGCCCCCGTCGTGGCGTCCGACCTCTCGGCCTTCGTCGCGGTGCTCGACGGGGGGCGCGTCGGCGTCACCTTCGAGGCGGGCTCGGCCGCCGCGCTCGGTGACGCCGTCGTCGGCCTGCTCGCGGACCCCGCCCGCCGCGAGCACCTGTCCCGCGAGGGCCGCGACCAGGCCCGCACGTTCGACTGGTCGCGCGTCTCCGGCCAGGTGATGGCCGTCTACGAGACGGTGCTCGAGGGCGCGCACGCCGAGCTCGCGGAGCCGCCCCGCGGCCTGTGGAGCCGGTTCGTCCGCAGCGTCCCCGGGACGGGGGTCTCGTGAGCGACGTCGACATCCTCCAGGTGACGACCTTCGTCGTCATCGTCCTCATCGTCGCGGCCTGGTACCTCTCGTACGCGGCGGCCCGGCTCGACCGGCTGCACGCCAAGGCCGAGGGCGCGATGTCCGCGCTCGACGCCCAGCTCGTGCGCCGCGCCGAGGCCACGCTCGAGCTCGCCAACTCCGGGGCGCTCGACCCGGCCACCGCCCTCCTGCTCGCGGACGCCGCGACCGAGTCGGTCGAGCGCACGACGGAGCACCCGCTCGCCGAGGACCTCCTCGACGGGCAGCACTTCGGCGGGCGCGAGGAGGTCGAGTCCGCGCTGAGCGAGGTGCTCTCGGTCACCCTCACCGACGACGTCGTGACGCGGCTGCGGGCCGACGGCGACGAGCTCGTCGAGGAGTCGCTCGACCGCATCGCGGCGAGCGCCCTGCGGGTGCGGATGGCCCGCCGGTTCCTCAACGACGCGGTGCGCGAGGTGCGCCGCGTGCGCGGCAAGTGGGTCGTGCGCGTCTTCCGGCTGGCGGGTCACGCGGCGCTGCCCGAGCGGGTCGAGTTCGACGACGACCTTCCCTCCGCCCTGGCCCGCTGAGCGCTGTCGAACCGTGGTCGGGAGCACCCGCGCGACCGTCCTAGAATCGCGCCCATGACCGAGCAGCAGAGCGCCCCCACGACCACCGGCACCGGCACGACCCGCGTCAAGCGCGGCATGGCCGAGATGCTCAAGGGCGGCGTCATCATGGACGTCGTCACCGCCGAGCAGGCGAAGATCGCCGAGGACGCCGGCGCCGTCGCCGTCATGGCCCTCGAGCGCGTCCCCGCCGACATCCGCGCCCAGGGCGGTGTCTCGCGGATGAGCGACCCCGACATGATCGACTCGATCATCGAGGCCGTCTCGATCCCCGTCATGGCCAAGGCGCGCATCGGCCACTTCGTCGAGGCGCAGGTCCTCCAGTCCCTCGGGGTCGACTACATCGACGAGTCCGAGGTGCTCACCCCGGCCGACTACGCCAACCACATCGACAAGTGGCAGTTCACCGTCCCCTTCGTCTGCGGCGCGACGAACCTCGGTGAGGCCCTGCGCCGCATCACCGAGGGCGCGGCGATGATCCGCTCCAAGGGCGAGGCCGGCACCGGCGACGTCTCCAACGCGACGACGCACATGCGCTCGCTGCGCAAGGAGGTCAACCGCCTGCGCTCGATGGAGCCCGACGAGCTCTACGTCGCCGCCAAGGAGCTCCAGGCCCCGTACGACCTCGTCAAGGAGGTCGCCGAGACCGGCAAGCTGCCCGTCGTGCTCTTCACCGCCGGCGGCATCGCCACCCCGGCCGACGCCGCGATGATGATGCAGCTCGGCGCCGAGGGCGTCTTCGTCGGCTCGGGCATCTTCAAGTCCGGCAACCCGGCGCAGCGCGCCGAGGCCATCGTCAAGGCGACGACCTTCCACGACGACCCCGACGTCATCGCCAAGGTCTCGCGTGGCCTCGGCGAGGCGATGGTCGGCATCAACGTCGACGAGATCCCGCAGCCGCACCGCCTCGCCGAGCGCGGCTGGTGACGACCGGCGCTCAGGGGTGGCTCGGCGCGCGTGGGGCGCCGGGCACCTCGAGTGCCACGTCGTCGACGTAGCAGTAGAACCACTCCTCGCCGGGCTCGAAGGAGCGCACGACCGGGTGCTCCGTGGCGTGCGCGTGCGCCGTCGCGTGCCGGCCCGGTGAGGAGTCGCAGCAGCCGACGTGGCCGCACTCCTGGCACAGCCGCAGGTGCACCCACGTGCCGCCGTCGCGGAGGCACTCGACGCAGCCGTCGCCGCTCGGGGTCGGGGGCGTGGGGTCGGTCAGGTGGGTACAGGGCATCGGGTCCTCCTCGGTGGTGGTGACGAGCCGGAGCGGCTCGCAGTCGGGGCGGCCCGCGGCGTCGACGCGGGTCGCGAGGGGTGGTGCGCCCACCCCGGCGCAGAACGTCAGCTGCCGGTCGCCGGCCGCGGGGGCGAGGACGTCGTCGCGCACGGTGAGCCACGCGAGCACGCCGCCGGCGGCGAGGGCGGCCGCGCTGACCCACAGGGCGACCCCGAAACCGCCGTCGAACGTGGCCGGGTCGTCGTAGGCGCGACCGGACAGCCCGGCCACGGCCGGGACGACGGCGACGGCCAGCAGGCCGGCGGTGCGGGCCACCGCGTTGTTGACGCCCGAGGCCATCCCGGCGTGCTCCGCGGGGGCGGCGGCCAGCGCCGTGGCGGTGAGCGGCGAGACCATCGTGACGAGGCCGAGGCCCAGGACGAGGACCGCCGGCAGCACGTCGAGCAGGTACGAGGCCCCCGGGCCGAGGCGCAGCATGAGCAGCACGCCGGCGGCGGCGACGACCGGCCCGGCCGCCATCTGCCGCCGGGGCCCGAGACGCGCGGCGAGGGCGCCGGAGGTCGAGGAGAGCAGGAGCATCACCCCGGTCACCGGCAGCAGGGCCGTCCCGGCGGCGATCGGCGAGAAGCCGGACACCACCTGGAGCTGGACGACGAGGAGCAGGAAGACCGCCCCGAGGCCCGCGTAGACGAGGAAGGTCACGAGGTTGGCGGCGCGGAACTGCGCCCCCCGGAAGGCGGCGAACGGGAGCATCGGGGAGGGGGCCCGTCGCTCGACGACGACGAAGGCCGCCGCGGCGAGCAGCCCGGCGGCGCCGGCGACGAGGACGGCGGGCGAGACGCCGGACTCCCCGGCCGAGATCAGGGCGTAGGTGGCTCCGCCGAGGGCCAGCGCGCCGAGCACCGCGCCGGCGACGTCGACCGGGCCGCCCGCGCCGGGGTCGCGGCTCTCCGGGACGTGCCGCACCGCGAGGACGACGACCACCGCGGCGAGCGGGACGTTGACGAGGAACACCCACCGCCACGAGAGGGACTGCACGAGCCAGCCGCCGACGAAGGGCCCGACCGCGGTGGCCACGCCGCCGAGGCCCGACCACGCGCCGATGGCCCGGCCGCGGTCGGCGGGGGCGATGCTCGCCTGGATCATCGCGAGGCTGCCCGGCGTCAGCAGCGCCGCGCCGACCCCCTGGAGGGCCCGGGCCGCGACGAGGAGCCCGGCGTCCGGGGCGGCGCCGCACAGCAGCGAGGCGGCCGCGAACCACACGACCCCGACGACGAACACCCGCCGGCGGCCGAACCGGTCGCCGAGGACGCCGCCGAGGAGGATGAAGGCCGCGAGCGTCAGGGCGTAGGCCGAGACCACCCACTGGAGGGTCGCGAAGTCGGCGTCGAGCGAGGTCCCGACGGCGGGCAGCGCGACGTTGACCACCGTCGCGTCGATGCCGGCGAGCGCCGAGCCGAGGATCGAGGCGACGAGCAGCCATCGCCCGCCCGCCGAGGCGAGCGGGAGCCCGCGGTCGGTGGTGGCGGAGGCGGCGCTCACCGGACCATCGAACCAGCCGCCGGGGCTCAGGTCACCTGGGCGCGCTCGGCGAACTGGGGCCGCTCGTGCTCGCCGCGCTCGAGGACCGCGACGAGCTCCTCGGCGGCGCGCAGGACGTCGGCGTGGGTGAGGTACATCGGGCTGACGCCGAGCCGCACGATGTCGGGCTCGCGGAAGTCCCCGACGACGCCTCGCGCGATGAGCGCCTGGACGACCCCGTAGGCGCCCTCGTGGCGGATGCTCACCTGCGAGCCGCGGCGGGCGCCGTCCCTCGGGGTCGCGACCTCGAGGTCGGGCAGGAGGGTGTCGAGGCACTCGAGGAAGAACCCGGTGAGCGAGAGCGACCGGGCCCGCAGGTCCGCCACGTCGACGTCGTCGTACGCGGCGAGGGCGGCCTCGAGCGCGAGCATCGACAGCAGCGGGGGCGTGCCCACGCGGCCGCGCGCGATGCCGGCGGCCGGCGCGAACTCGGGCGCCATCGCGAAGGGGGTCGCGTGGCCGTTCCACCCCGACAGCGGCTGGTCGAAGGCGTCGTGGTGGCGCCGCGCGACGTAGAGGTACGCCGGGGCGCCCGGCCCGCCGTTGAGGTACTTGTAGCCGCACCCGACGGCGAGGTCGACCTCGTGGGCGTCGAGGTCGACGGGCAGCACCCCGGCCGAGTGGCAGAGGTCCCAGCACACGAGGGCGCCGACGGCGTGGGCCGCGCGCGTGACCGCCGGCAGGTCCCACAGCTCGCCGGTGCGGTAGTCGACCGAGCTGTAGGACGCGAGCGCGAGGTCGTCACCGAGCTCGGCGATGCGGGCCGGGGCGTCGGCGGGGGAGACGTGCTCGACGACGAGCCCGGTGTCGCGGGCGGCGGCGGCCGTCACGTAGAGGTCGGTGGGGAAGGAGGCAGGGTCGGTGAGGACGACGCGCCGCCCCGGGCGCATCCGGGCGGCCGCGACGACGACCTTGAAGAGGTTGACGGTCGTCGAGTCGGTGCAGACGACCTGCCCCGGCGCGGCGCCCACGAGCGCACCCACGCGGTCGCCGACGCGGGTCGGCGCTCCCCACCAGTCGGACTCGTTCCAGCTCGCGATGAGCCGCTCGCCCCACTGGCGGTGCACCACCTCGGCGACGGCCTCGCCGACGCCGACGGGCAGGGCGCCGAGCGAGTTGCCGTCGAGGTAGACGAGTCCCTCGGGCAGCACGAAGCGGGAGCGCAGGTCCGTGCCCGCGTGGGCGGCGTCGAGGTCCCGGGCGCGGGCGGTCAGCACTGACGACATGGCCCCGACGCTAGCCGCTCCGTCCGTACGACACCTCGGGCGGCGTCCGGCAAGCAGCCCGGGCAGGTCATGGACGTTCGGCCAGACTTGGGCCCCCGAGTTGCGGACATCCCTGCGGTGCAGTGACGGACGTCGCACACTCGACGGCATGCGGGGAGCCACGACGACACAGCCACCGGACCGTCCACAGGTGCGCAGCTCGGAGCACCAGGAGCTGCTGGAGGAGTCGCGCGCGCTCATCCTCACGGCGCAGACCCCGGACGCCCTCGACCGTGGCCGGCTCGAGGACATCGCCTCCCGCGCCGCACAGGAGGACTGGGTCGACGTCCTCATGGTGCTGGAGTACGTGCGGCTGCTCGCCGCGGACGGGGCCGCCGCACGGCGCCGCCACCTCGTCCGGCTGCGCGAGCGCGCGCGGGCCCAGGGCGACATCGTCTGGGAGGCGCTGGCGCTGGCGCAGGGCGCGACCGCCGAGATGTGGGACGACCGTCCGCGGCTGGACGCCGACCGCGACCTGACCCGCGCGACGGTCCTCCTGCGCGGGGCACCGCGGGGCCACGAGATGCTCGGCTCGGCGCACGTCGAGTGCGCGACCGGCTACCTCGACCGGGACATGTGGGACCTCGCCCTCGAGCACACCTCGTCGGCCGCCGACCAGCTGGGGAGCGACGAGCGCGACGCCTGGCGGATGGCCACGGCGATGTACAACCGGGCCGAGATCCAGCTGCGCCGGCTCTGCGTGACCCGGCAGACCGGCCCGAGCGAGGAGCTCCACGAGCTCGGCGTCCTCGCGCGCGGCGCGGTGCAGCGGGTCCCGCTCGAGCTGCTCCCCGAGAGCTGGCAGGTCGACCTGCACATCTTCGAGAACCTCATCGACGCCATCGCGCCGCCCGCCTCCGGGACGCCGCGCCCGCCCGCGGACGAGGAGAACGCGGAGTTCGCGACCTACCTCGGTCTCGCACGCTCCTTCACCGAACCCGACCCCCGCACGGCGCGCGAGCACCTCGCCGCCGCGATCGAGGCGTGGGACCGGGTGCGGATGCCCGAGCTGTACCTGCTCGCGCTGACCCGCGACGCCGAGCTCGAGGCCGAGGAGCTCGGCTACGAGACCGCGGGGCTGCGGGTCGCGCGGGAGCTCGCCCAGCGCCGGCAGGAGGCGCGCCTGGCCGCGCTCGAGGCCATCGGCTCGCTCATCCAGAACGAGTACCTGTCGAGCGAGCACGCCCGGCTGCGGGTGGCCGCCGAGGTCGACGCGCTGACCGGGGTCGCCAACCGGCGCGGGCTCGAGACCCACGTCGACGGGCTGCTCGGCGCGGAGCCGGGCACGGTGCGCGACGAGGTGACGCTCGTCCTCGTCGACGTCGACCACTTCAAGACGGTCAACGACACCCACGGCCACGAGGTCGGCGACGAGGTGCTCGTCCGGGTGGCGAGCTGCCTGCGGACGGTCGTGCGCGGCACCGACCTCGTCGTGCGCTGGGGTGGGGACGAGTTCCTGCTCCTGCTCGACACCGACCGGCTCGACACCGCCCTGCACCGGTGCCTCGACCTCGCCGAGCTCGTGCGCAGCGACCACTGGGAGGACCTCGCCGACGACCTGCGGGTCACGGTGAGCGTCGGGCTCGCCGTGGGCAAGGTCGCCGACCTCGACGGCCTGCGGCACATGGCCGACCGCGCGCTCTACCGCGCCAAGGAGCGCGGGCGGGACGGCGTCTCGACCTGACGCGGGGCGCTCCCGACCTCAGGCGTCGAGGGTCATCAGCAGCACCGGCTCGCGGTCCGGGGGCAGCCAGTGCGGGCGTGCCTCGCCGACGACCCGCCAGCCGCGGCGCCGGTAGAGGTCGGCGGCGACGGAGTGCTCCTGGACGACGTCGAGCACCGGTGTCCGCCCGAGCGACCGGACGTGCCCCACGGCCACCTCGAGCAGCCGGGAGCCGAGCCCGAGGCCGCGGCGCGCGGGGTCGACGAAGAGCGTCGACACGGTGCCGAGCCGCACGGCGGGCAGCCCGGTCGCCTCGACGAACGCCGCGGTCTCCCAGCCCTCCCCGGGCTCGAGGACGGCGACGTGCCCCGCGACCGCGCCGTCGACGGTCGCGACCCAGGCGCCGAGCTCGCCCGGCCGGACGACGAACTCCTCGACGGGGAAGGGCAGCGGCCAGCGCACCGGGTAGCGCGAGGCCGGCTGCTGGGCCGCGAGCACCTCGACGAGGGCAGGGACGTCGGCGGGCCGGCGGGGGCGCACGGTGGGCTCGGGCACCGGTGCAGCCTAGGTCGGGGCGGCCCGTAGAGTCGGTCGGCGTGACCACCACCCCCACCGTCGGCGTGCTCGCCGTGCAGGGCGACGTGCGCGAGCACCTCGTCGCCCTCGAGCGCGGCGGCGCCCGCGCCGTCACGGTGCGCCGGCCCGCCGAGGTCGAGGCCGTCGACGGGCTCGTCCTGCCCGGCGGCGAGTCGACGACCATCGACAAGCTCGTGCGCGCCTTCGACCTCCAGGCCCCGCTGCGCGAGCGCATCGCGGCCGGCCTGCCGGTCTACGGCTCCTGCGCCGGGATGATCCTCCTCGCCGACCGCCTCGCGGACGGCGCGGCCGGCCAGCAGACGCTCGGCGGGATGGACATCCTCGTGCGCCGCAACGCCTTCGGGCGGCAGGTCGACTCCTTCGAGGAGGACCTCCACATCCGGGAGCTCGGCGGCCAGCCGGTGCGCGCGGTGTTCATCCGGGCGCCGTGGGTGGAGGAGGCGGGGGAGGCCGTCGAGGTCCTCGCGCGGGTCGAGCACGGCCCGGCCGCGGGTAGGATCGTCGCCGCGCGGCAGGGGAACCTGCTGGTCACGTCCTTCCACCCGGAGGTGACCGGTGACCACCGGGTCCACCGCCTGTTCGTCGACATCGTGAAGCAGAGCCAGAGGGAGCGTTCATGAGCGGCCACTCCAAGTGGGCGACCACCAAGCACAAGAAGGCGGCGATCGACGCCAAGCGCGGCAAGCTCTTCGCCAAGCTCATCAAGAACATCGAGGTCGCGGCCCGCACCGGCGGCGGCGACCCGGCGGGCAACCCGACGCTCTACGACGCGATCCAGAAGGCCAAGAAGTCGTCGGTCCCCAACAACAACATCGACAACGCGGTCAAGCGCGGCTCCGGTGCGACGGCGGGCGGGGCCGACTGGCAGACCATCACGTACGAGGGCTACGCACCCGGCGGCGTGGCCCTGCTCATCGAGTGCCTCACCGACAACCGCAACCGCGCGGCGGCCGAGGTGCGCACCGCCCTGACCCGCAACGGCGGCCAGCTCGCCGACCCGGGCTCGGTGGCCTACGTCTTCAACCGCAAGGGCGTCGTCATCGTCCCCAAGAGCGACGACAAGGGCGAGGACGAGATCCTCGAGGTCGTCCTCGAGGCGGGGGCCGAGGAGGTCAACGACAACGGCGACGCCTGGGAGGTCGTCTCCGAGGCGACCGACGTCGTCGCGGTCCGGACCGCCCTCCAGGACGCCGGCATCGACTACGACTCGGCGGAGGCCTCCTGGGTCCCGAACCTCCAGGTCCCGCTCGACGCCGACGGCGCGAAGAAGATGATCCGCGTCATCGAGGCGCTCGAGGACTCCGACGACGTCCAGGACGTCTTCGCCAACGGCGACATCCCCGACGACGTCCTCGCCGAGCTCGACGCCGAGGACTGACCGGCGCCGCGTGTCGGTGCCGGGGGAGCGACCCGCGGGGTCGTAGCGTGGGTGTCGAACACCTGTTCCATCGGTCGGTGAAGGAGCCCGCGTGCGCGTCCTCGGTGTCGACCCCGGCCTCACCCGCTGCGGCCTCGGGGTCGTCGACGGTCGGCTCGGGCGTGCCCGGATGGTCGCCGTCGGCGTCGTCCGCACGCCGAGCGACGGCGACCCGGGGGAGCGGCTGGTCTTCCTCGAGCGCGAGATGGAGGGCTGGCTGGACCGCTACCGGCCCGACGTCGTCGCCGTCGAGCGGGTCTTCGCCGACTCCAACATCACCAACGTCATGAGCACCGCGCACGCCACCGCCGTCGCGCTGCTCGCCGCCACCAAGCGTGAGGTGCCCGTCGTCTTCCACACCCCGACCGAGGTCAAGGCCGCCGTCACCGGCTCCGGCCGCGCGGACAAGGCCCAGGTGACCGCGATGGTCACCCGCATCCTCGGCCTCGCGAGCCCGCCGAGGCCGGCGGACGCCGCCGACGCCCTGGCCCTCGCCATCTGCCACGCCTGGCGCGGCGCCCAGTCCGCGCGCCTCGACGCCCTCGCGAAGGCGGCCCGCGGATGATCGCCTCGCTGCGCGGGCCGGTCGGCCACGTCGGGCTCGACCACGTGGTCCTCGAGGTCGGCGGCGTCGGGATGCTCGTCCACACGACTCCGGCAACGGCCGCGGCCTGCCACCGCGGCCAAGAGGCCTCGCTCGCGACGACCCTCGTCGTCCGGGAGGACTCCCTGACCCTCTACGGCTTCGGCAGCCCGGCCGAGCGCGACATGTTCGAGACCGTCCAGACGGTCTCGGGCGTCGGGCCGCGCCTCGCCCTCGCGATGCTCTCGGTCATGGGGCCGGACCAGCTCGCCGCGGCGCTGTCCTCGGGCGACGCCAAGGCCCTGACCGCCATCCCCGGCATCGGCGCGAAGTCCGCCCAGCGGCTCGTCCTCGAGCTGCGCGACAAGGTCGGCGTGGTGCGCACGGGTGCGGGCCCGGGCGCCCCGGCGCCGGTCGTACCCGGCGAGGAGCCGTGGCGCGGCCAGGTCACCGAGGCGCTCGTCGGCCTCGGCTGGTCCGCCAAGCAGGCGGGCGACGCCGTCGAGCGGGTCGCCGGCAGTGCCCCCGCCGACGCCGACATCGCGGCGCTGCTGCGCCTGGCCCTGCGGGAGCTGCGCCCGTGAGCGCGTCGCGGGCCTGGGGGAGCGAGGTCCACGAGGCCGACGACCGCGAGGACGACGGCTCGTTCGACGCCACCGCCCGCGTCGTCGACGCCGGGGGCAGCGACGACGAGCGCGTCGTCGAGGCCGCACTGCGCCCCCGCAGGCTCGCCGAGTTCCCCGGCCAGCCCCGCGTGCGCGACCAGCTCGGCCTGGTCCTCGAGGCCGCGCGCCGCCGCGGCAGCCCGCCCGACCACGTCCTGCTCTCCGGCCCGCCGGGCCTCGGCAAGACGACCCTGGCGATGATCGTCGCCGCCGAGCTCGAGCGCCCGATCCGCGTGACGAGCGGCCCGGCCATCCAGCACGCGGGCGACCTCGCCGCCGTCCTCTCCAGCCTCGACGAGGGCGAGGTCCTCTTCCTCGACGAGATCCACCGGATGAGCCGCTCCGCGGAGGAGATGCTCTACCTCGCGATGGAGGACTTCCGGGTCGACGTCATCGTCGGCAAGGGCCCCGGCGCGACGGCGATCCCGCTCGAGCTGCCGCCCTTCACCGTCGTCGGCGCGACGACCCGCGCCGGTCTGCTGCCGGCCCCGCTGCGTGACCGGTTCGGGTTCACCGGCCACCTCGACTACTACGACACCGCCGACCTCGTGGCCATCCTGCGTCGCTCGGCCGGCCTGCTCGGCGTCGAGGCCGACGCCGACGGCATCACCGAGGTGGCCGGCCGCTCACGGGGGACGCCGCGCATCGCCAACCGGCTGCTGCGGCGGGTGCGCGACTGGGCCCAGGTCCACGGCGACGGGCACGTCGACCACGCCGCCGCCCGGGCCGCCCTCGCCCTCTTCGACGTCGACGACGCCGGCCTGGACCGCCTCGACCGCGCCGTCCTCGAGGCCCTCTGCCGGCGGTTCGCCGGCGGGCCGGTCGGCCTCTCGACCCTCGCCGTCGCCGTGGGGGAGGAGTCGGACACCGTCGAGACGGTCGCCGAGCCCTACCTCGTGCGCGAGGGCTTCATCTCGCGCACCCCGCGCGGGCGGGCCGCGACGGCCCGGGCCTGGAGCCACCTCGGGCTGCACCCGCCGGCCGGCGCCCCGCAGCAGGGCGCCCTGCCGCTGCTCGACGACGGCCCGGGCCGGCTCGGCGGCTGACCCGTGCCGCCGCGGCGTGCCGGGCACGCGCGGGCGTGTCGGATCGTTGGTGGGGCGTCCGCGTCTCGCCTACAGTGAGTCCTCGGCCCGGTGCTCCCGGGCCGACCCACTGTTCACCACAGCGCGGGGGACCCCCGCTCCGAAGGACCAACTCCGATGTCTTCCGGCTCCGGCTCCGGCCTCGCCTACCTCCTGATCCTGGGACTGCCGTTCCTCCTCCTCGTCTGGATGTTCTTCACCCAGCGCAAGCGCGGGCAGCAGGTGCAGGCCCTCCAGGCCTCCCTCGCCGTCGGCGAGGAGGTCGTGACGACGTCGGGTCTCTACGGCACGATCACCGCGCTCGACGACCAGGTGGCGACGCTCGACGTCGGGAACGGCGTCGCGCTGCGCTTCGACCGCCGGGCCATCGGGATGCGCGCGGGAGAGGTGCGCTGACGTGGCGAGCACCGCACCGCGCACGCTGGCCCGGCGCGCCCTCATCGGCCTGACGGTCCTCGTCGTCGCCCTCGGCGGCGTCCTCACCGGGTCGATCCTCTGGAGCGACGGACAGGCCACCCCCAAGCTCGGCCTCGACCTCGAGGGCGGCACCCAGATCATCCTCGAGCCGCGGGTCAGCAGCGGCCAGGCGGTCTCCGCCGAGGCCCTCGCCCAGGCACGCGACATCATCGTCCAGCGCGTCGACTCCAACGGCGTCTCCGGCGCCGAGGTGACGACCCAGGGCGACAGCAACATCGTCGTCAGCATCCCCGAGATCCCGACCCAGGCCGTCCGCAACGCGATCAGCCAGTCCTCGCAGATGCAGTTCCGCGCCGTCCTCGCGATCGGCTCCGGCGTCCCGGTCCCGACCGGTTCCCCGAGCGCGTCGCCGAGCGCCTCCGCGAGCGGTGCGGCGTCCCCGTCCCCCTCGGCCTCGGCCTCGGCCACCGCCTCCCCGGCCCCGAGCGCGTCCTCGACGCAGAACAGCGCCGTCAACGAGGCGCTCACCGCGGCGAGCCCGAGCCCCTCCGCCACGGCGAGCCCCTCGGAGGCCGCCAGCCCCTCCCCGTCCCCGAGCAGCAGCGGCAGCGCGGCGCCGAGCGGCCCGACCGACCTCGCGTGGATCACGCCCGAGGTCCAGCAGGCCTACGACGACCTCAACTGTGCGGACCCCAAGGCCCTCGACAACGTCAAGGACGTCGAGTCCGAGCCCCTCGTGACCTGCTCCGACGACGGCTCGACCAAGTACATCCTCGGCCCGGTCGCGGTCTCCGGCGACAAGATCACCGACGCCACCGCGGGCTACCAGACCAACCCGCAGGGCGTCGTCACGAGCACGGTCGAGATCGCCCTCACCTTCAACAGCGAGGGCGCCCGCCAGTACGCCGACATCAGCCGCACGATGGTCTCGCTGCCCTCGCCGCAGAACCAGCTCGCGACCGTCCTCGACTCGCGCGTCATCGTCGCGCCGCAGTTCAACGAGGCGATCCCCAACGGCCGCGCGAGCATCACCGGCGGCTTCACGCTCGCCGGGGCCAAGGAGCTCGCCGACCAGCTGAAGTTCGGCGCCCTGCCGCTGTCGTTCACCGAGCAGTCGAGCGTCGACATCAGCCCGACCCTCGGTGGCGAGCAGCTGCGCTACGGCTTCGTCGCCGGTCTCATCGGCCTCCTGCTCGTCGTCGTCTACTCGCTCTTCCAGTACCGGGTGCTCGGGTTCGTGACGATCAGCTCGATCGTCGTCGCCGGCCTGCTCACCTACCTCGCGATCACGATCCTCGGCTGGGCCCAGAACTACCGGCTCGACATGGCCGGCGTCACCGGTCTCATCGTGGCCATCGGGTTCACCGCCGACAGCTTCATCGTCTACTTCGAGCGGGTCCGTGACGAGCTGCGTGAGGGACGCTCCCTCGCGAGCGCCGTCGAGACCGGGTGGAACCGCGCCAAGCGCACGGTCCTCATCGCCGACGGCGTCAACTTCCTCGCGGCGATCGTCCTCTACGTGCTCGCGAGCTCGAGCGTGCGCGGCTTCGCGTTCACACTCGGCCTCACGACCCTCATCGACCTGCTCGTCGTCTTCTGGTTCACCCACCCGCTGCTCACGCTGCTGACCCGGGTGCCCTTCTTCCGCGACGGCCACCGGCTCTCCGGCCTCGACCCGCGCAGGCTCGGCGCCAAGAAGCGCTCGTACGCCGGCCGCGGGCGGTTCACCCCCGTCGAACCCTCCGCCCCCGCCACCGAAGGGAGCCGCGCGTGAGCACCTCCTTCGCCGACTTCGGCAACGACCTCTACACCGGCAAGCGCTCGATCCCGGTCGTCGCCAAGCGCCGGTCGTTCTACCTCGGCTCGCTCGTCCTCATCGTCATCGCCGTCCTCGGCCTGACGCTCCAGGGCCTCAACCTCGGCCTCGAGTTCCGCGGCGGCTCCGAGTTCCGCGTCGCGACGAGCTCGGCGCCCAGCGGCTACGAGCAGACCGCCCGCGACGCCGTCGGCGCCGCCGAGGACGCCAGCGGCGTCAACGTGACCCTCGTCGGCAACAACACGGTCCGCGTCCAGACCGAGAAGCTGTCCGACACCGACAGCCAGCAGGTCCGGGGTGAGCTCGCGCAGGCCTTCGGCGTGCCCGAGGAGAACGTCAGCGCGACGTTCATCGGCCCGTCGTGGGGCGCGTCGGTCAGCGGCCAGGCGCTGCGCGCCCTGGTCATCTTCCTCGTCGCCGTCGTCATCATGCTGAGCATCTACTTCCGCAACTGGAAGATGGCCGCCGCCTCGCTCGTCGCGCTCGTGCACGACCTCGTCATCACCGTCGGCATCTACAGCCTGAGCGGCTTCGAGATCTCGCCGGCGACGATGATCGGCTTCCTCACCGTCCTCGGCTACAGCCTCTACGACACCGTCGTCGTCTTCGACAAGGTGCGCGAGAACACGAACGAGGCGTTCGCCAACGGCCGGATGACCTTCGCGCAGGCCGCGAACCTCGCGGTCAACCAGACGATGGTCCGCTCGATCAACACGACGGTCATCGGCCTCCTGCCGATCGCCGCGGTGCTCGCCGTCGGCACGGTCTTCCTCGGCCCCGGCGTGCTCGTGGACCTCTCGCTCGTGCTGTTCGTCGGCATCCTCGTCGGCGCGTACTCGTCGATCTTCATCGCCACGCCCGTGCTCGTCACGCTGCGCCGCAACGAGGAGAAGGTCGTCGACCTCGAGAAGCGTGCCCGCCGCCACCAGGCGAAGCAGGCCAAGGAGGCCGGCCAGCCGGTGCCCGCGGCGGGCGACGACTCCGTGCCCGCCGCCTCGGTCGCGGCCGGTCAGGTCGACCGCGAGGAGGGCGCGACCCTCACCGGTCGGGCCGTCCACGAGTACGCCCGCTCCGGCCCGCGCAACCAGCCGCGCCGGACGCCGAAGTCCAAGCGGTGACCGCGCAGCCCCACGGCGGCGTCGACGAGGTCGTCGCCCGCTCGCTGCGCGACGTCGCCGACTTCCCGAGCCCCGGGGTCGTCTTCAAGGACATCACCCCGCTGCTCGCGGACCCCGTGGCCTTCGGCGAGGTCATCGGCGCGCTGGCCGACGGCCGCCGCGGCGAGGTCGACCTCGTGGCCGGCGTCGAGGCCCGCGGCTTCGTCGTGGGCGCCGCGATGGCCCACGCGATGGGCGTCGGGTTCGTGCCGGTCCGCAAGGCGGGCAAGCTCCCCGGCGACACCGTCGCGGCGTCCTACGACCTCGAGTACGGCTCGGCGACCATCGAGGTGCACGCCGACGCCGTCCCGGACGGCGCCCGCGTCGTCCTCGTCGACGACGTGCTCGCCACGGGGGGCACCGCCCTCGCCGCCTGGGAGCTGCTCGAGCGGGTCGGTGGCCACGTGGTCGGCTTCGACTGCGTCGTCGAGCTCGCCTTCCTCGGTGGCCGCGACCGGCTCGGCGAGCGCGAGGTGCGGGCGCTGCACGTCGTCGCCTGACCCGCGACTAGACTCCCGGCATGGCGGAGCACACGACAGCCGCCACCCCGGGGAACGCCGCTGCCGGGGTGGGGTCCCGGGCCAGGGCGCGGGCCGCCCTCGCGCGCGTCGGGCGCAACCGCCCGCCGAGCAACCCCGTGCTCGAGCCTCTGCTCCAGACCGTCCGCAGCACGCACCCCAAGGCCGACATCGCGCTCGTCGAGCGCGCCTACGCCGTCGCCGAGCGCGCCCACCAGGGCCAGAAGCGCCGCAGCGGCGACGACTACATCACCCACCCGCTCGCGGTGACGACGATCCTCGCCGAGCTCGGCATGACGCCGACGACCCTCGCGGCCGCGCTCCTGCACGACACCGTCGAGGACACCGCCTACAGCCTCGAGGCGCTGCGCCGCGACTTCGGCGACGAGATCGCGATGCTCGTCGACGGCGTGACCAAGCTCGACAAGGTCACCTACGGCCAGGCCGCGCAGGCCGAGACCGTCCGCAAGATGGTCGTCGCGATGGCCCGCGACATCCGGGTGCTCGTCATCAAGCTCGCCGACCGCCTCCACAACGCCCGCACGTGGCGCTACGTCTCCCAGGAGAGCGCCCAGCGCAAGGCCAAGGAGACCCTCGAGATCTACGCGCCGCTCGCGCACCGGCTCGGGATGAACACGATCAAGTGGGAGCTCGAGGACCTCTCGTTCCAGACCCTCTACCCGAAGGTCTACGACGAGATCGTGCGGCTCGTCGCCGAGCGCGCCCCGGCCCGCGAGGAGTACCTCGCGCAGGTGCGCGACGAGGTCGGCTCCGACCTGCGCTCGGCGAAGCTCAAGGCGACCGTCACCGGCCGCCCGAAGCACTACTACTCCGTCTACCAGAAGATGATCGTCGGCGGCCGCGACTTCGACCAGATCTACGACCTCGTCGCGGTCCGCGTCCTCGTCGACACGGTGCGCGACTGCTACGCGGCGCTCGGCGCCCTCCACGCGCGGTGGAACCCGGTCCCCGGCCGGTTCAAGGACTACATCGCGATGCCGAAGTTCAACATGTACCAGTCGCTGCACACGACGGTCATCGGCCCGGGCGGCAAGGCCGTCGAGATCCAGATCCGCACCCACGACATGCACCGCCGGGCGGAGTACGGCGTCGCCGCGCACTGGAAGTACAAGGAGGACCCCAACGGGCCGGCCCCCGGAGCCCACGCCCGTGACGGGCAGACCGGCCCGGTCAACGACATGGCCTGGCTGCGCCAGCTCCTCGACTGGCAGAAGGAGACCGCCGACCCGGGGGAGTTCCTCGAGTCGCTGCGCTTCGAGATCACCGCGAGCGAGGTCTACGTCTTCACCCCGAAGGGCCAGCTCGTCGGGCTGCCCGCCGGCGCGACGCCCGTCGACTTCGCCTACGCGGTGCACACCGAGGTCGGCCACCACTGCATCGGCGCCCGCGTCAACGGTCGCCTCGTGCCGCTCGAGAGCCGGCTCGACAACGGCGACGTCGTCGAGGTGCTCACCTCCAAGGCCGACTCGGCCGGTCCCTCGCGCGACTGGCTCTCGTTCGTGCGCTCCGCCCGGGCGCGCAACAAGATCAAGCACTGGTTCACCAAGGAACGCCGCGAGGAGATGATCGAGGAGGGCAAGGAGGCCCTCGCGAAGGCGATGCGCAAGCAGGGCCTGCCGCTCCAGCGGCTCACCTCCGTCGAGTCCCTCACCGGCGTCGCCGAGGAGCTGCGCCACCCCGGCATCGAGGCGCTCTACGCCGCGGTCGGGGAGGGGCACGTCAGCGCGCAGCACGTCGTCTCGCGGCTCGTCGCCTCCGTCGGCGGCGAGGAGGGGGCCAGCGAGGACATCGCCGAGGTCGCGTCCCCCGTGCTCAGCCGCCCGAGGTCCCGCCGCTCCGGCGACCCCGGCGTCGTCGTCAAGGGGATGTCGGACGTCTGGGTCAAGCTCGCGCGCTGCTGCACGCCGGTGCCCGGCGACGAGATCCTCGGCTTCGTGACGCGCGGCAACGGCGTCTCGGTCCACCGGCGCGACTGCACCAACGCCGACTCGCTGCTCGCGCAGTCGGACAAGATCATCGAGGTCGAGTGGGCGCCGACGTCGGCGAGCCTGTTCCTCGTCCAGCTCCAGGTCGAGGCGCTCGACCGCTCACGGCTGCTGTCGGACGTCACCCGGGTCATCTCCGACCACGGGGTCAACATCCTCTCGGCGTCGGTCCAGACCTCGCGCGACCGCGTCGCGATCCTGCGCTTCACCTTCGAGATGGGCGACCCGGGGCACCTCGGTCACGTCATCCGGGCGGTGCAGAACGTCGACGGCGTCCTCGACGCCGAGCGCGTCACCGGCGGGCGCCGGGACCACTGAGGTCCGCGGCGCCCCGCCGGGTGGGCGTGGGTCGGGGCGTCAGCCGCCGAACTCGTCCAGGCCCGCGCGCGCCTGGTCCAGCCACTGCTGCTGCGACGCCAGCCGCTCGCGGGCGGCCGCGGCCTTGCGCTCGTCACCGGAGGCCTCGGCCTTCGCGACGTCGGCCTCCGCCTTCGCGACGGCCGCCTCGAGCTGCTCGGCCATGCTCCGGGCGCGGGCGGACAGCTCGGGGTTGGTGGCCTTCCACCGCTGCTCGTCGGCCTCCCGCACGGCGGTCTCGACGCGGCGCATCCTCTTCTCGACGCGCTCGATGTCGGCACGCGGGACCTTGCCCGCGGCCTCCCAGCGGTCCTGGATGCCGCGCAGCGACGCCTTGGCGGCCTCGAGGTCGGTGACCGGGAGCAGCGCCTCGGCCTCGACGAGGAGCTCCTCCTTGACGGCGAGGTTGCCGCGGAACTCCTCGTCCTCGGCGGCCGAGGCGGCGTCCTTCGCGGTGAAGAACGCGTCCTGGGCGGCCCGGAAGCGCTCCCACAGGGCGTCGTCGTCGCTGCGGCTGGCCCGGCCGGCCTGGCGCCACCGGTCCATCAGCTGCTTGTAGGCGCGCGCGGTGGGACCCCAGTCGGTGCTCGTCGACATCGACTCCGCCTCGGCGACGAGCGACTCCTTGGTCGACTTCGCGTCGGCGCGGGTCGTCTCGAGCTCGGCGAACCACGCACGCCGTGCCTTGTCGAAGGCGTTGCGGGCATGGCTGAAGCGCTGCCACAGCGCGGTCTCGGTGGGCTTGTCGAGCTTGACGTCGCTGCGCTGGTGGCCCTTCCACTCCTCGAGGAGGGCCCGCATCCGCTCGCCGCTCTGCTTCCACTGCGTGCTGCCCGGGGGCTGCGCCGCGATGGTCTCGGCCTCGGCGACGATCGCCTCGCGGCGGGTCGCGGCCTCCGCGCGGGCGGCACGGCGCTGCTCGGACTCGGCCGAGCGCTTGGCCTCGAGGCCGGCCTCGACCCGCTCGACCGTGGCGTGCAGCGCGGGCAGGTCGCCGACGACGTTGGCCTGCTCGACGTGCTCCTTGAGCGTGCCCAGCCCGTCGGCGACCTCCTTCGCGGAGACGTCCGGGTTGGCCAGGCGGGCCTCGAGGAGCGCGGCGGACGCGGCGAGCTCGTCGTACTTGCGGGCGAAGTACTGCAGGGCCTCGTCCGGCGTCGCGCCCGGGTAGGAGCCGACCTCGCGCTCCTCGTCACCGACGGTGACGAACACGTGGCCCTCGTCGTCGACGCGACCGAAGCGGGCCGACTCGGAGTGCTCGGGCACCGCGGCCGGCGGCGCCGCGGGACGCGGGGCGACCCGCTTGGCGAGCGCGGCCGGGGACGGCACGGGGGGACGGGGTGTGGGCTGGTCCTCGGACACGGTCAGGACTTCTCCTCGGTGACAGCAACGCTGAGGATGCTGATCGGTGCGGCAGGCGATCCGTCGTCGGGGGAGCTCGTGTTGGGAGCGACCCCTTCGGCGGCGACGCGGTCGACGATATCCAACCCGGAGGTGACCGTGCCGAACACGGTGTACCCGTCGGGGTCGGGGAGGCTCGAGTCGCCGTAGACGATGAAGAACTGGCCGCCGTTGCCCTCCTTCGGGTCCTGGGTGCGTGCCATCGCGAGCGTGCCCCGCGGGTAGCTGCCGTCCTTCGGCGCGTTCTCGACGCCGAAGCCGTACCCGGGGCCGCCCTGGCCGGTCCCCGTCGGGTCGCCGCACTGGAGCACCTTGAGGGTCTCGGCGGTCGTCAGCCGGTGGCAGGGGGAGTCCTTCCAGTAGCTCTCGCGGGCCAGCTGGAGGAAGGAGGCGACGGCCTGCGGGGCCTTGGTGCCGTCGAGGCGCACGACGATGTCGCCGCAGTTGGTCGTGATCGTCGCGTCGAAGACCTTGCCCTGGGCGGAGGCCTTGTCCGGCAGCGTCAGCTCGGAGCGGGTGCCGAGCGGGCTGGGCGGCGGCTGGCAGCCGGCGACGACGGTCGCGGGGGTGTTGTCCGCGCCCGGTGCGGCCTCGTCACCGCCGCCGCGGCCGACCGTCACGGCGAGGACCCCGACGACGCCGAGCACGACGACGACCACGGCCACGACGGCCGAGAGCCGCTGGAGCCGGGCCCGGTCGCGCTGCCGCTGCGTCTGCTTCGCCTGCTGCTTCTCCCAGCGGCGGCGGGCGCGGGCCCGCTCCTGCTTCCTGGTCACCCCGTGGTCCTTCGTCGTCGTCGTCGTCGATCGAACAGCGGCGCCCAGTCTAGGCACGGCGCCGTTAGGCTCGGCGCGTGCTCGCCGTCGCATTCCCCGCCGCCGCCTTCGCCACCAACTGCTACGTCCTCGCGACCGGCCCGGGGGAGGAGTGCCTCGTCGTCGACCCCGGCATCGGCGTGGAGGACACGCTGCGCGAGGTGCTCGCCGAGCACCGTCTGCGCCCGGCCGCCGTGCTGCTCACGCACGGCCACCTCGACCACGTCTACTCGGTGACCCCGGTGTGCGGCGGCGACACCGCCGCGTACGTCCACGCCGACGACCGCTACCGGCTCGCCGACCCGCTCTCGACGATCGACCCCGGGACCCTCGCGATGATGGAGTCGCAGTTCGGGCAGCGGGCGACCTGGCGCCAGCCCGAGCGCGTCCTCGAGGTCACCGACCGGCAGCGTCTCGAGGTCGCCGGGCTGCCGCTGGAGGTCCTCCACGCGCCCGGCCACACCGAGGGCTCGGTGATGTTCGCGCTCGACGCCGTCCCGGACGGCCTGCCCGCCGACGAGGGGCTGGACCGTACCGTCGTCTCCGGCGACGTGCTCTTCGCCGGCTCGATCGGCCGCACCGACCTCCCGGGCGGCGACGGCGCCGCGATGCAGCGCTCGCTGCGCGACGTCGTCCTGCCGCTGCCCGACTCCACGCTCGTCCTCACCGGCCACGGGCCGGCCACGACGATGCGCCGGGAGCGGGGCACCAACCCGTACCTGCGAGGATTGGGCGCGTGACTCCTCCCGCCCAGAAGGTGACGCCCATCTCGGGTTTCCCCGAGCTCCTGCCCGCCGAGCGGCTCCTCGAGCTGCACTTCCTCGACACCGTCCGCGAGGTCTTCGAGCTGCACGGCTTCGCGCCGCTCGAGACGCGGGCCGTCGAGCCGGTCGAGCGCCTCCTCGGCAAGGGCGGCGACGCCGACAAGGAGATCTACGGCATCCGCCGCCTCGCCGGCGAGGACACCGGGCGCGAGTCCGAGCTCGGGCTGCACTTCGACCTCACCGTGCCCTTCGCGCGCTACGTCCTCGAGAACGCCGGGAAGCTGTCCTTCCCGTTCCGTCGCTACCAGGTGCAGAAGGTCTGGCGCGGCGAGCGCCCGCAGGAGGGCCGCTTCCGCGAGTTCACCCAGGCCGACATCGACGTCGTCGACGTCGGCACCCTCGCGCCGCACTTCGAGGCCGAGATGCCGCTCGTCATCGCCGAGGCCTTCCGCCGGCTCCCGGTGGGGGAGTTCCGTATCCAGGTCAACAACCGCAAGGTCCCCGAGGGCTTCTACCTCGGGATCGGGCTGACCGACGTCGCCGGCACGCTGCGCGTCGTCGACAAGCTCGCGAAGATCGGCCCCGAGAAGGTGGCCGCCCAGCTCGTCGAGGCCGGCGCCACCGACGAGCAGGCGCGGCTGTGCCTCGCGCTGGCCGGCATCCGCAGCGAGGACCTGTCGTTCGTCGACGAGGTGCGCGCCCTCGGGGTCGAGCACCCCGTCCTCGACGAGGGCCTCGACGCCCTGGCCGCGGTCATCCGCGCCGGGACGGAGCAGGCCCCCGGCACCCTCGTCGCCGACCTGTCGGTCGCCCGCGGTCTCGACTACTACACCGGCACGGTCTACGAGACCCAGGTCGTCGGCAACGAGGAGTGGGGCTCGGTCTGCTCCGGCGGCCGCTACGACTCGCTCGCCTCGGACGGCCGGACGACCTACCCCGGCGTCGGCATCTCCATCGGCCTCTCGCGGCTGGTCCACCTCCTCGTGACCAAGCGCGGCCTGACGGCGAGCCGGTCGACACCGGCCGCGGTCCTCGTCGCGGTCGTCGACGAGGACACACGGGCCCGCTCGGTCGCCGTCGCGGCGGCCCTCCGGGCGCGCGGTGTGCCCTGCGAGGTCGCGCCCAGCGCCGCGAAGTTCGGCAAGCAGATCCGCTACGCCGACCGGCGCGGCATCCCGTTCGTCTGGTTCCCCGGGGCCGGTGACGACGACGGCGACCAGGTCAAGGACATCCGCTCCGGCGACCAGGTCGACGCCGACGCCGCCACCTGGGAGTGCCCCGCGGCCGACCTGCGCCCGGGCGTCGTCATCCCGCAGCACTGACCGGCGGCGGGCGCAGGCCGACCTCCTTGAGCTCGAGGACGGCCAGCGCCCGCACCACGTCCGGGTCGCCGCGTCGCCACGCGCCGGCGGGGTCGGGGGAGATGCGCGCGAGCCGGGTCATCGGCTGGTTGGCCATCGCCCGCAGCGCGAAGAGGTCGAGGTCGGGCGCCCCGTCGACGAACCGCTGCGCCGCCGTGGCGCGCCGGACGAAGCGCCAGCGCAGCACGAGCCACAGGCCGACGACGAGGACGATGGGCGTCAGCGCCGTGACCAGTCCGAGCACCGTCGCGAAGCGCTCGACCGCCCCGACGAGGTCGCGCCCGGCGGAGGCGAAGTCGTCGCCGACCCCGGCCGCGGACCGGAAGGGGGCGGCGATCCGGTCGTCGAGCAGCGGCAGGTCGTCGACCGAGTCGCCCGCCTGGTTCATCCGGCCGGTGAACCCGGTGCCGGCGGCCTCCAGCCGACGCCCCGGCTCGGCGAGCCCCAGCGTGGCGTCGTGCACCCGCTGGGCGACCCGCACGCAGAGGTACACCCACGCGACCATCCCGAGGTCGGCGAGCACCTGGACGGCGCGGCGGGCGGGGAGGTCGCTGTAGAGCTTCACGCTGGTCTCCTGCGGTGTCGGGGCCGGTCCGGCTCGGCACTAGACTTCCACCGCACTCCAGCAGGAGGCACCACCACGGGCAGCGTCGCCCGCGGTCATCGACACGAGACAGGGCTGGTATCCGTGAAGGTCGGCATCCCCACCGAGGTCAAGAACAACGAGTTCCGCGTCGGGATCACCCCCGTCGGCGTCCACGAGCTCGTCCGTCGCGGGCACGAGGTCCTCGTCCAGAAGGGCGCGGGGCTCGGCTCCTCGATCACCGACGACGAGTACGTCTCGCAGGGCGCGTCGATCATCGACTCCGCCGACGACCTCTGGGGCGCGTCGGACATGGTCATGAAGGTCAAGGAGCCGGTCGCCGAGGAGTACCACCGCCTGCGCGAGGGCCTGACGCTCTTCACCTACCTCCACCTCGCCGCCGACGAGCCGCTCACGAAGGAGCTCGTCGACAAGAAGGTCACCTCCATCGCCTACGAGACGGTCCAGCTGCCCTCGGGCCTGCTGCCGCTGCTCTACCCGATGTCCGAGGTCGCCGGCTGCCTCGCGCCCCAGGTCGGCGCGCACTCGATGATGAAGGCGCAGGGCGGCCGCGGCGTCCTCATGGGCGGCATCGGCGGCGTCGCGAACGCCAAGGTCGTCGTCCTCGGCGCGGGCGTCGCCGGCCAGAACGCGGCGAACATCGCGCTCGGCATGGGCGCCGACGTCACGCTCCTCGACACCGACCTCGACAAGCTCCGGATGAGCTTCTGGCGCTACGACAACCGCGTCGCGCAGATCGCGTCCTCGGCGATGTCGGTCCGCGAGCAGGTGCTCCAGGCCGACCTCGTCATCGGCACCGTCCTCATCCCCGGCGCGAAGGCGCCGAAGCTCGTCACCGACGACATGGTCGCCCAGATGAAGCCGGGCTCGGTGCTCGTCGACGTCGCGATCGACCAGGGGGGCTGCTTCGAGAACTCGCGTCCGACCACGCACGCCGAGCCGACCTTCGAGGTCCACGACTCGATCTACTACTGCGTCGCCAACATGCCCGGCGCGGTGCCCCACACCTCGACGTGGGCGCTGACCAACGCGACGCTGTCCTACGCCACGAAGCTCGCCGACCACGGCTGGCAGGAGGCCTCGCGCGCGGACCGGTCACTGGCCCTCGGCCTCAACACGCACGCCGGCCACATCACCTACGGCGCCGTCGCCGAGGCCTTCGGGATGGACAGCATCTCGCTCGACGAGGCGCTCTCCTGACCCACGACACCCCGCCGCCGACGGCCCGCCCCACCCCCGTGGGGCGGGCCGTCGACGCGTGGCTGACCCACCTCGACGTCGAGCGCGGCGTGTCGGCCAACACGCTCGCCGCCTACCGGCGCGACCTCGCCCGGTGGTGCGCCCACCTGACCGCCCGCGGCGTGCAGCGGCCGGAGGACGTCACTGAGGCCCACGTCGCCGACTTCCTCGCCGGCCTGCGCGAGGGCGACGACGACCACCGGCCGCTCGCCGCGTCCTCGGCCGCGCGGACACTCGTCGCCGTCCGCGGCCTGCACCGCTTCCTCGCGCTCGAGGGCGTGCTCGAGGCCGACCCCTCGCGCGACGTCGCCCCACCGCGCACGCCCGACCGGCTGCCCACGGCGATCCCGCTCGCGGACGTCGAGCGCCTCCTCGAGGCCGCCTCGCTCGGCGACACCCCGGCGGCCCTGCGCGACCGCGCCCTGCTCGAGGTCCTCTACGGCACGGGGGCCCGCATCTCGGAGGCGGTCGGGCTCGACGTCGACGACCTCGACACGCAGGAGCGGGTCGTGCGGCTGCGCGGCAAGGGCGGCAAGGAGCGCATCGTCCCGCTCGGCTCGTACGCCGCCGAGGCGCTGTCGGCCTGGCTCGTCCGGGGGCGACCGGTGCTGGCCGGGCAGGGGAGGGGGACGCCGGCGGTGTTCCTCGGCGTGCGCGGCGCCCGGCTCTCGCGGCAGAGCGCCTGGGCGGTGCTGCGGGTCGCGGCCGAGCGAGCCGGCCTGCGCGGGCACCTCTCGCCGCACACGCTGCGGCACTCGTTCGCGACCCACCTGCTCGAGGGCGGCGCCGACGTCCGGGTGGTCCAGGAGCTGCTCGGCCACGCATCGGTGACGACGACCCAGATCTACACGCGGGTCACGGTCCAGCAGCTGCGCGAGGTCTACGCCCAGAGCCACCCGCGCGCCCGAGGGGTCCCGGGCGGGGACGCCGCACGCTGATAGGGTCGACACCGATCAGCGAGAGGCTGACCGACGCACGAGAGGGACCGGGGAGTACACAGGTGGCCGAGACCGAGGCGGCGTTCCAGATCCGCATCGACGGGCAGGTCGGGCCCACCGGGCGCCCGATGCCGGAGTTCCCCCAGCCCGAGCCCCTGGCCTCCCACGGGCCGGCGCGCATCATCGCGATGTGCAACCAGAAGGGCGGCGTCGGCAAGACGACGACGACCATCAACCTCGGGGCGGCCCTCGCCGAGCTCGGGCGCAAGGTGCTCCTCGTCGACTTCGACCCCCAGGGTGCGCTCTCCGTCGGGCTCGGCATCCCCACGCACGACCTCGACACGACGATCTACAACCTCCTCGTCGAGCGCGGCCTCGACGTCCGCGACGTCATCAAGCACACCAAGGTCGCGAACCTCGACGTCGTCCCGGCCAACATCGACCTCTCCGCGGCCGAGGTCCAGCTCGTGGGCGAGGTCGCCCGCGAGCAGATCCTCGCCCGCGTGCTGCGCCCGGTCCTCGACGACTACGACGTCGTCCTCATCGACTGCCAGCCCTCGCTCGGCCTGCTCACCGTCAACGCCCTCACCGCGGCGCACGGCGTCGTCATCCCGCTCGAGTGCGAGTTCTTCGCGATGCGCGGCGTCGCCCTCCTCGTCGAGACGATCGAGAAGATCATCGACCGGCTCAACCCCCGCCTGCAGATCGACGGCATCCTCGCGACGATGTACGACGGGCGCACGCTGCACTCGCGCGAGGTCGTCGCGAGCGTCGTCGAGCACTTCGGCGACCAGGTCTTCCACACGGTCATCTCGCGCACCGTCAAGTTCCCCGACGCCTCGCTCGCGGCCGAGCCCATCACGACGTACGAGTCGGCCCACAAGGGCGCCGACTCCTACCGTCAGCTGGCCCGCGAGCTCATCGCGCGGGGCGGGGCGGCCTGACCCGATGTCCTCGCCCCCCGGGGCCGCGGAGCACGAGGCGGTCGTCCCCGGCGGGGTCATCACCCGCCGGGCCGCGGCCACGCCCTTCGAGGTCCACCTCGAGAACTTCACCGGCCCGTTCGACCTGCTCCTCGGGCTGATCAGCAAGCACAAGCTCGACGTCACCGAGATCGCCCTGGCCACCGTCACCGACGAGTTCATCGCGTTCATCCGCGCGGCGCGCGAGCAGGGCGATGCGTGGGACCTCTCGCAGGCCACCGAGTTCCTCGTCATCGCCTCGACGCTGCTCGACCTCAAGGCCGCCCGCCTGCTGCCGCAGTCCGGGCCGGAGGACGAGGAGGACCTCGCCCTCATCGAGGCCCGCGACATCCTCTTCGCGCGGCTGCTGCAGTACCGCGCGTTCAAGGACATCGCCCGCACCTTCGCCGACCGGATGGCCACCGCCGGCCGGCGCCACCCGCGCGCGGTCGCGCTCGAGCCGCACCTCGCCGCGCTCCTGCCCGAGCTCGTCATGACGGTCTCGCCGGACCGGCTGGCCATCATCGCCGCGCGGGCGCTGTCCCCGAAGCCGGTCCCGACGGTCGGCCTGGCCCACCTGCACGCGCCCCAGGTCAGCGTCCGCGAGCAGGCCGCCGTCATCGGCGAGCGGCTGCGCCGCGACCGGGTCGCGTCCTTCCGCAGCCTGGTCCAGGACGCCGACAGCACCCTCGTCGTCGTCGCGCGCTTCCTCGCCCTCCTCGAGCTCTTCCGGGAGGCCGCGATCGGCTTCGAGCAGGCCGAGGCGCTCGGCGAGCTGACCGTGCGCTGGACCGGCCCCGACGACGGCGAGGTGCAGGTGACCGACGAGTTCGACGACCTGCCCGACACCCCCGAGGAGACCCCCGATGAGTGACCCCGCGCCCGACGTCGTCCCCGAGGCCGTGCCCGAGGACCAGCTGGCGTTCGACGTCGCCGACTTCCCCGGCGGCATCCGCGGCGCCCTCGAGGCCGTGCTCATGGTCGTCGACGAGCCGGTGACGACGATGGCCCTCGCGTCCGCCGTCGAGCAGCCGGTCGGCGACGTCGAGGCGGCCCTCGCCGAGCTCGAGGCCGGCTACGCCGAGCAGCTGCGCGGCTTCACGCTGCGCCAGGTCGGCGGCGGCTGGCGGATGTACAGCCGCCACGAGTACGCCCCGGTCGTCGAGAAGTTCGTCCTCGACGGCCAGCAGGCCCGCCTCACGCAGGCCTCCCTCGAGACCCTCGCCGTCATCGCCTACCGCCAGCCGGTGTCCCGCTCCCGCGTCGCGGCGGTGCGCGGCGTCAACGTCGACGGCGTCATCCGCACCCTCCTGACCCGCGGGCTCATCGAGGAGCTCGGCCAGGACGAGGAGTCCACCGCGACGCTGTACGGCACCACCAGCTACTTCCTCGAGCGCCTCGGCCTGCAGTCGATCGACGACCTGCCGGCGCTCGCCCCCTACCTGCCCGAGGTCGACGTGCTCGACGAGATCGCCGAAGGAGGCCGCGCATGACGCCGCCGAAGAACCGTGGGAACACCGGACGAGGAGGTCGCCCGCAGGGTGGTCGCCCGCAGCAGGGTGGTCGCCCCCAGCAGGGCGGCGGCTCCGGCCGGGCCCGCGGCACCGGGACCACCCGGGCCAGCCAGCCGACCCAGACCAAGCGCGAGCCGCAGCGGCCCGTCGTCGACGTCCATGACCCCGACGGCGTGCGCCTCCAGAAGCTGCTGGCTGCCGCGGGTGTCGGCTCGCGGCGGGTCTGCGAGGACCTCATCGCGCAGGGCCGCGTCGAGGTCGACGGCCAGGTCGTGCGCGAGCTCGGCGTCCGCATCAAGGCCACGCAGACGGTGCACGTCGACGGCGAGCGCGTGCAGCTCGACGAGTCGCGCGTCTACCTCGCCTTCAACAAGCCGCTCAACGTCGTCACCTCGATGAGCGACGAGCTCGGCCGTGTCGACATCGGCGACTACTTCGGCGACCGCAAGGAGCGGCTCTTCCACGTCGGCCGGCTCGACGCCGACACCGAGGGTCTGCTGCTGCTCACCAACGACGGCGACCTCGCCCACCGCCTCCAGCACCCGCGCTACGGCGTCCTCAAGACCTACCTCGCGCAGATCCCCGGCCCGGTCCCGCGCGACCTCGGCAAGCGGCTTCGCGAGGGTGTCGAGCTCGAGGACGGGCCGGTGCGCGTCGACTCCTTCCGGGTCGTCGACTCGCAGCCGGGCAAGGCGATCGTCGAGGTCGTCCTGCACGAGGGGCGCAAGCACATCGTCCGCCGGATGCTCGCCGAGGTCGGCCACCCCGTGCTGTCGCTCGTGCGGACGCAGGTCGGGCCGGTGCGCCTCGGCGAGACCAAGCCGGGCAAGTTCCGCGCCCTCTCGAGCGCGGAGGTCGCCGCCCTCTACAAGGCCGCAGGGCTCTGATGCGCGTCCACGTCGTCGGCACCGGGCTCATCGGCGCCTCGCTCGGGCTCGCGCTGACCCGGCACGGCGACGACGTGACCCTCGAGGACGCGGTGCCGACGCACGCCGCGCTGGCCCGTGACCTCGGAGCCGGGCGGCTGCCGTCGGACGGCGAGGAGCTCTCGCCGGACCTCGTCGTCGTCGCCGCGCCGCCGGACGTCACGGCGGGGTGCGTCCTCGACGCCCTGCGCCGCTGGCCCTCCGCCGCCGTCACCGACGTCGCGTCGGTCAAGGGCGCGGTGCTCGCGTCGCTGCGCGCGGCCGGCGCCGACCTCGGCCGGTACTGCGGCTCGCACCCGATGGCCGGGCGCGAGCGCTCCGGTGCCGTCTCCGGGCGGCACGACCTCTTCGACGGCCGCGCCTGGGTCGTCACGCCGACCGACGAGACGCTGCCCGAGGTCGTCGACCTCGTGACCGCCGTCGCGACGGCGGCCGGCGCCGCGGTGCGCCGCCTGCCGCCGGACGCGCACGACCGCGCCGTGGCCGCCGTCTCGCACGTGCCGCAGCTGGCCGCGAGCCTCGTCGCCGCCCGGCTCGAGGACCTCGACGAGCCGGCCGTCGCCCTCGCCGGCCAAGGACTGCGCGACGTCACCCGCATCGCCGCGAGCGACCCGCACCTGTGGACCCAGATCCTCGCGGGCAACGCCGGCGCGGTGCGGGCCGTGCTCGCCGACCTCGCCGAGGACCTCACCGCCGTCGTCGACTCGCTCGCGGCGCTCGAGGCCGGGGGAGACCCGGTCGGGGCGCGCGGCACGCTGGCGCGCACCATCGCCGCCGGGAACGCCGGCCACGCCCGCATCCCCGGCAAGCACGGCGCCGCGCCGACGGCCTACACGACGGTGCGCGTGCTCATCCCGGACGAGCCGGGGCAGCTCGGCCGGCTCTTCGCCGACGTCGGCGAGATCGGCACGAACATCGAGGAGTTCCACCTCGACCACGGGCTCGGCCAGCCGTTCGGGCTCGCCGAGGTCGACGTCGTCCCGAGCGCGGCGGCCGGGCTGGCCGAGGCCCTCGCGGAGCGGGGCTGGCGCCTGCACGGCTGACCGGCGTCAGTAGGCTCTCCGACCATGACCGCGCCCCTCACCATCGCCATCGACGGTCCCTCCGGCTCCGGGAAGAGCAGCGTCGCGCGGGCCGTGGCGCGGCGCCTCGGCATCGGGTTCGTCGACACCGGGGCCACGTACCGGGCGCTCACGTGGTGGTGCGTGGAGCGGGGTGTGGACCTCGCCGACACCGCAGCCGTCGCAGCCGCGGCGCGGGCGCTGCCGCTCGAGCTGGGCACCGACCCGGCCTCGCCGCGGGTCGTCGTCGACGGCACCGACGTCACCGAGGCGATCCGCACCTCCGAGGTGAGCACCGCGGTCTCGGCCGTCGCGACCAACCGCGAGGTGCGCCCCGTCCTCCAGCAGCTGCAGCGCGACCTCATGACGGCCGCCGCCGAGCGCACCGGGGGAGTCGTCGCCGAGGGCCGCGACATCACGACCGTCGTCGCCCCGGACGCCCGGGTGCGGGTCCTCCTCACCGCCTCCGAGGAGGCGCGCCTGCGCCGGCGCAGCACCGAGCTGCACGGCACGGCCGACGCCGCCGCAGTCGAGGCGACCCGCGACCAGGTCGTGCGCCGCGACCGCGACGACTCGACCGTCTCGACGTTCACCGAGGCCGCGGAGGGCGTCGTCCTCGTCGACACCTCCGACCTCGACCTCGACGAGAGCATCGAGGCCGTCCTCGACGTCGTCGCCGCGGCCGACGAGCCGGGCGCCTGACCTCCCCGCCCGGCAAGCGCGCACGTGCGGGGTTATCGCTGTCGGGTCCGGTTCCTGGGCTCGGGAAGCGCGCACGTGCGGGGTTGTCGCTGTCGAGTCGCGTCCGGCGCCTGACCTCCCCGCCCGGCAAGCGCGCACGTGCGGGGTTATCGCTGTCGGGTCGTGTCCGGGGGCTCGGGAAGCGCGCACGTGCGGGGTTATCGCTGTCGGTTCGCGTCCGGCGTCTGACCTCCCCGCCCGGCAAGCGCGCACGTGCGGGGTTGTCGCTGTCGGGTCCGGTTCCTGGGCTCGGGAAGCGCGCACGTGCGGGGTTGTCGCTGTCGGGTCGTGTCCGGGGGCTCGATGAGCGCGCACGGGCGGGGTTGTCGCTGTCGGGTCGTGTCCGGGGGCTCGATGAGCGCGCACGGGCGGGGTTGTCGCTGTCGGGTCGCGTCCATGGGCTCGGCAAGCGCGCACGTGCGGGGTTGTCGCTGTCGAGTCGCGTCCGGCGCCTGACCTCCCCGCCCGGCGCGATTCGGGGGAGCGGGCCCCCGTGCGGGAGGATGGACCCGTGAGCACCGACGACCCGACGCAGACGCAGGACCCCGAGGCCGTCGAGCGCGCCCTGCGGGCCGGACTCGAGGACTTCGACCTCGACGACGAGGACCGCGCCCTCCTCGACTCCGAGGGCGACCCCGACGCCGACGACGAGCGCGGCGGCCCCGCGCCGGTCGTCGCGATCGTCGGCCGTCCGAACGTCGGCAAGTCGACCCTCGTCAACCGCATCCTCGGCCGTCGCGAGGCCGTCGTCGAGGACGTCCCCGGCGTCACCCGCGACCGCGTCGCGTACGACGCCGAGTGGACCGGGCACAACTTCACCGTCGTCGACACCGGCGGCTGGGAGGTCGACGCCACCGGCATCCACCTGCGCGTCGCCGAGCAGGCCGAGATCGCCGTCGAGCTCGCGGACGCCGTGATGTTCGTCGTCGACGCGACCGTCGGCGCCACCGACGACGACGAGGCCGTCGTCCGGATGCTCCGCCGTGCCGGCAAGCCGGTCGTCCTCGTCGCCAACAAGGTCGACGACCAGCGCACCGAGGCCGATGCCGCCTCCCTGTGGAACCTCGGGCTCGGCCAGCCGTGGCCCGTTTCGGCCCTTCACGGCCGGGGGAGCGGGGACGTCCTCGACGCCCTGCTCGAGGTGCTGCCCGAGGTCTCGGCCGTCGGCGCCTACGCCCGCGGCGGCCCCCGCCGCGTCGCGCTGCTCGGCCGGCCGAACGTCGGCAAGTCCTCGATGCTCAACAAGCTGACCGGCACCGACCGCGTCGTCGTCGACGACGTCGCCGGCACGACGCGCGACCCGGTCGACGAGGTCGTCGAGCTCGGCGGGCGCACCTGGCGCTTCGTCGACACCGCGGGCATCCGCCGCCGCGTGCACCAGACCCGCGGCGCCGACTTCTACGCCTCCCTGCGCACGCAGACCGCCCTGGAGAAGGCCGAGGTGGCCGTCGTCCTCGTCGACTCGAGCGCGACGATCGCCGAGCAGGACGTCCGCGTCATCCAGCAGGTCATCGACTCCGGCCGCGCCCTCGTCATCGCCTACAACAAGTGGGACCTCACCGACGAGGAGCGCCGCCACTTCCTCGAGCGCGAGATCGAGCGCGACCTCGTCCAGGTGCCGTGGGCGCCGCGGGTCAACGTCTCGGCCCGCACGGGCCGCCACCTCGAGAAGCTCGTCCCGGCGATCGACCGCGCGCTCGACTCGTGGGAGACCCGCATCTCGACGGGGCGCCTCAACGCCTTCCTCGGCGAGGTCGTCGCGGCCCACCCGCACCCGGTGCGCGGCGGCAAGCAGCCGCGGATCCTCTTCGCGACCCAGGCCGGCACCCGCCCGCCGCGGTTCGTCCTCTTCGCGTCGGGCTTCATCGAGGCCGGCTACCGCCGCTTCGTCGAGCGCCGCCTGCGCGAGGAGTTCGGCTTCGAGGGCACCCCGATCGAGATCTCGGTCCGGGTGCGCGAGAAGCGGCGCGACCGACGCTGACCTCGCGCGCGCGTCCGCGGGGCAGGCCGATTGGGTCGCGCGGGCGCGCGTGGGATAAGGTTTCGACGCTCCCGCGAGGGGGCGAGCCACGGGCTGTGGCGCAGCTTGGTAGCGCACTTGACTGGGGGTCAAGGGGTCGCAGGTTCAAATCCTGTCAGCCCGACAGATGCGAAGGGCCCGACCGTCACGGTCGGGCCCTTCGCCGTGCCGGGCCTGACCGGATGCGGGGAGCGCGAGTGCCCCGCGAGGGACGAGCGGGGCAGGAGCGCGGCGTCCGGTCAGCCCGACCTACCCGCTGCCGGTCAGCCGACCACGGTGGCCATCCGCCGGACGGCCTCCTCGAGGATGGCGGGCGAGGTGGCGAAGTTGAGCCGGACGAAGCCGCGGCCGGCCTGCGCCCCGTAGCGCGGCCCGGAGCCGAGGGCGACCCGGCCCCGCTCGCGGAAGGCGGTGGCGGGGTCGTCGCCGAGGTCGAGCGTCCGGCAGTCGAGCCAGCCCAGGTAGGTGGCCTGCGGCACCGTCCACCGCACCCCGGGCAGGTGCTCGGCGAGCAGCCGGCCGACGAGGTCGCGGTTGGCCGTCAGCTCGGCGCGCAGCCGGGCGTGCCAGTCGAGGCCGTCGCGCATCGCGGCGACGTGCGCGATCTCGCCGAGGTGCGAGCTGCCGTGGGTGTGGACCTCGGGCAGCCGCGCGAGGTCGTCCCGGGCCTGCGGGCCGGCGACGACGACCGCGGACTTGAGGCCGGCGAGGTTCCAGCCCTTCGACGGCGAGAAGACCGCGAAGGCGTCCTCGGCGCCGGGGACGGTGAGATAGGGGGTGAACGCGGGCCCGTCGTCGTGGACGAGCGGCGCGTGGATCTCGTCGGCGACGACGCGCACACCGAACTCGCGGGCCAGCGCGGCGAGGGTCGCGAGCTCGTCGGGGGAGTGGACCGTCCCGGTCGGGTTCTGCGGGTTGCACAGGAGGTAGCCGACGCGGCCGCCGCCGGCGGTCGCCTCGCGGAACGCCGCCCGCAGCGCCTCCGGGTCCAGCCGCCCGTCCGCACCGAGCGGGGCGTCGACCCGCCGCCGGCCGATGGCGTCGACGAAGCCGAAGAAGGAGTCGTACACCGGCGGCGAGACGACGACCGCGCCGCGCTCGTCGGTGAGCATCCGCAGCACCTCGCTCGCGCCGATCATCACGTCGGTGACGACGAGCATCGAGGACGGGTCGACGTCCCAGCCCCACGTCTCGCCGGCGTAGCGCGCCACCTCGCCGGCGTAGCGGGGGGCCCAGCCGTAGCCGGTGTCGCCGCGCGAGACCGCGGACGCGACGGCGTCGGCGACCGCGGGGCAGGGGTCGCAGTCCATCTCGGCCACCCACAGGGGCAGGACGTCGGGCGGGTAGGCGAGCCACTTGACGCTCGTGCGGTCGCGCCGCAGCTCCGCCTCGGAGGCCCCCAGGATGCTCGTGGTCGTCATCCCGCCACCCTAGGTCGCGGACCCGCGGCCGACCGGCGGGGCGACGGCGCGCCGACCGGCCGCCACCCCATACAGTGGCGCGCATGACGCACGAGGGGTCCCCGGCACCGGCCAGCACCCGGGTCCTCACCCTCCCCAACGTCCTCAGCTCGCTCCGGCTGGTCGGCGTGCCCGTCTTCCTCTGGGCCATCGTCACCGAGCACGACGTCCTCGCGCTCGTGCTCCTCATGGCGTCGGGCGTCACCGACTACCTCGACGGCAAGATCGCCCGGGCCTGGGGCCTGGAGTCGCGCCTCGGTCAGCTGCTCGACCCCGTCGCGGACCGGCTCTACATCGCCTCGACGCTCCTCGGCCTCGCCTACCGCGACATTCTCCCGTGGTGGGTCGTCGTCGTCCTCTTCGCCCGCGAGGCGTTCATGGCCGTCGTCGTCCTCGTGGCCAAGCGCCACGGCTGGGTCGGGCTGCCCGTGCACTTCGCCGGCAAGGCCGCGACCTTCAACCTCCTCTACGCCTTCCCGCTGCTCCTGCTCGCCGACGGCGACGGCACCCTGGCGCGCGTCGCCGAGCCGGTGGGCTGGGGCTTCGCGTGGTGGGGGATCGTCCTGTACTGGCTCTCGGCGTTCATCTACGCCGCGCAGCTGCGCCACCTCCTCGCCCACGAGCGGGCGGTCCCGGCGTGAGCGCCGCGGGCGAGCGCCGACCGGACGCGTCGATGACGCTGATCCGGACGATGATGGAGCGCCCGCTCGACCCGGGGTACGCCGCCGCGGCGGCCCGGCGCGAGGCGGCCGGCCTGCCGGGCTCGACGTCGCTGCGCGCGCCCCGGCTGCTCGCCGCCACGCTCGCCCTCGGGCTCGTCGTCGGGGTGGCCGCCTCCAACCTCACCGCCCCGGACACGCCGCGCTCCGCGGCCCGGGCCGACCTCGTGCGCCAGATCGAGGAGCGCCGGACGCAGGTCGAGCAGCTGTCGGCGCAGCAGCTGCGCCTGCAGGCCGAGGTGTCGACGCTCGAGGCCGCCCAGCTCGGCCCGTCGGCGGCCGGCGGCGCCCGCGGACGGGTCCTCGCGGAGTCCGTGGGGGCGTCCGCGATGACCGGTCCGGGGATGGTCGTGACGCTCGACGACGCCCCGGCGGGCGACACGGGGGACGGCACCGACGGCACCGAGGAGCAGCGCGTGCTGTCCAAGGACCTCCAGTACGTCGTCAACGCGCTCTGGCAGGCGGGCGCCGAGGCGGTGAGCATCAACGGCAACCGGATGACGTCGGTGTCGGCCATCCGCTTCGCGGGGTCGGCGCTCGTCGTCGACTTCCGGCCGCTCGCCCGGCCCTACCGGATCACCGCCATCGGCGACCCGCAGCGGATGCCCGCCGCGTTCGCCGACGGCGTGGGCGGCAGCTATTTGTCGACCCTGCACTCCACGTTCGGCATCCGCGCCGACACCGACGTGCCCCGGGAGGACCTGTCCGTGCCCGCCGGCCGGCGCCTCACGCTGCGCTTCGCGGAACCGGTGGATACTGGGGCGTCCCCGACCAGCGGGGCCCGCACCGACCAGGAGGACGGCCCGTCGTGATCCCAGCCCTCGGCCTGGCCATCGGCGTGCTCGTCGGTCTGCTCCTGCAGCCCACCGTCCCGGTGTGGCTCCAGCCCTACCTGCCGATCGCCGTCATCGCCGCCCTCGACGCGGTCTTCGGGGCGGTGCGCGCCATCCTCGACGGCATCTTCAGCGACAAGGTCTTCGTCGTCTCGTTCCTCTCCAACGTCGTCGTCGCCGCGTTCATCGTCTTCCTCGGCGACAAGCTCGGGGTCGGCAGCCAGCTCTCGACCGGCGTCGTCGTCGTCCTCGGCGTCCGGATCTTCTCCAACGTCGCGTCCATCCGGCGCCACCTGTTCGACGCATGAGCGAGCCGCACGACTCCACCCCGACGGGACCCCGGGACGCGCGCCACGCGTGGGCCCGGCTGCGCCGCGCGGGCTCGCCGCGCCCGAGCCGCTCCAACCTCCTCGCGATGCTCCTCGCGCTGGCGCTCGGGTTCGCGATCATCGCCCAGGTGCGCCAGACCTCGCTCCAGGGTCTGGAGACCCTCCGCGAGGACGAGCTCGTGCGCATCCTCTCCGACGTCGACCAGGACGGCGACCAGCTCTCCGGCGAGGTCCGCGACCTCCAGTCCTCCCTCGAGCTGCTCAAGAGCCGCACGACCGGTGAGCAGGAGGCGCAGCGCGCCGCCCAGGAGCGCCTCGACGCCCTCGGCATCCTCGCGGGCACGGCGCCGGCGAAGGGCCCGGGCATCCTCCTGCGCATCGAGGACCCGCAGCGCCTCGTCCGCCAGAACCTCCTCCTCGACGCCGTCCAGGAGCTGCGGGCCGCCGGCGCCGAGGCGATCCAGGTCGGTGACGTCCGCGTCGTGGCCTCGACGTGGTTCGCCGACACCGAGGGCGGCGGCATCTCGGTGTCCGGGTCCGAGGTGACGCCGCCCTACGTCATCCGGGCGATCGGCGACCCCAACACCCTCGCCGGGGCCATGCAGATCCCCGGCGGCGTGACGGCCACCGCGCGCCGGGTCGGCGCCGAGGCCTCCGTCGACATCCGCGACGAGGTGGAGGTCGACGCGTTGCTGAGCGTCACCACGCCTCAGTACGCTCGCCCCGTACCCACGAGCACCCCCTGACGCGACCGCGTCCGAGACAGGAGAACCATGAGCGACCTCGAGTACCCCGCCGGCCTGCGCTACACCGCCGAGCACGAGTGGGTCCGCGAGGAGGACGGGGTCGTGCGCATCGGCATCACCGCCTTCGCGCAGGAGGCCCTCGGCGACGTCGTGTACGTCAGCCTGCCGGCGGTCGGCGACTCCGTCGTCGCGGGCGACACCTGCGGCGAGGTCGAGTCCACGAAGTCGGTCAGCGACCTCTACGCGCCGGTCGCCGGCGAGGTCACGGCGGTCAACGACGCCCTCGACGCCACCCCGGAGCTCGTCAACTCCGACCCCTACGGCGAGGGCTGGATGTACGAGCTGCGGCCGTCGGACGCCGCGGCCGTCGCCGCGCTGCTCGACGTCGACGCCTACCGCGCCCAGCTCTCCTGATCGCTGCCCTGCGCAACCGGTTTCCCCCGGGACCGGGACTTCCGCGCCGACGTGATCTAGGGTGGCAGGTCCCGGCGACCGCCGACGGAGAGGGTGGTAGGACGACATGACTGGCGACGAGCGCGGCGAGCAGCAGCAGCCGCCCGTTCCCGAGCCCACGACGATGCGCCTGCAGGCGGTCGAGGGGACCCGGGTCGAGCCGCAGAGCGAGGCCGAGCACGTCCTCACGAAGGCGGACCTCGCCACCGTCGAGGCGCTGCGGGCGGGCACGGCCCTCCTCGTGGTGCTCCGCGGGCCGAACACCGGCGCGCGCTTCCTCCTCGACGACGACGAGGTCGTCTCCGGTCGCCACCCCGACAGCGACATCTTCCTCGACGACGTGACGGTCTCGCGCCGGCACGCGGTCTTCCAGCGCTCCGGCGGGACCTTCGTCGTGCGCGACGTGGGCTCGCTCAACGGGACGTACGTCAACCGGGACCTCGTCGACGAGGCGGAGCTGTCGACGGGCGACGAGGTGCAGATCGGCAAGTTCCGGCTCGTCTTCTACGCCTCGGCCCAGGCCTGACGTCCCCGCCGTGCGACCCCTGACCATCGGGGCGGTCGTCGCGGCCCTCGCCGAGGACTTCCCGGACGTCACCGTCTCCAAGGTGCGCTTCCTCGAGGCCGAGGGCCTCGTGACGCCCGAGCGCACCGGGTCGGGCTACCGGCGCTACACCGAGGCCGACGTCGAGCGGCTGCGCTACGTCCTGCGGGCCCAGCGCGACCTGTTCTGGCCGCTGCGGGTCATCAAGGACTCGCTCGAGGCCCTCGAGCGCGGCCTGGTCCCGGACGGCCCGGGGCGCCCGCCGGTCGTGCCCGACCCCGCCCCGGACCCCGCCGTGCCACCCGTCGCCGAGCTCGTCGAGACCGGCACCCCGCTCCGGCTGACCCGGACCGAGCTCGCGAGCGCCGCAGGCCTGGACGACGGCCTCGTCGCCGACCTCCTCGACCACGGGCTGCTGCGCCCCGGGGCCGACAGGATGCACGGGAGCGAGGACCTGCGGGCCGCGCGGGCGGCCGCCGGCCTGGCCCGCTTCGGCGTCGAGGCCCGGCACCTGCGCGCGGCGCGGACCGCGGCCGACCGCGAGGTCGGGCTCGTCGAGCAGGTGACCGGCGGCCTGCGCGGCGAGGACCGGCGCCGCGCGGCCGCCGAGGTGACCCACCTCGTCCTCACCCTCCACACCGCGCTCGTGCGCGCCGGCCTCGACACCCCGGCCGAGCGGCCCGGCACGGCGTCGGGGTCGCGGGGTACGGTGACGGGGTGAAGCTCATGGACGTCCTCGGCGTGCGGGTCGAGATGCCGGGCAACCAGCCGATCGTCCTGCTCAGGGAGCGCGACGGTGTCCGCTACCTGCCGATCTGGATCGGCGCGGCGGAGGCCACGGCGATCGCGTACGCCCAGCAGGGTGTCGTGCCCCCGCGCCCGCTCACCCACGACCTGGCGCGCACCGTCATCGACGACCTCGGGCACACGCTGACCCGGGTGCGGATCGTCTCGCTCCAGGACGGCGCGTTCCACGCCGCGCTCGACATCGACGGCGGCGGCGAGGCCGGCGGCACGACGATCGACTCCCGCTCCTCGGACGCCATCGCCCTCGCGCTGCGCGCCGGCGCCGACATCGTCGCCGAGGAGGCGCTCCTCGACGAGGCCGGGGTCGAGATGGCCGAGAGCGAGGACGACGAGGTCGAGAAGTTCAAGGCCTTCCTCGAGGACGTCTCCGCCGACGACTTCGACACCGAGACGGGGTCCTGACCGCGACACGCCGGTGAGCGTGCGGGGCCCGCGGTCGTTGACCGCCGTCACAGCCGCCCCTACTGTCACACCAGTCACAGAAGTGGCCGGGAGAGTGACGTCGATGTCATTCCCGGGCGTATCGTCGTCCGGAGCACCCGGCACCATCAGGAGGTAGGCGTGGGCTCCACCGGAGAAGCGCGACAGGGCGGCACCCCCGCGCCCGTCGTCGCGCAGGGCGTGCTGTTCGCCGACGACCTGCCCCAGCTCGACGACGAGGTCGGCTACCGCGGCCCCACCGCGTGCAAGGCGGCGGGCATCACCTACCGCCAGCTCGACTACTGGGCGCGCACCGGGCTCGTCGAGCCCTCGGTCCGCTCGGCCGGCGGCTCCGGCACGCAGCGCCTGTACGGCTTCCGCGACATCCTCGTGCTCAAGGTCGTCAAGCGCCTCCTCGACACCGGGGTCTCGCTCCAGCAGATCCGTGGCGCCATCACCGTGCTGCGCGCCCGCGGGGTCGACGACCTCGCCGGCATCACCCTCATGAGCGACGGCGCCTCGGTCTACGAGTGCACCTCGAACGACGAGGTCATCGACCTGCTCCAGGGCGGCCAGGGCGTGTTCGGCATCGCTGTCGGCAAGGTCTGGCGCGAGGTCGAGGGCACGCTCTCGGACCTGCCGAGCGAGCGCGCCGCGTCCGAGGGCGGCGCCGAGGCGGTCCAGCCGGGCGACGAGCTCGGCGCCCGCCGCATCGCGCGCCTCGCCTGATCCGCCGCCCCGGCCGCCGGCACCGCCGGTGGTAGGTTGAGCCTGCCGCTCACACCGTGCGGGAGAGTCCCCGGCACTGCCGGCCGGGGCGCCGAAGGGGCAATTCTCCCCAGAACCTCTCAGGCGCAAGGGACCGCACGGGACAGGCACCTCTGGAGGGTCCACCGACCCGACAGAGGGGGAGGACGCCAGCATCGTCTGCCCTCCGGAGGACCTTCGTGAGCACGCCAGCCCTTCCCGCCTTCGCCGCCCGCCACATCGGCCCCCGCGAGTCCGACCTCGCCGGGATGCTCAAGGTCGTCGGGCGCGAGTCGCTCGAGGACCTCCTCGCCGCCGCCGTGCCGGACGGCATCCGGTTCGAGGGCGTCCTCGACGTCGAGGCCGCCGGCTCCGAGGCGGCCGTCATCGGCGAGCTGGGCGAGGTCGCGGCCCGCAACCGCGTCGTCCCGTCGCTCATGGGCCTCGGGTACTACGGCACCCTGACGCCGGCCGTCATCCAGCGCAACGTCCTCGAGAACCCCGCCTGGTACACGGCCTACACGCCCTACCAGCCCGAGATCTCGCAGGGCCGCCTCGAGGCGCTCCTCAACTTCCAGACCGTCGTCGCCGACCTCACCGGCCTGCCGACCGCCGGCGCCTCGCTGCTCGACGAGGGCACCGCGGCGGCCGAGGCGATGACGCTGATGCGCCGCTCCTCGAAGGCCGCCGGCGACGCCGTGCTGCTCGTCGACGCGGCCGTCTTCCCGCAGACGCTCGCCGTCGTGCGCACCCGCGCCGTGCCGCTCGGGCTCGACGTCGTCGTCGCCGACCTCACCGAGGTGGGGTCGGCCGAGGCGCTGCGCACCGCCGCCGGCGACCGCGACGTCTTCGGCGTCCTGCTCCAGTACCCGGCCGCGGACGGCCGCCTCCACGACCTGCGGGCCGTCGCCGACGCCGCGCACGCGGCCGGCGCGCTCGTCACCGCCGCCGCCGACCTGCTCGCCCTCACCCTCGCCACCCCGCCGGGGGAGTGGGGCGCCGACGTCGCCGTCGGCACGACCCAGCGCTTCGGGGTGCCGATGGGCTTCGGTGGCCCGCACGCCGGTTACATGAGCGTGCGTGCCGGGCTCGAGCGCACGCTGCCCGGCCGTCTCGTCGGCGTCTCCGTCGACGCCGACGGCGCGCCGGCCTACCGCCTGGCCCTCCAGACCCGCGAGCAGCACATCCGTCGCGAGAAGGCGACCTCGAACATCTGCACCGCGCAGGTGCTGCTCGCCGTCATGGCGAGCATGTACGCGGTCTACCACGGCCCCGACGGCCTGCGCGCCATCGCGCTGCGGGTGCACGCGCACGCCGTGGCCCTCGCCGAGGCGCTGCGCGCCGCCGGCGTCGAGGTCGCCGACGTGCCGTTCTTCGACACCCTCGCGCTGCACGTGCCGGGGCGTGCCGACACCGTCGTGGCCGCAGCCCTCGCCGAGGGGGTCAACCTCTGGCAGCACGACGACGACACCGTCTGGCTGAGCGTCGACGAGACCACCGACACGACCGTGCTGGGGAAGGTGGCCCGCGCCCTCGGCGCCACGGCCCCCGAGCGGGTCGAGGTCGCCGCGCCGGCGTGGCCCGAGGCGCTCGTGCGCACCTCCGAGTACCTCACCCACCCGGTCTTCTCGGCGCACCGCTCCGAGACCGCGATGCTGCGCTACCTGCGCCGGCTCGCCGACCGCGACTTCGCGCTCGACCGCGGGATGATCCCGCTCGGCTCCTGCACGATGAAGCTCAACGCGACGACCGAGATGGTCGCGGTCACCTGGCCCGAGTTCGCGAACCTGCACCCCTTCGCGCCGCACGAGCAGACCCGCGGCATCCGCGGCCTCGTCGACGAGCTCTCGGAGTGGCTCTGCGAGGTCACCGGGTACGACGCGGTCTCGCTGCAGCCGAACGCGGGCAGCCAGGGCGAGCTCTCCGGTCTGCTGGCCATCGCCGCCTACCACCGCGCGAACGGCGACGACGCGCGTCGCGTCTGCCTCATCCCGAGCAGCGCCCACGGCACGAACGCCGCGAGCGCGGTCATGGCGGGGATGAAGGTCGTCGTCGTCGGCACCGACCCGGTGTCGGGCAACGTCGACCTCGACGACCTGCGCGCCAAGATCGAGCAGCACCGCGACACCCTCGCCGCGATCATGGTCACCTACCCCTCGACGCACGGGGTCTTCGAGGACACGATCACCGAGCTCTGCGGGCTCGTCCACGACGCCGGCGGCCAGGTCTACGTCGACGGCGCCAACCTCAACGCGCTCGTCGGGCTCGCCCGGCCGGGCAGGTTCGGGGCGGACGTCTCGCACCTCAACCTGCACAAGACCTTCTGCATCCCGCACGGCGGCGGTGGCCCCGGCGTCGGCCCGGTCGCGTGCCGCGAGCACCTCGCGCCGTACCTGCCGAACCACCCGCTCGACGCGGCGGCCGGCCCCGAGACCGGCGTCGGCCCGGTCGCGGCGGCGCCGTACGGCTCGGCGAGCATCCTGCCGATCTCGTGGGCGTACGTCCGGCTCATGGGCGGCGAGGGCCTGCGCCACGCGACCGAGGTCGCCGTCCTCAACGCCAACTACGTCGCCGCGCGGCTGCGCGACCACTACCCGGTGCTCTACTCCGGCGCCGGCGGCCTCGTCGCCCACGAGTGCATCCTCGACCTGCGGGGCATCACGAAGGAGACCGGCGTCACCGTCGACGACGTCGCCAAGCGCCTCGTCGACTTCGGCTTCCACGCCCCGACGATGTCCTTCCCCGTCGCGGGCACGCTCATGGTCGAGCCGACCGAGAGCGAGGACCTCCAGGAGATCGACCGGTTCTGCGACGCGATGATCGCCATCCGCCGCGAGATCGACGAGGTCGCCGCGGGTTCGGTGGCCGTCGCCGACAGCGTGCTGCGCCAGGCGCCGCACACGGCCGTCTCCCTCGTGGGGGAGTGGGACCACCCGTACGACCGGAGGACCGCCGCCTACCCCGACGGCGTCGACGCGACGGCGAAGTACTGGCCGCCGGTGCGCCGCATCGACGGCGCGTACGGCGACCGGCACCTCATCTGCTCGTGCCCCTCGCCGGAGGCGTTCGAGGACTGAGGCCCTAGGCCGCGGGGGCGGCGTCACCGGCACGGACGGTGACGCCGCTCCCGGACACCCCCTTGGTCACGACGACCTGGTGGGTGATGCGCGAGCGCAGGTCGGCGACGTGGCTGACGACGCCGACGGCGCGTCCGCCCTCGCGCAGCCCGTCGAGCACCGAGACGACCTGCTCGAGGCTGTCGTCGTCGAGGCTGCCGAACCCCTCGTCGACGAAGAGCGTGCCGAGGTCGAGCCCGCCGACCTCCTCGCGGACGGCGTCGGCGAGGCCGAGCGCGAGGGCGAGGGAGGCCATGAACGCCTCGCCGCCGGAGAGCGTGGCGGTGTCGCGGACGCGGCCGGTCCACTGGTCGAGGACCTTGAGGCCGAGCCCGGACCGCGCGCCGCGCGCCGCGCGGTCGTCGGAGTGCTCGAGCAGGTAGCGGCCGGCGCCCATGACGGCGAGCCGCTCGTTGGCCAGGGCGGCGACCTTCTCGAGGCGGGCGGCGAGCACGAACGCGCTGAGGCGCATCCGCAGGGTGTTGTCCGCGCCGGTCCCGGCGACGGTGTCGGCGAGGTCGCGCACCCGCGCGTGGCGCTCGGCGAGGCGGACGACGAGCGCGGCCTGCTCCGCCAGCGCGGGGCGCAGGCGGTCCAGGGCGCGGCCGGCGCGCACGAGGACGTCGTGGGCCGCGCTGCCGGCGAGGACGGCGCGCCGGGCGGCGCCGTGGGCCTCGACCAGCGCCGCGAGGTCGGGTGCCGGGGAGGCGAGGGCGGCCGCGACGTCAGGGTCGTCGAGCACGGCGAGGGCGGCGGCGCGGTCGCGGCCGTGCGCGAGGACGAGGTCGCGCAGCCGGTCCGTCTCGGCGACCGGGAGGAGCGCGGCGGCCACGTCGTCGACGGCGGCGAACCCGGCCTCGTCGAGGGCGGCCTCGAGGGCGGCGGCCGCCTCGTCCCGGCGCTGGTGCGCGGCCGCCAGGGCCTCCTGCTCCCGCGCGAGGGACGTGAGCAGCCGGTGCACGGACCGGTGGTGGGCGGGCTCGGTGCCGCGGCACGGGCAGTCGGCGTGCGCGGCGAGGCCCTCGGACAGCCGGTCGCGGACGGCCTCGGCCTCGGCGGTGACCTCGCCGAGCCGCTCCTCGAGCGTGCCGAGCGCCGTCGCGGTCTGCTCGACGAGGGCGGACAGGCGGTCGGCCTCGGCCGCGGCCCGGGCCTGCTCGGCGGTGGCCTCGGCGAGGCGCTGCTCGGCGGCGCGGGCCTGCGCGAGGGACGCGGTGGCCGCGTCGCGCGCCGCCACGACCGTGGCGCGGTCGGCGCCGTCGAGCACCTCGAGGCGGGTGCGGACGGCGGCGTCGAGGGCGCCCGCGCGGGCCTCGAGCCCGGAGAGCGTGGCGCGCGCGGCGGCGGCCTCGTCCTCGGCGGCGGCCAGCTGCTGCGGTGTGACGGGGTCCGTGGCGTGGGCGGGCCGCGGGTGCTCGGTGCCGCCGCAGACCGGGCACGGCTCCCCGTCGGCGAGCGCGGTCGCGAGCTCGGCAGCCATCTCGTCGAGGCGGCGCTGGCGCAGCGCGATGAGCTCCGCGAGCCGGTCGGAGAGGGCCTCGCGGGCCGCGAGCAGCGCCGGGTCGAGGGCGGCGCGCACGGCGCGGTCGGCCTCGACCTCGTCGAGCAGGGCGAGCCGGCGCTCCTCCTCGGCGACCGCGGCGCCGAGGTCGGTGGTGCGCCCGCCCTCGACGCTGAGCCGGGTGACGAGGGCGGCGGCGTCCGCGGCGAGCGTGCGCGCGGTCGGGAGGTCGAGCAGGAGCCGCGCGTGGCGGGCCCGGAGGGTCTCGGCCCGGGCGGTGCCCTCCGCCAGCGCCGTGGCGAGGTCGCGAGCGGCCTCGGTGTGCCGGGCGACGGCGGCGACGGTGTCGTCGAGGGCGGCGACCCGCTCGGCGAGGAGGTCGGCGTCGTCGCCGGCCTCGACCCCGAGGTCCGCGACGCGGCGACGGCCGTCCCCCACGGCGCGCTCGAGGTCGGTGGCCTCGCGCCCGAGCCGCTCGACCGCGGCGAGGTGGCCGCGCAGGCCGGCGGCGCGGTCGGCGGCCTCGAGCCGCCTGGTGCGTGCCTCGTGCTCGGGGGCGGCGGCCTCCAGCGCGTCGAGCCGGGCCTTGGCCGCCTCGCCCCGGGCGCGGGCCGCGGCGACGGCCCGGCCGTCGGCGAGCGCCTGCTGGGCGGCGCCCTCGGCGCCCTCGGACGTGTCGAGGGCGGCCAGCGAGCCGGTGAGGCGCTCGGCGAGGTCGGCGGTGACGGCACCGAGCCGGTCCGCCAGCTGCTCGAGGGGGCCCTCGGCGAGGGCGGTGTCGGCGTCGGCCGTCGCGAGCGGCTCGAGGGCGTCCGCGAGCCGCAGCAGGTCGGCGTCCAGCGCCGAGCGGGCCTCGTCGAGCTCCGCGGCGCCGGTGCGACGGGTGTCGGCCAGCCACTGCTCGACGTCGGAGTACACGCCGATGTCGAAGAGCCGCTCGAGCAGCGCGCGTCGCTCCTCGGGCTCGGCGCGCAGGAAGCGCGCGAACTCGCCCTGGGGGAGCAGCACGACGGTGGAGAACTGCTGCAGGCCCATCCCGAGCAGGTCCTTGACGACGTCGGCGACCTCGTCGTGCCGGGTGCTCAGCGCCTCCCAGCGCCCGGACCGCAGCGCCTCGAGGACGACCGAGGGCTGCACCCGGGTCGTGCCGTCGCCGCGCCGCTTGGGGCGGTACCACTCGGGGGAGCGGGTGATGCGCAGCCGCCGGCCGGCGACCGTCACCTCGAGGACGACCTCGGGCGGGGTCCCGGGGTCGGCGTGGTCGGAGCGCAGCGAGCGCCGCGAGCGGCTGCCCGGGACGTCGGCGTAGAGGGCGAAGCAGACGGCGTCGAGGAGGCTGGTCTTGCCGGCCCCGGTCGGGCCGTGGACGAGGAAGAGCCCCGCCGAGGCGGCGGCGTCGAGGTCGACGTCGACCCGCCCGGCGAAGGGCCCGAAGGCCTGGACCTGGAGGCGGTGGATCCTCACGCCGCGCCCGCTCCCCGGCTCGAGGCGACGCCCTCGTCGTCGGCGAGGCCGCGCGCGACGCGCGCCGCGGTGACGGCCTCGTCGAGCAGCCCTCGCTCCTCCTCGTCGGCGGGGCGCCCGCCCCGGACGTGGTCGAGGAAGTCGCAGCAGACGTCGACGACGGAGGCCGCCTGCACCCGCGCCGCGTAGGAGCGCAGCGGCACGGCGGCGCCCTCGGGCTCGAAGCGCAGCTCGAGGGTGTGCGGGAAGCGCCGGCGCACCCGCTCCATCGCCCCGAGCGGGCGGGCGGGGTCGGTGAGTGTCACCTGGCACCACGCGCGCTCCGCCGGCGTGTGCCGCGGGTCGGCGAGCAGGTCCTCGAGGGTGCCGCGCAGCACCGCGAGGGGACGCTCCACCGGCGCGTCGACCTCGGTGGCGACGAGCTCCGCCCCGCCGAGGTCGACGAGCAGGGCACCCTTGCGGTGGCTGTGCTCGCTGAAGCTCATGGCGACGGGGGAGCCGCTGTAGCGCACGGTGTCGGAGACGCGCTGGCGCCCGTGCAGGTGCCCGAGGGCCGCGTAGTCGACCCCGTCGAGGACGTCGAGCGGCACGGCGGCCACCCCGCCGACCGAGATGTCGCGCTCGGAGTCGCTGGAGAACCCCCCGGAGACGAAGGCGTGGGCCATGACGACGGTGCGCCCGCCGCGGGTCGCCGCGTCGGCGCGCACGCGGTCGAGGGCCGCCCGGAGCACCGCGGCGTGGGTGCGCTCGGGGGCACCGAGGGCGTCGGCGACGAGGGCGGGCTCGAGGTAGGGGAGGGGGTGGACGGCGACGTCGCCGACGAGCACCGGCCGGCCGACGTCGGCGACGGAGGTGCGGATGTGCACGCCGGCGCGCTCGAGCAGGCCCGAGGCGAACCCGAGCCGCACCGCCGAGTCGTGGTTGCCGCTGGAGACGACGACCTGCGCACCCGCGTCGACGACCCGCTCGAGGGTCTGCGACAGCAGCGCGACCGTGTCGGGAGCCGGCATCGCCCGGTCGTAGACGTCGCCGCTGACGAGGACGGCGTCGACCCGCTCGGCGCGCACGACCTCGACGAGGTGGTCGAGGTGGGCCGCCTGGGCAGCGAGGAGCCCGACCCCGTGGAACGAGCGTCCCAGGTGCCAGTCGGAGGTGTGGAGGAACCGCACGGGGTCCACGCTAGGAGACACCCCCGACAGCCCCGTGGACCGAAACGCGGCTCCGGCTTCCGCGCCCCCACCGGATGTGGTTGGTTGTCGTCATGGGTGCGGAGGTCACGGCGCAGAGCTACTCGCGCGAGGAGCGTCAGCGGTACCGCGAGAAGGTGCGGCAGAACCTCGACGTCTTCGAGCGGATGCTCACGACGAGCTCGTTCGAGTTCGACCGGCCGATGACCGGTCTCGAGATCGAGCTCAACCTCGTCGACGAGCAGCAGGACCCGCACTTCCACAACGCGGCCGTCCTCGAGGCCATCGCGGACCCCGGCTACCAGACCGAGCTGGCGCGCTACAACATCGAGCTCAACGTGCCGCCGCGGCCGCTGCCGGGCGACTCCGCGATCGAGCTCGAGCACGACCTGCGCGAGAGCCTCAACGCCGCCGACCAGGCGGCCAAGGAGGTGGGCTCGAAGATCGTCGCGATCGGCATCCTCCCGACGATCATGCCCGAGCACTACGAGGGCGACTGGATCAGCGCGAACAACCGCTACACCGCGCTCAACGACTCGATCGTCCTGGCCCGCGGCGAGGACGTCTACCTCGACATCGAGGGCCCGACGGGGGAGCGGGTGGCGACGTACTGCTCCTCGATCGCCCCCGAGTCGGCGTGCACCTCGGTCCAGCTGCACCTCCAGGTCGCGCCGCACGAGTTCGCGCAGCACTGGAACGCGGCCCAGGCGCTGTCGTCGGTGCAGCTGGCCCTGGCCGCCAACAGCCCGTACTTCTTCGGCAAGCGGCTGCACGCCGAGACGCGCATCGAGCTGTTCAGCCAGGCCACCGACACCCGCCCCATCGAGCTGAAGAACCAGGGCGTGCGCCCGCGCGTCTTCTTCGGCGAGCGCTGGATCACCTCCATCTTCGACCTGTTCGAGGAGAACGTCCGCTACTTCCCGACCCTCCTCGCCGAGATCACCGACGAGGACCCGATGGCCAAGCTCGAGGCCGGCGTCGCGCCCGAGCTCGCGGAGCTGCGCCTGCACAACGGCACGGTCTACCGCTGGAACCGCCCGATCTACGACATCGTCGGCGGCACCCCGCACCTGCGCGTCGAGAACCGCGTCCTGCCCGCCGGCCCGACGATCGCCGACGTCCTCGCGAACGCCGCGTTCTACTACGGCGCGGTGCGCCACCTCGCGGCCGCCGACCGGCCGGTGTGGACGAAGATGAGCTTCGCCGCGTGCGCCGACAACTTCGAGCGGGCGGCCCGCTCGGGGATGGACGCGCGCCTGTACTGGCCGGGCTTCGGCGAGGTCTCGGCCGACGAGCTCGTCCTGCGCCACCTGCTGCCGATGGCCCACGAGGGGCTGCGGTCGTGGGGGGTCTCGGACGCCGTGCGCGAGCGCTACCTCGGCATCATCGAGGGCCGGGCCACGACCGGTGTCAACGGCGCCGAGTGGCAGACCCGCACCGTCGAGCACCTCGAGGCGCAGGGGCACGGCCGCCGCGACGCGCTGCGCCGGATGCTCGCCCGCTACTCCGAGCTGATGGACTCCAACGAGCCGGTGCACACCTGGCCGCTGCCGTAGGGCGTCAGCCGGTGGGCCGGTCGCGCGCGTTCCAGGCGAGGATGGCCGGGCGGTCGTGCTCCTGCCCGAGGACGCACAGCGCCCCCGCGTCGAGGACGACGCAGGCCCCGAACCGCGGCTCCTGCCGCAGGTAGGTCGCGGTGAGGACGCGCAGGGCGTGGCCGTGCCCGACGAGGACGACGTCGCCCGTGGCGAGGTCGGGCTCCACCCGCTGCAGCACCCGCGAGGCCCGCGCCGCGACCTCCTCGACGGTCTCGCCGGGGGTGTCGCCGGGCACCACGCCGTCCTCGAACACCGTCCACGCGTCGCCGCCCCGCTGCTCGCGCACCTGGGGGGTCGTCAGCCCCTCGTAGCCCCCGTAGTCCCACTCGTGCAGGTCCGGGTCGAGCCGGTCCACCCGCAGCCCGGCCAGCTCGGCGGTGCGTCGGGCGCGCTGGAGCGGGGAGGAGACGACGAGGGCGACGTCGAAGGCGCCGAGCGGCCCGCGCAGCGCCGCGGCGTCGCGCTCGCCCGCCGAGGTCAGCGGCAGGTCGGTGCGACCGGTGTGCCGTCCGGTGGCGGACCACTCGGTCTCGCCGTGGCGGAGCAGGACGAGGCGGCCGCGCGAGGACATGCCCGCATCCTTCCAGCCCCCGGGTGACAGGATGGCGCCCGCGGCCGGCGGACGTCGGCCCCGGACGCGAGAGGACGGAGCAGGCATGGTGCAGCCCCAGGAGGAGACCGGCGGGACCGGCCTCGGCCACCGCAGCGTGTCGATGACCCGCGTCGGCAAGGGTCTCTACGAGGTGACCAACGAGCGCGGCGGGACGATGCTCGTCGGGGGCGGCGGCGACTCGCCGGACTTCACGCCGGTCGAGCTCTTCCTCGTCTCGATGGCCGCCTGCAGCGCGACCGACGTCGACTTCATCACGAGCCGGATCGCCGAGCCGACGTCCTTCGACGTCGTGTCCGAGGGCGAGAAGAGCAAGGACGAGGGCGGCAACCACCTCTCCGACATCGAGATCACCTTCCGCGTGCGCTTCCCCGAGGGCGCCGACGGCGACCGCGCCCGCGCGCGCCTGCCGCGGGCCATCGCCCAGAGCGGGGACCGCCTCTGCACCGTCTCGCGCACCGTGCAGCGTGGTGCCCCGGTGACGTACCACGAGGACTGACGCGGGCCTAGGCTGACGGGATGGCGCGCTACCTCGACGTCCACCCGGTCGACCCCCAGCCGCGCTCGATCGCGCAGACCGTCGCCGTGCTCGACGAGGGCGGGCTCGTCGCGTACCCCACCGACTCCGGCTACGCGCTCGGGGCCCGGATGGGTGACCAGCAGGCCAAGGAGCGGATCCGGACGATCCGCCGCCTCGACGACCGCCACCACTACACGCTCGTCTGCCGGGACTTCGCCCAGCTCGGGCAGCTGGTCCACGTCGACAACCACGTCTTCCGCGCGGTCAAGGCGGCCACCCCCGGGCCGTACACGTTCATCCTCCCGGCGACGCACGAGGTGCCCCGGCGGCTGCTGCACCCGAAGAAGCGCACGGTCGGCGTCCGCATCCCCGAGCACCCCGTCGTGCGCGCGCTGCTCGCGGCGCTCGGTGAGCCGATGCTCTCCTCGACGCTCATCCTCCCCGGCGAGAGCGAGCCGATGACCGACGGCTGGAGCGTCAAGGAGGAGCTCGACCACGTCGTCGACGTCGTCATCGACTCGGGGGAGTGCGGCACCGAGCCCACGACGGTCGTCGACTTCACCGGCGCCGACCCGTCGGGCGAGGTCGTCCGCCAGGGGGCCGGGGCCTGGCCCGCGCGCTGAGCGAGCCCCCGGGGAATGGTTGTCGGCGTCGCGCCGGACCGGGGTACCCACGGCCTGCGGCGCGACGCCGACGGGTCTGTGCGCCTCGGCGCCGGTGAGCCGGCCGGCGCCGAGGCGGCGGTCGGTGGTCGGTCCCCGGCCGCGGCCGGAGGGGGAGGACAGGCGGCACCTCGAGGGTGCCGGGCCTGCGGCCCGAGGACCTGCTGACCACCTGCCGACAACGCTATCGCCGGTGGGTCAGGCGGTGGCCAGCGTGGCGTCAGGAGTCGGTCAGGGTTGCGAACAGTTCGGTCAAGGACGGGTCCGCAGGCGGTCTCAGCCCTGCTCCTCGCCGCGCAGGACGGCGAGGACGCGGGCGTCGATGCCGCCGGCGGCGTGCCGGTTCTCGAGGTTGGCCTCGCCCATCCACGCCTCGAGCGCGCCCTCGACCTCGCCGGGAAGGCCGAGTGCGGCGAGGCGGGCTCCGACCTCGTCACGCAGCTCGCCGCTCAGCGGCCGCACGTCCTGCGCCGTGCCGAAGTACAGCGTCGAGAGGCCGTGCAGGCGGGCGAGCTCGGTCGTCGCGTCCGGGTGGTCGTCGACCCGCAGGTCCGCGACGACGCCGCTCGCGTCGTAGCCGGCGCCCGGGGCGCGCACGAGGAGGGCCGCACTCTGCCGGCCGCGGGAGTCGCCACCGGCCGCGTCGCCCGCCAGCAGCACCGCCATGAGCCGGGTCTCCAGCGGCAGGTCCCCCTGCGCTCGCCAGGCGGTGACCATCGCCTCGACGACCTCCGGCCCGGTGAGGATGTTGCCCTGCACGGCGAAGGCCGTACGCCCGTCCCCCTCGGCCTCGCCACCGGCCCACGTCATGCAGCCGGAGCCGGTGAACGTCGCGGCGCCGTCGGGGCCGACGACCCCGACCTGGCGGTCCTCGTGGCCGGGGTCGGCCGCGGTGGCCGCGGCGAGGACGGCGGACGTGGCCTCGCCGGCGCGCAGCCCGGCCTCGAGCTCGTCGAGGTAGGCGACGCGGGCCATCGCCTGGGTCGCGACGGCGCAGACACCGGGGACGACCCGGGGCACGACGGAGCCGACGGCGAGAAACTTGCTGGCGACGGCGACGCCCCAGGCGTCCCCGTCGCGGGCGGCGATGGAGAAGGTCATGCCCCGACCCTAGGTCGGCGCCGGGGACGGGGGTGGGTCAGGCGCGCTCGAGGAGCAGGACGGTCTCGACGTGCCGGGTCTGCGGGAACATGTCGACGACGCGCCCCTCCCGGACGGCGAAGGACGGCATCGCGCCGAGGTCGCGGGCGAGGGTGTCGACGTTGCAGCTGGAGTACACGACGTGGCGGGCCGGCGAGGCCTCGAGCCGGGCGGCGAGGTCGGCGCCGATGCCCCGTCGCGGCGGGTTGACGACGACGAGGTCGGGGTCGCCGGGCACGCCGTCGGTCGCGTCCCCGGCGGTGAAGGTGATGTCGAGACCCGCTGTGCCCGAACACATCTCGTCGGCCGAGGCCTGGGCGGCCGCGACCGCCTCGGACGACACCTCGACGCCCGTGACGCGGCGGCCGGGGGTCGCGAGGTGCAGCGCGAAGCCGCCCACGCCGCAGTAGAGGTCGGTGACGGCGGTGGGGGAGAGGCGGTCGGCCCACTCCGCCGCCTGGGCGTAGAGGGCGGTGGCGACCGTGGTGTTGGTCTGGAAGAACGCGCGCGGCCCGAGCCGCAGCGTGACCCCCCCGAGGCGCATCGGCAGCACCGCCTCGTCGGTGAGCACGACCTCCGTCTCGCCCTCGAGCACGGCCTTGTGCTCGGGGTGGAGGTTGACGGTGACGACGCGCGCCGACGGCAGCGCCTCTCGCAGGTCCGGCAGGAGCCGACGCACGGACTGCAGCCCCTCCTGCGTCCGGACGACGAAGCGCACGAGGTGCTCGCCGTCGGGGGAGTGGGTCACGAGCAGGTGCTTGAGCTCGCCGCGGCGGGCCGGGACGTCGTAGGGCACGACGCGGTGCTCGGCGAGGAGGCGGTGCAGCGGGTCGAAGGTCGTCGACAGGCCGGGTTCGTAGAGGCCGCAACGGCGCAGGTCGACACCACGGCCGCCGGGGTCGAGGATGCCGAGCGTCGGGCGCCCGGCGCTGCCGCCGACGACGAGCTTGGCCTTGTTGCGGAAGTGCGACGCGGGGGAGCGCACCGGCTCGAGCCAGGTCGTGGCGCCGGTGTGCGCCGCGAGCGTGCTGCGGACGTGCCGGACCTTCTCCGCCAGCTGCTCGGCGTAGGGCGTGCCCATGAGGGTGCACGAGCGGCACCGGCCGGCGTCGTAGTAGTCGCACTGCATCGCGGGACAGCGTACGGCGGCGCGGCGGTCAGTCCCGCAGGGCGGCGCGCAGGTGGGGCACGACGGCGCGGGCCAGCTCGGCGTAGCCGGCGTCGTTGGGGTGGAACAGGTCGGCGGCGAGACGACCGCGCCAGCTGCTCGGGCCCTCGGCGCGCATGTCGACCAGGCGCAGCTCCCCACGGGCGACGGCCTGCTCGAGGTGGGCGTTGGCCCGGTGCGCCGCGGTGCGCGGCTGGGGGAGCGTCGCGACGACGGCGCCCCGGGGCAGGGCGGCGACCATCCGGCCGAACTCGTCGGGGAGACGGTCGCGCACGGCGCCGCCGGCGAAGAGGTCGTTGGACCCGACCATGACGGAGACGAGGTCGGGGGCGTCGGTGCCGAGCGCCGGCGGCAGGGCGCGCAGGACGGGCAGCTGCTGGTCGACGACGTCGGCGGTGCGCGCGCCGGTGGCCGAGAGGTTGACGACGACGAGGGGGAGGCCGTCGTCGGCGAGGCTCGCGGCGGCCCGGTCGACCCAGCCGCTGTCCCAGGCAGAGGCGCCGACGGCCTGCGACATCGAGTCGCCGAGGACGACCCACCGGCGACCGGGCGTCGTGAGGGCCCGGCGGTTGTGCGCGGCCCAGGCGTCGGCCCACGGGGCGGCCGTGCCCTGGACCCGGCGCACGCCCGGCAGGACGACACCGAGCGCCCGCACGCCGCGTCCCGGCGCACGGCCGGTGCGGTTGGCGTAGCCCAGGAGCGGGTCGAGGTCCGGCACGGCCTCACTGTAGGTGGCGCCGTGCGGCGGACGGCGTCTGACCCGTCACACCTCGACGCCGCCGTGGCCGCCCGTGCCTACGCTGGGAGCAGGCGCAGCCGTCACGGCAGGGATCGGCAGCTCCGCCCGGGAGGGTGACGCACTGGGGACGCGTCAGGGTGCGCACCCTCGGGGAGCGGGTCGGCCGTCGCACCGTCACCCCTGCTGACGCGTAATGACATAATGTCGATTATCGGCGTTCCATGGGAGTGGCTCCCGCGGCGACGAAACCCCGCTCGGTGAGCACCGGCACCACCTCGCTCGCGTCGAGGTCCGCCGCGACGTCGACGTCCTCCCCGAAGCCGGCCGCGGCGAGCTCGCGTCCACCGACGCACGCCCGCAGCCGTTCGCGCAGCCGCGGCCGGACGGCGTCGAACAGCTCGGTCGCGCTCTGCGCCTCGGCGCTCCAGGTGGACGTCGACGCCGTCTCGTCCCGCAGCGCCGCCAGGACGGCTCCCGCGCCGAGCTGGTCCTCGAGCGCCGGACGCAGCGACCCGTCGGTGCCCCAGCGCTCACCCGCGGCCAGGACCACCACGCTCGACCCCGCCGCCACCGACGGTGCGAGCCACCGCCCGACGGCCGAGGCGTTGCGCAGGCACCCGGCGGCGACGTGCGCGCCGGCGTCGCGCAGCAACGCGCTGATGGTCGAGCCGTTCGGCGACGGCAGCACCAGGCGCGGCACGACCGGCCCGGTGAGCAGTCCGGCCGGTGACAGGGACGGTGCCCCGACGGCCCCGGCCCGGCGGGCCTCGAGGCGGCCGACGGCGAGGACGGCGTCGTGGGCCGCGGCGTACGCCGCGGCCCGCTCGTCCCGCCAGGCGAACGGCAGCACGGTGCTCCCCCGGCCCACGGCGACGGTGACGGCCGTCGTGAAGCTGAGCACGTCGACGACGACGGCGAGGTCGGCGCGCACGACGGCCGCGCCGACCGGCCCCCACTCCAGCCGGACCGCGGCGTGGGCCTGGTCGAACGGCGCGCTCACGACGCGCAGTAGGCGGCGAGGTGGCGCCCGGTGAGCGTCGAGCCGTCGGCCACGAGGTCGGCCGGGGTGCCCTCGAAGACGACGCGCCCGCCGTCGTGGCCGGCGCCCGGCCCGAGGTCGACGACCCAGTCGGCGTGCGCCATGACGGCCTGGTGGTGCTCCACGACGAGGACCGAGGTGCCGCCGTCGATGAGGCGGTCGAGCAGCGCGAGCAGGTTCTCGACGTCGGCCAGGTGCAGACCGGTCGTCGGCTCGTCGAGCACGTACAGGGTCGTGCCCGACTCCCCCATCCGCGTCGCGAGCTTGAGCCGCTGGCGCTCGCCGCCGGACAGCGTGGTGAGCGGCTGCCCGAGGGTCAGGTACCCCAGGCCCACGTCGGCCAGCCGGCGGAGCACCCGGTGGGCGGCCGGGACGCGCCCCTCCCCCGTCGCGAAGAACGCCTCGGCCTCGGTGACGGTCAGGTCGAGGACGTCGGCGATCGAGCGGCCGCCGAGGGTGTGGCCGAGCACCTCGGCCCGGAACCGCCGGCCCTCGCACTCCTCGCAGGGGGTCTCGACGCTCGCCATCACGCCGAGCTCCGTCACGACGACCCCGGCCCCGCCGCAGGTGGGGCACGCGCCCTCGGAGTTGGAGCTGAAGAGCGACGCCGGCACCCCGTTCGCCTTCGCGAAGGCCTTGCGGACCGGGTCCAGCAGACCGGTGTACGTCGCCGCGTTGCTGCGGCGCGAGCCCTTGATGGCGCCCTGGTCGACGACGACGACCCCGTCGCGTCCCTCGACGGACCCGCTGACCAGCGAGCTCTTGCCCGAGCCCGCGACCCCCGTGAGCACGCAGAGGACCCCGAGCGGGAGGTCGACGTCGACCTCCCGCAGGTTGTGCGTCGACGCGCCCCTGACCTCGAGCACGCCCGTGGCGGTGCGGACCGACCGCTTGAGCGCGACGCGGTCGGCGAGGTGGCGACCGGTGACGGTGTCGCTCCTGCGCAGCTCCTCGACGCTCCCCTCGAAGCAGACCTCTCCCCCGGCGCCGCCGGCTCCCGGCCCGAGGTCGACGACGTGGTCGGCGACGGCGATGGTCTCGGGCTTGTGCTCGACGACGAGCACGGTGTTGCCCTTGTCGCGCAGCCGCAGCAGCAGCTCGTTCATCCGCCCGATGTCGTGCGGGTGCAGCCCGATCGTCGGCTCGTCGAACACGTAGGTGACGTCGGTGAGGGCCGACCCCAGGTGCCGGATCATCTTCGTGCGCTGGGCCTCCCCGCCGGACAGGGTGCCGGCCGGCCGGTCGAGGGAGAGGTAGCCCAGCCCGATGTCGACGAAGGAGTCGAGCAGGTGGCGCAGGCCCGCGAGCAGCGGCGCGACGGACGGCTCGTCGAGATCCGCGACCCAGGCGGCGAGGTCGCTCACCTGCATCGCGCACAGCTCGGCGATGTTCCGTCCGTGCACGCGCGACGCGAGGACCTCGGGCCCGAGCCTGGCCCCGTCGCAGTCCGGGCAGGTCTGGAAGGTGACGGCCCGCTCGACGAACCGCCGGACGTGCGGCTGCATCGCCTCCGGGTCCTTCCTGAGCATCGAGCGCCGGATGCGCGGCACGACCCCCTCGAAGGTGAGGTTGACGCCCTCGACGCGGATCTTCGTCGGGGAGGCGTGGAGCATCGTGTCGAGCTGCTTCGCGGTGAACGACCCGACGGGGACGTCCATCGGCAGGCCCATCCCGGCGAACAGCCGCCCGTACCAGCCGTCCATCGAGTAGCCGGGCACGAGCAGCGCACCGTCGGCCAGGGAGCGCTCGGCGTCGTAGAGGGCGCCGAGGTCGATGTCCGTCACGTGGCCCATGCCCTCGCACCGGGGGCACATCCCCCCCAGATAGACCGCCCCCCTGACGACGCTCTTCTCGACGCGTCCCCCCTTCTCGGTGGACATGACCCCGCTCGCGGTGCGCGTCGGCACGTTGAAGGAGAACGCGGTCGGCGGGCCGACGTGCGGTCGGCCGAGCCGGCTGAAGAGGATGCGCAGCATGGCGTGCGCGTCGGTCGCCGTGCCGACGGTGGAGCGCGGGTTGGCACCCATCCGCTCCTGGTCGACGATGATCGCCGTCGTCAGCCCCTCGAGCCGGTCGACGTCGGGCCGGGCGAGGCTCGGCATGAAGCCCTGGACGAAGGCGCTGTAGGTCTCGTTGACGAGCCGCTGGGCCTCCGCGGCGACGGTCCCGAAGACCAGCGAGCTCTTGCCCGAGCCGGAGACCCCGGTGAACACCGTCAGCCGGCGCTTGGGCAGGACGACGCTGACGTCCTTGAGGTTGTTCTCTCGGGCCCCCTGGACCCGGATGACGTCGTGCGAGTCGGCCCCGTCCATCCGCCCACCCTAGGGCGAGCCCCCCGGGACCCGCCGGAGCCGACGGGCCTCGACCTCGTACCGGCTCGCCGGCGCGCCGCCGGTGCGGAAGAAGCGCCGTCGCAGGCTCCCGTCGACCTCGACGCGGTCGCCCACCTCCAGCCGCCCCGCGACCCGGCGGGTCACGGCGCTCCAGCAGGCCACGTCGACGGCGTCGACGCCGGGACGGGCCCGCGCGTCCCGGCCGACGGTGACCCGGACGCCGTGGACGACGTCGCCGCTCGGCAGCGTGCGCGGCGGGTCGAGCGAGGTGACCCGCCCGACGAGGTGCACCGTGTTGACGTCGCCGGTGCGGTCGACGCTCGCGCGCTCGGCGGCGCTGGTTCGTGCCATGAGACCCCCTCGAGCCGGGCCCGGCGCCGGTCGCCGGGTCCCGGGACCAGCACACCGCCGGACGGAGGCCGGGGCAAGGGCCGCCGTGCGACCTGTGGACGAGCGCACGGCGCTCCCCCGCCTGTGGACGACGGGGCCGAGCGGCCGACCCGGGTCCGGCCGGCCGGCTGACGTGCACCTGACGATCGGGTGACCTTTCGCGGCGGAGCCGGGACAGGCGCCGGGTCGGCGACCTATGGTGGGGGCAGGTGCGCGGTGCAGGGCTGCGGACCGGGTGTCGTCCGCGACGCCCCGAGACCATTCGAAACGAGTCGTGGTGCGTTCTTCCGTCGTCCGTGGGGCCGTGCTCCGCCGCGCACTCGTGGTCGCGGTCGCCGTCGCCGTGCCGTTCGGGCCCGCCGCGACCGCCGCCGTCGCCGGCCCGGTCGCGACCCCCACGCCGACCGCCTCGGCCACCCCCTCGCCCAGCCAGTCCCCCACCCCCACACCGACTCTCGCGCCGGTCGTCACCGGGACGCCGGCGGAGGGCGACACCGAGCCCGACGCCGACCCCACCCTCTCGCCGGAGGTCGTGGCCGCCCAGGTCGCCGAGGCGGACCGCATCTCCGCCGTCATCGAGGGCTCCACGTCCGAGCTCGCGGTGCAGACCCGCAGGATGGACGCCCTCTCGGCCCGCTCGAACACCGTGCTCGAGGAGCTCGCCTCCGCGACCGACACCGAGAACTTCGCCCACGAGGAGGCCGACGGCGCCCGCGCCGACCTCGCCGCGCTGGAGGACCGGCTCGCCCGCGCCCGCGCGGTGGTCAAGGACTGGGTGTTCGACGTGTACTCCAACGGCGGGGGCAACTCCGACCTCACCGGGATGCTCGACGCCCTCGACGCGCGCGACGACGAGGTGAGCGACCCCCTCGGCGACCTCTCGTACCTCACGGGTGAGCGCACTCGGGCGCTGCAGGAGGTGCGCGTCCTCACGGCCGAGCAGGTCCGCCTCACGACGACGGCCGAGGAGGCCGAGCGCACCGCGACGGAGGCCCGGACCCGCGTCGCCGCGGCGAAGAAGGAGCTCGACGGCGTGATGCGCGCCCAGCGCGAGAGGATCGGCGCGCTGCGCGAGCTGCAGATGAAGGAGGTCGACAAGGCCGGCCCCATCGCGAGCGCTCTCGTCGGCGCCCGGACCCCCGAGGCGAAGCAGGCCTCGGCCCGGCTGCGCGAGGCCCTCTCGAACGCGGTCGTCGAGACCGCGCACGTCGGCAAGCCGTGCACGGACGACAGCGGTGACCACCCCAACGGCCAGTTCCCCGACAGCGCCCTCTGCCCGCTGTGGAGCGCCCCGGGCGAGCGCCTCTCCCCCGCCGCGGCCGCCGCCTTCAACGCGATGAGCCAGGCCTACGCCGCGCAGACGGGCAGCCCGCTGTGCGTCACCGACTCCTACCGGTCCTTCCCCGAGCAGGTCGCGATCAAGGGCACCCGCGGCCGGTTCGCCGCCACCCCCGGCACCAGCCGGCACGGCCTGGGCCGAGCGCTGGACCTCTGCGGCGGCGTCGACGACTTCGGGTCGGCGGCCCACCGGTGGATGCGCCAGAACGCGCCCCTCTACGGCTGGTTCCACCCCGCGTGGGCGGAGGCCGGGGGGAACCTCCCGGAGCCGTGGCACTGGGAGTACGCGGGCTGACCGGTGACGCGCCCGACCGAGTAGCGCGACCTACGGCGGCGGCACCCCTGCGTGTGGAACGCTGCCGCTCATGACGACGCAGTCCGAGGCCACCGACGCCTGGGCCGACACCACCCGCTACCACCGCCCCTGGTACTGGTACGACTGGGCCAACTCGGCCTTCGTGACGACGGTCGGCACCGTCCTCTTCGGCCCCTACCTCACCGAGGTCGCGACCGAGGCGGCCTGCCCCGGCCTCGCCGAGGACGCCCGCTGCACCACCGACCTCTACGTGGTCCCGGCGGCGGAGGGCCTGCCCGGCTGGGTCCCCGGCCTCGCGATGGTCGCGGCCGTCGCGCTGCTCGTCGGCCTCGTCCTCTCGCTCGTGGCCTACGCGCGCGACGCGGAGCTGCCCTACCGTCCCTCGACGCTCGTCCCGCCGCTGGCGCTGGCCACCGTCGTCCTCGTCCTCACCGCACCGCTGGACCCGGGGTCGGTCGCGCCGTACACCGTCACGCTGGCGACCATCGCCTCCGCGGTGCTGCTCGTCTTCGTCGGGGCTGTCACGGACCGCACTCCCCGCCCGGCGCGCCTCATGGGCGTCTTCGCGTGGACCGGCTCGGCGGCGGCGGTGCTGCTGTACTTCCTGTCCGGCACGAACTGGCGCTTCGGGGCGCTGATGATGATCATCGCCTCGATCAGCCTCGGTGCCTCGCTCGTCGTCTACGACGCGCTGCTGTGCCGCATCGCCCGCCCGGACGACCGCGACCGCGTCTCCAGCCGGGGCTGGGCGCTGGGCTACCTGGGCGGCGGCCTGCTGCTCGCGGTCAACCTCGTCATCGTCAGCAAGCCCGAGCTCGTCGGTGCCACCACCGGGACGGCGGTCCGCATCAGCCTGCTCTCGGCCGGCCTCTGGTGGGCGCTGTTCACCCTCATCCCGGTCGTCGGGATGTGGAACCTGCGCGGTGCCCCCCGCACCGAGCTCGCGGACGCACCGCGGGCCGGCATCGTCGGGGGCAGCCTCAGCCAGCTGGGGCACACCTTCCGCGACCTGCGCGCCTACCCGAACACCCTGCTGTTCCTGCTCGCCTACCTCTTCTTCAACGACGGCATCCAGACGGTCATCTCCTCGAGCAGCCTCTACGGCGCCGAGCAGCTGAAGTTCGAGCAGAGCCAGCTCATCGCCCTGATCCTCCTCGTGCAGTTCGTCGCCTTCGGCGGCGCGCTCCTCTTCGGCTGGCTCGCCGCCCGCTGGGGCGCCTGGCGCACGATCCTGCGCAGCCTCGTCGCGTGGTCGGCGATCGTCGTCCTCGCGTTCTTCCTGCCCGAGAAGGCGTTCCTGCCCTTCCTCGTCCTCGGGATCCTCATCGGGATCGTCCTGGGCGGCAGCCAGGCCCTCAGTCGCTCGCTGTTCTCGCAGCTGGTCCCCCGCGCCCGGGAGGCGGAGTTCTTCGCCTTCTACCAGGCGATGGAGCGCGGCACTTCCTGGTTCGGGGCGCTGATCTTCGGTGTCGTCCACCAGCTGACCGACTCCTACCGCCCCGCGATCGTCGCGCTCGTCGTCTTCTTCGTCCTCGGCTACCTCGTCCTTCGGCGTGTCGACGTCCGACAGGGCATCATGGACGCGGGGAACGAGCTGCCGCGGATCGTGTGAGCCTCCGGGTGATCTGCGTCACACGCCCGCCTGCCATCCGGTGACCCCCGGAACAACGAACCCCGGGCGCACGTTCTCCAACCATTGACCCGGCCGCGAGGACCCCGGCCCGGGACATTCGAACTCCGGGAGACACCCATGGCAGAGCGAAGCCTGCGCGGCAGCCGGCTCGGCGCCCTCAGCATGGAGACGGACGCGAACGTCGTCCCCTCCGACCGCAACATCACGACCTACCTGTGCCCCAACGGCCACACCATCGAGCTCCCCTTCTCCGTCGAGGCCGACGTGCCGCCGACGTGGGAGTGCCGGTGCGGCGCCGAGGCCAAGCTCCAGGGCGGTGGCCCCGAGCCCGAGGCCAAGCCCGTCAAGCCGCAGCGCACCCACTGGGACATGCTGCTCGAGCGTCGCTCCATCCCCGAGCTCGAGGAGCTGCTCGAGGAGCGCCTGACGCTGCTGCGCCAGTCGCGCGGCGAGAAGACCTCGCGCAAGACGGCCTGAGCCGTCCACCCCGCGCCGGAGCCCCGGTCACCGAGCAGGTGACCGGGGCTCCGACGTGCGTAGGGTGCCGGGTCAGTCGACGATCTGACCCTGGACGACGTCGGGCGGGCCCTCCCCCGGGCGCCGGGGGCCGCCGAAGGGCGCGAGCAGCCGCCTCGCGACGGCCGCCTCGAGCCACACCCGGGCGAGCGGACGCGTCCACGGCAGGAGCACGAGCGCCCCGAGCAGGTCGGTGAGGAAGCCCGGCACGAGCAGCAGCACTCCCCCGACGAGCACCAGTACACCGTCGGCCAGCTCGCGGGCCGGCATCCGGCCGCTGCGCAGGGCGTCGTGCAGGGCTGCCCAGGCGCGGGAGCCCTCCCGGCGGATGACCCACGCGCCGAGCACGGAGGTGAGCAGGAGGAGCAGGACGGTGGGCCAGCCGCCGATCGCGTCGCCGACGAGGACGACGGTCGAGATCTCGAGCAGCGGGACGAGGACGAGGACGACGACGAGCAGGCGGCGCACCAGCCGGCCACGTCGGCCGCGGCCGGCGTAGGGGGTGGCACCGGGGTGGTTCACAGCTCGTGCCAACGCTCCGGGCGGCGCGCCAGTTCCCGGGCCTGGCGGGCCCGGTGCCGCACGCCCCAGCCGGTGATCCGCCGCAGCGACTCCGTCATGATGTCGCGGCTCATCTTCGAGGCGCCGACCTCGCGCTCGACGAAGGTGATGGGGACCTCGACCACCCGCAGGCCGGCGCGCACGGCGCGCCAGGTGAGGTCGGTCTGGAAGCAGTAGCCCTGCGAGGCGACGTCGTCCAGGCCCATGACGCGCAGCGCGTCGGCCCGGTAGACGCGGAAGCCGGCCGTCGCGTCGTTGATGGGCATCCCGAGGAGGACCTTGACGTAGAGGTTGCCGCCGACCGAGAGGGCCTTGCGGTGCAACGGCCAGTTGACGACCTTGCCGCCCGGGACCCAGCGCGAGCCGATGACGGCGTCGGCGTCCGCGGCCGCGGCCAGCAGCGACGGGAGGTGCTCGGGGCGGTGCGAGCCGTCGGCGTCCATCTCGACGACGGCGTCGTAGCCGCGCTCGAGCGCCCAGCGGAAGCCGTCGAGGTAGGCGGCGCCCAGGCCCTCCTTGCCGGCGCGGTGCAGGACGTGCACCTGCGGGTCGGCGGCGGCCAGCTCGTCGGCGACCTGGCCGGTGCCGTCGGGCGAGGCGTCGTCGAGGACGACGACGTCCGCGGTCGGGACGGCGGTCCGGACGCCGCGCACGGCGGCGGGGAGGTTCTCGCGCTCGTTGTACGTGGGGACGAGGACGGCGACACGCGTGATCGGCGGACGGGGACTCTCAGTCAAGGGGGCGTTCCTCGGGTGGGCTGGACTCTGCCGTCACCCTAACGCGCCGGCCCACCCGCGCCGACGACAGGACGAGCAGGGCCAGCAGCGCGCTCGCGAGGAGCACCGGGGCCTCCCCCACCCGGTCGGCCGGCGTCGTCCCCGTCCGGACGACGACCGGCTCGGCGCCCTGCGCGGCGGTGAACAGCCCGGTCTTGCCGGAGACGCTGCCGTCGGGTGCGACGAAGCCCGACACGCCGACGGTCGACACGTGGACGACGCTGCGGCCGTGCTCGATGGCCCGGATGCGCGAGATCGCGAACTGCTGCTCGCTCTCGGCGGTGTAGCCGAAGGTCGCGTTGTTGGTCTGGACGACGAGCACCGACGGCGTGCTGCCGGCCGCGGCGACGCTGTCGCGCATCAGGCCGTCGTAGGCGACCTCGAAGCAGATGGTCGGCAGGGCCGCGTACTCGCCGCCCGCCGCCGGAACCCGGAAGACGCCGATCGTGTCGCCGGCGACGAAGTTGCCGGCGAGGTTGGCCATCGGCGTGAACATCGCGAAGAACTCGCGGTGCGGGATGTACTCGGCGAACGGCACCGGGTGCAGCTTCGTGTAGCGCTGCGGCTCACCGGAGCCGGTGTAGAAGAGCGACACGTTCGAGTTGGCCCCCACGGGCTCGGCGAGCACCGCGCCGATGAGGAGCGGGACGCCGACCTCGGCCTGCGACGCGCGGATCTCGGCGTCGGCGTCGGCGTTGCGGAACGGGTCGATGTCCGAGGCGTTCTCGGGCCAGACGACGAGGCTGAGGTCCTCGGGGGCCTTCTTCGCGAGCTCGACGGTGCCCTTGACGTGGTTGTCGAGCACGGCCCGTCGCTGGGCGTTGAACTCCAGGCCGGCCGTCGGGACGTTGCCCTGGACGAAGCCGATCGTCTCCGGGCGGCCGTCGGTGGGCAGGGGCAGCAGCCCTGCGGCGAGAGGGACGACGGCGACGAGGAGCCCCGCGACGACGCGGCCCGGTCGGCGTCCGGCGAGGCCCCACCCGAGGGCCAGCAGGCCGGTGCCGACGACGGCCACCGCGAAGGTGACCCCGGGGGCCCCGAGCCAGCGGGCGACGTGCGCCAGGGGGCTGTCGGCCTGGCTGAACGCCAGTCGCGCCCACGGGAACCCGCCGTACGGCGTCGTGGAGCGCGCCCACTCCTGGGCGACCCAGGCGAGCGGGACGACGAGCAGCGCCGCGCGAGCGTGACCGGCGGCGACCAGGCGTCGTCCGGCGTACCCGACGACGGCGCCCATCACGGCGAGGTAGAGCGCCTCGAGGGTCGCGAGGGCGAACCAGGGCAGCCTGCCCACGTACACCCCGGACCACGAGAGGGTCGGGACGAAGAACGCCAGGCCGGCGATCAGGCCGAGGAGGAACCCCCGGGCCGCACCGGCCACGAGGACGACGGCCCCGAGCAGCGCCACGCCGACCGGCGCGAGCCACCACAGGTCGTGCGTGGGGAAGGCGAGCCAGAGCGCGAGGCCGGCGAGGACGGCACCGACGAGGGCGACCGGCAGCCGGAGCGGGGTGGGCACCGGCCCACGGTAGGTCACCCGGCTGGGGGGACCACGACCACCCCGCGGGCCGTCGTCGCGACGACCGGCGGGTCGAGGACGTCGGCGGCCGACTCCCCGCGCTCGGGCGCCCCGCGACCGACGACGCGGACCTCGAACTCCATCTCGCGCGAGCGGCTGCCGACCCGGACGAGGCGGGCCTCGATCTCGATGACGTCACCGGCCCGCACCGGCGCGCGGAACTGCACGTCGGAGTAGGACGCGAAGAGGCCCTCGTCGCCGTCGGTGACGATGCACATCTCGGTGGCGACGTCGCCGAACGCGGCGAGGCTGTAGGCGCCGTCGACGAGGTTGCCGGCGTAGTGCGCGTGCGAGTACGGGACGTAGCGGCGGTGGGTGACGGTGCGGCCGACCTCGGCTCGGGTCATCGCTGCTCTCCTCGGGGGTCGGTGCTCGTGCGGGGGGCGACGAGCTCGTGGACGAGGTAGGACGCCACCTCGCCGGGCGTGGTGCCACGGCCGAAGACGCGGTCGACACCGAGCGCCGAGGCCGAGCCCTCCTCGAAGCGGGGGCCGCCGACGACGAGCAGCGGCACCTCCCCGGCGGGGAAGGCCTCGCGGAAGGCGGCGGACATCGTGGTCGTGTTGTGGATGTGGGCGTCCTTCTGGGTGACGACCTGCGAGACGAGCACGGCGTCGGCGCCGACCTCGCGGGCGCTGGCCACGAGCTCGGGCACGAGGACCTGCGCGCCGAGGTTGACGACCTTCATCTCGCGGTAGTACTCCAGGCCCTTCTCGCCGGCGAAGCCCTTGATGTTGAGGATGGCGTCGATGCCGACCGTGTGCGCGTCGGTGCCGATGCAGGCGCCGACGACGACGAGCTTGCGCCCGAGGTGGGTGCGGATGGCCTGGTTGACCTCGGCCGAGCCGAGCAGCGGGAACTCGCGCTCGACGACCTGGACCTCGCGCAGGTCGACGAGGTGGGTGACCGAGCCGTAGACGACGAAGAACGTGAAGTGCGGCCCCATCGCCTTGGCGTGCACGAGCAGCGCCGGGCTCATCCCCATCTTCGCGGCGAGCTGGAGGGCGGCGCCCTCGGCGCGCTTGTCGTGCGGCAGCGGCAGGGTGAAGGAGACCTGCACCATCCCGTCGCCGGTCGTGTCGCCGTAGGGGCGCACGAGGGGGCCGGGCGTGGCCGGGGTGGGGGTCGCGCTCATCGGGTGGCCCCTTCCTCGAGGAGGGCAATCGCGGGGTTGTCGTAGCCGTCGGCCTTGACGAAGACGCCGTCGAGGCCCTTGCCCTTGGTCGGCGGCCGCTTCATCGCGCCGAAGGTGCCGTCGGTGATCGCGGCGAGCAGCGGCTGCGGGTACTGCGTGCCGCGCGTGCTCGTGTCGGTGACGATCGTGTCGAGCAGGTCGACCGCCTCCGAGAGCACCTGGCGGGCGCGGGTCTGGATGAAGCCGTCGCGCGGCGGGTGGAAGTCCTCGGTGAGCCCGCCGGCGGCGTCCATGACGTAGCGGACGTTCTGGAGGGCGAGGTCGCGGTCGGAGAGCCACGGCGTGACGACGGCCTCGGTCATCATCCCGACGAGGAGGATGCCCTGCCCGGTCATCGCGCCGACGAGGTTGAAGAAGCCGTCGAGGAGGTAGCCGCGGAAGACGTCACCGGTCATGTGCTTCGTCGGGGGCATCCACTTCAGGGGCGCGTCCGGGAAGAGCTGGCGGGCGAGCAGCGCGTGGGCGAGCTCCATCCGGAAGCTGTCGGGGATGTCGGGGTTGATCTCGAAGGCGTGCCCGAGGCCGAGCTGCCAGTCGTCGAGGCCCGCCTCCTTGGCGAAGTACTCGTTGAGCAGCTGGCTGACCGTGACGGTGTGCGCGGCCTCGACGGCGTCGGCGGTCGTCAGGTAGTTGTCCTCGCCGGTGTTGATGATGATGCCGGCGCGCGCGTGGACCTGGCGGCTGAAGCGCTGGTCGACGAAGGTGCGGATCGGGTTGATGTCGCGGAAGAGGATCCCGTACATCGAGTCGTTGAGCATCATGTCGAGCCGCTCGAGCCCGGCGAGGGCGGCGATCTCGGGCATGCAGAGGCCGCTGGCGTAGTTCGTCAGGCGGACGTACCGGCCGAGCTCGCGGCTGCTCTCGTCGAGCGCGGCGCGCATCAGGCGGAAGTTCTCCTGGGTGGCGTAGGTGCCGGCGTAGCCCTCGCGCGTCGCGCCCTCGGGGACGAAGTCGAGGAGGCTCTGCCCGGTGGAGCGGATGACGGCGATGATGTCGGCGCCCTCGCGCGCGGCGGCCTGCGCCTGCGGGATGTCCTCGTGGATGTCGCCGGTCGCGACGATGAGGTAGACCCACGGGGTGCGCGGCGCGTCGCCGACCGTGGCGATCATCCGCTCGCGGGCGCGACGCTGGGAGTCGACCGTGCGGACGCCCTTGGCGACGGCGCTGCGGGCGGCCTTGCGCGAGCCGGTGAGGTCACGCCCCTCGGGGAGGCGGAAGGACACTCCCCCGCTGCTCGCCTTCTGGGCGAGCGTCAGCAGGTCGGGGGCCTCGCCGCGGCGCAGGGCGTCCCAGACCGGCGTGGTGACGCCGTGCTCGAGCCCGACCTCGCCGCGCACCGCGTCGACGAGGTGGTTCACCCAGGGCGTGCCCTCGTGGTCGGCGCCCGAGAGCCCGGCCAGGCGCAGCGTGGCGCGCTCGACCGAGACGGTCGTGTGGGCTCGGGCGAGGTCGACGACGGGCTTGCCGGCGCGCCGTGCGAGGCTGCGGGCCTTGCGGACGACGGCGGGGTCGAGGTCGAGCAGGGCGGGACGACGCGAAGACACGGCGTCAATCTAGCAATTCGGCCGCAGGACTTGTAGCGGATCCGGCCGCGTGCCGCAGATCCTCGCGCACCCGCCAGGGATTGGGACGTCGAGGGACGGCGCGCTCCCCGCTCTGGTTCGATCGAGGGATGAGCGACGACCCCGGCCTGCCCCCGGTCCGCCCGCGCCGGGACGGGGACCTCGTGCTGCGGCCGGCCGTCGAGGCAGACGTCGCGGCCGTCATGGCGTGGCGCAACCACCCCGACGTGACCCGGTGGCTGCTGCGCACGACGACGCCGCGATCGACCGGAGTGGACCCTGCTGCTCGCCGTCGAGCACGAGGGGCGCGTCGTGGGCACGGCGTTCGTCGACGTCCTCGACGGCATGGGCCAGGACGGCGGCACGGAGCACCTGCGCTCCGAGGGGCTCGTGGGGTAGCTCTTCGACCCCGCGGTCCACGGGCGGGGCCTCGCGAGCCGCACGCTGGTGCTGCTGCTCGAGATCGCGTTCGAGGACCTGCGGCTGCGCCGGGTGACGGCCGGCTGCTTCGCGGACAACGTCGGCTCCTGGAAGGTCATGGAGAAGGCGGGGATGCGGCGCGAGCAGCACGGCGTCCGTGACTCGTGGCACGCCGAGCTCGGGTGGGTCGACGGGCTGACCTATGCCCTGCTGCGCGAGGAATGGGTGGGGCGAGGGTCGTCCTGAACGTCGTGGCGATCCGCGCGAAACCGACTGTCGTGCGCGCGTATTCGTTGTCCACAGGTGCCTGCTGAATCTTGTCAGTCGAACAGATGTTCGGTACACTGAGGCATGGACACCGAGACCCTCTCCCGCCGCATCGCGGGGCTGCGTGAGGAGTGCGCGCGGCTGGGTCGTGAGCTGGCCGAGCAGGGTCACGGGCTGTCGTCGGAGGAGGCCTTCGCGATCGCGGGGGAGCTGCAGGGTGTCGTGAACGCGGCCGAGGGGGCCACGGCGGTGGCAGGGGCGTGGGGTGCTCGGGTGGAGACGACGGTGCGGTCGGGGTCGTGGGAGCGGGTGCACCCGGTGGGGTTCGTCGACGCGATGGCCGCGACGCGGATGAGTCTGGCCACGGGTCTGACCGAGGGGGTCGCGGGTCGGAAGGCGGCGCTGGGGGCCGCGCTGGGTGAGCGGTTCCCGCAGGTGCGTGACCTGCTGGTCGAGGGTGCGGTCGCCACCGTGAACGTGCAGAAGGTGGTCGACGCGTGCGCGGGGCTGGACGTGCAGGCGTGTGTGCGGGTCGATGCGGACTTGGCGCCGCGGCTGGCTTCGATGGACCCGGCCCGGGTCGCGGGTGAGGCCCGGCGGGTCGCGACGCGGGTGGCGGCCGACCAGGTCGCGGCGCACGTGGCCCGGACGCGCAAGGGGCGCCGGGTGGAGGTGTGCCCGGGCGAGGACGGGCTGACGGAGTGGTTCGCGTCGTTGCCGACGGCGACGTCCTCGGCGATGTGGGCGGCGGTGGAGGAGCTGGCCGGGGACTACCGGCAGGTCGACGAGGCCCTCTCGGTGCCGGAGTCGCGGGCGGACGCGCTGGCCGACCTCGTGCTGCGCAACGTCAAGGTGAGCGCGCAGGTGACGCTCGGGGTGCCCGTGGTCACGGACCATCCCGCACCCGAGGAGCAGTGCGGGACGTGGTTCCGGGTGGAGTGGGACGACGACGAGACGGTCATCGACGCGGTGACCGGGCTGGAGACGCGCTACGGCGATCTCGACCCGGCCAGCCGGGAGGCCCTGTCGTGGCTGGAGGAGCCGGTCGACGACCCGAGCGACCGCAGCGTCCTGCAGGCCGAGGTCACGCCCGGGTACGCGGTGTCGGGGACGCAGCTCCCGGGTCTGGGCTGGGTCGACCCCGCCACCCTGGCCAACCTGCTCAAGCTGCTGCCGTTCGAGGTCGCCCGCGCGGTCCTCGAGGCCGACACCGGGACCCTGGCCTCCCTCACGAGCGGCGCGTACAAGCCACCGAAGGCGATCAGCGACTTCGTCAAGACGAGGGACGGGACGTGCCGGATGTGGGGCTGCACCCGACCCGCCGAACACTGCGACCTCGACCACGTCCGCCCCTGGCCCACCGGTGCGACCACCCCCACCGGGCTGGCGGACCTCTGCCGCCGGCACCACCGCTTCAAGCAACAAGGCCGGTGGCGACCCCGCCTCGCCCCGGACGGGACCGTGACCTGGCGCGGCCCTGACGGTGCCACCCGCACCACCGAACCCCAGCACCGCGCGCAGCGCTGACGCGCGGGTGGACGCCGCAGGGCGGCGACGTCAGGGCTCCTCGGGGAGGTCGAACGGTACGTCGCCCGAGCCGCCGTCGAACACCTCGCTCGAGGGGACGCCCGGGTAGACCTCGGTGGAGCGGGAGGCGATGTTCGAGAACACGACGAGCGCGATGATCGCGACCACGACGAACAGCACGATGCCGACCGGGCTCGTCGGCAGGCTGCCCCCGGACCGTCGTGACCGATGGTGGCGCATCTGCTGCTCGTGCATCCACAGCGGTGAGTCCGCGCCGTGCATCCCGTGAACCCCGTGCATCCCGTGGGGGTCGATGCCCCCGGTGGCACCGGGGTCGAACGAGGGACTCCCGGAGTCGAACCCGCCTCCGCCGAACGAGCCGGAGTCGAAGCCTCCCCCGCTCGACCCGGAGTCGAACCCGCCGCTCGCGCCGCCGTCGCTCATGACTGCCTCCCCGCTGCCGTGGTGTGGTCCTCGTGCCGTGGACGCACGCGACGGCCGAAGCGTTGCACGTCGCCCGTCCCCGCGGGAAGGGATCCGGCGGCACGCAGCGACCGACGTGGGCGTCAGGCCGAGGCGTCGTGGAGGACGACCCCGTCACGCACGGTGAGCAGGCACTCCGGCAGCGGCGCGCCGCCGCCGAGCACGGGCAGGCCGTCCGGGGCGTGGGCCGGGACCGAGAACACCGCGAAGGAGGCGGCCGCGCCGACCGTGAGGACGCCACCGTCCCGTCCGGCGAGGTCGTGGCCGCCGACGGTGTGGGCCGCGAGCGCGGTCGCGGTGTCGATGCGCTCGGCGGTGTCGCGGTGCTCGACCGCGGCCCGGACGGCGACCCACGGGGCGAAGGGCGTGACCGGGGAGTCGGCGCCGAACGCCAGCCGCACCCCCGCCCGGCCGAACGACGCGAACGGGTTGGTCGCCACCCCGCGCTCGGCGCCCAGCCGCGCGGCGTACATCCCCTCGCGGCCGCCCCAGTAGGCGTCGAACGCCGGCTGCACGCTCGCGGCGATCCCCAGCCGGGCCATCGTCGCGATGCCGGTGGGGTCGACCATCTCGGCGTGCTCGAGGCGGGGCCGCGAGGCGCGCACGGTCTCCTCCCCCACCAGCTCGGCCGCCTTCACGTACCCCTCGAGGACGAGGTCGAGACCGGCGTCGCCGATGACGTGGAAACCGCTCTGCACCCCGGCGGCGGCGCACGCCGCCACGTGGTCGCGGACACCGGCCGCGTCGCGGTACGCCGTTCCACGGCAACCGTGCTCGTCGAGGTAGTCGTCGCGCAGCAGCGCCGTGTGCGACCCGATGGACCCGTCGATGTTGAGGTCGCCCCCGAGCCCGACGGCTCCGTGCAGCCCGGCCAGCGCGCGGGCCTGGCCCGGCTCCGTCACGGCCTCGGCCCAGTAGCCGACGGTCTCGGGCAGGTCGGCCCGGCGGCCGAGGTCGAGGACGTCGGCGAAGTCCTCGGCGGAGGTGAGCAGCGGTCCACCGCACTCGTGCACGGACACGATGCCGAGGGCCGCCGCGGTCCGCAGGGCCACCTCGATGTCCTCGCGCCGGTCGGCGTGGCTGCGGGAGGCGTCGAAGGCCGACCGGGCGGCGTTCTTCGCGTCCCGGACGACGAAGCCTGAGGCCGACCAGCCATCGAGGGCGTCGGCCCCGGAGAGGGTCACGAGGGCGGTCGAGACGACGGCCGAGTGCCCGTCGATGCGCGACGCGTAGACCACCCCTCCCCCGGTGGCGCGGTCCAGCTCCAACGCCGTCATCGCCCGCTCGCGGGTCCAGTCCTGCTCCTGCCAGCCGTGCGCGAAGACCGGCGCGCCGGGGAGCTCGCGGGCCGCCGCGGCGACGAGGTCCAGCGCCTCGGTGACGGTGCGCGTCCCCGACAGGTCCACCCCGCGCATCCCGAGGCCGGTGTGCGACACGTGCGCGTGCGCGTCGACGAACCCGGGCAGGACGAGCGCCCCGCCGAGGTCGACGACAGCGTCCACCGCGTCCGCGTGGCCGTCCGCTCCGGCTTCGTCGCCGAGCCAGGCCACGCGTCCGTCGTCGCCGACGACGAGCGCCGTGCACGCCGGGTGCTCGGGGGTGCGGACACGGGCGTTGCGGTACAGGGTCGTCGGCACGGCGCCACTCTAGGAGCAGGGGTGGGCTCAGCCCTCCGCGGCCAGGCGCGACTCGAACAGGCCGCGCACCGCCGGGTCGCGCCGGACGATGTCGACGGCGAGGTCGGCGTGCCCCGGGACGTAGCCGTTGCCGACGAGCATCCGCACGTCCGCGGCGAGCCCCTCCGCCCCGAGCGCCGCGGCGGCGAAGCTCGTGGCCATCGAGAAGTAGATGATCGTCCCGCCCTGGGCGGTCGCGAGGACGGCGGGCTGCTCGCAGCCGGGCACGTCGACGCAGACGACGGTGACGTCGGCCGGTCCCCCGGCGGTGGCCACGGCCTCCGAGAGCCCCAGCGGGGAGCGGGCGTCCGTGACGACGACCTCGTCGGCCAGCCCCGTCGGCCGCAGGAGGTCGGCCTCGGCCTGCGTCGGCACCACGCCGATGCGACGGCCGGCGCCGGCGTCGCGCGCGGCGGCGAGCGACAGCGACCCGGACTTGCCGGCCGCGCCGAGCACCGCGACGGTCGGGGCGCTCCCCCGCGCGAGGTGCTCGGCGACGACGCGGGCGACGAGCGCCGGGGCGCCGCAGACGTCCATGACCATGAGCGCGAGCTCGGGCGAGAGGTCCTCGGGCAGGCGCGCGGCGATCGAGCGGCCGAAGAGCACGGCCGTCCCCGAGGCGGGCACGCGCTCGGAGCGGCCGTCCCAGCGCTCGAGGCCGTCGGCGATGACGAGCGGCGTCAGCGAGAGCGAGACGAGCGTGGCGACCCGGTCCCCCACCGCCAGCCCGAGCGGCGACTCCGGCCCGACCTCGGCCACCGTGCCGACGAGCATCCCGCCGGACCCCGTCACCGGGTTCTGCATCTTGCCGCGCTCCCCGACGATGGCGAGCACCTCGGCGCGGACGGCCTCGCCGTCACCCTCGTGCTTCTCGGTCAGCTGCCGGAAGGAGGCGGCGTCGAGGTTGAGTGTCTCGACGTCGATCCGCACCTCGTCCGGCCACAGCTCGGGGCCGGCGTCGAGCACGCGCGCCGCCTGCGGCAGCGACGCACCCGCGGGCTCGAGCACGCGGTGGAGGCCGACGGGTGAGCTGGGGGTCGTCCGCACAAGAATCTCCTCGATATCCGACACGCCGCCGCATTTCTTGCGGTGAGCGCGTGCAAGGGGCGCCATCCGTCCCGTATCCTGCCACGCATGGCGACGAGCATCGAGCAGCCCTACGCGTACCGGCGACGTGAGCTGGTGGAGCCGGACTGGACCCGCCTCCCCGGCTGGCGGGACGTCACGCGCGAGGAGTGGGAGAGCGCGCAGTGGCAGCGGTCCCACTGCGTGAAGAACGTCGGGCAGCTGCGCGCCGTCATGGGCGACCTGCTCGAGGAGCGCTTCTACGCCGACGTCGACCGCGACCAGGCCGAGCGGGCGACGATGTCGATGCTCGTCCCGCCGCAGATGCTCAACACGATGGTCGCCTCGACCGACAGCCCGATGCCGGCCGCCGGCGCCGCGTTCACCGACGCGTTCTACGCCGACCCGGTGCGCCGCTACATGCTGCCGGTGTTCTCCGACCGCCGCACCGACTGGGCGAGCCACCCGTTCGCCACGCGCGACAGCCTCCACGAGCACGACATGTGGGCCGTCGAGGGACTGACCCACCGCTACCCCACCAAGGTGCTCGCCGAGATGCTGCCGACGTGCCCGCAGTACTGCGGCCACTGCACGCGGATGGACCTCGTCGGCAACTCCACCCCGCAGTTCACCAAGCTCAAGCTCGCGGGCAAGCCGGTCGACCGCTACGCGGCGATGCTCGACTACCTCCAGCGCACCCCCGGCGTCCGGGACGTCGTCGTGTCCGGCGGCGACGTCGCGAACATGCCGTGGAAGAACCTCGAGGGCTTCCTCGACAAGCTCCTCGACGTCGAGAACATCCGCGACATCCGGCTCGCGACCAAGGCGCTCATGGGCCTGCCGCAGCACTGGCTCCAGCCCGACGTCGTCGAGGGCGTCGCCCGGGTCAGCGCCAAGGCCCGCTCGCGCGGTGTCTCGCTGGCCATCCACACGCACGTCAACAACGCCGAGTCCGTGACGCCCCTCGTCGCGCAGGCGGCGAAGGCGATGCTCGAGGCCGGCGTCCGCGACGTGCGCAACCAGGGTGTGCTCATGCGGGGCGTCAACGACTCGTCCGAGCAGCTGCTCGACCTCTGCTTCGCCCTCCAGGACGAGGCGAGCATCACGCCGTACTACTTCTACATGTGCGACATGATCCCGTTCGCCGAGCACTGGAGGCTCTCGCTGGCCGAGGCCCAGCACCTCCAGCACTCGATCATGGGCTACCTGCCCGGGTTCGCGACGCCGCGCATCGTCTGCGACGTGCCGTTCGTCGGCAAGCGCTGGGTGCACCAGGTCGACAGCTACGACACCGAGAAGGGGATGTCGTTCTGGCGCAAGAACTACCGCACCTCGATCGAGGGTGACGACGCCGAGGCGCTGTCGCGCGAGTACGTCTACTACGACCCGATCTACACCCTCCCCGAGTCCGGCCAGGAGTGGTGGCGCGCCAACACCGACGTCGAGGCCGTGCACGAGCAGGCCGTCGCCGGCGCCGGGGCGTCCCGCGCCGCGTCGGTCGCCGACCTCGTCTGAACCGCCGGCCCTAGGCTCGGCGGCATGGTCCGCCGCGCACCGTCCGGGACGCCCGCCACCGTGGCCCTCACGGCGGCGGGCGTCGCGTTCACCCAGCACGCCTACGAGCACGACCCGGCCGCGCCCTCCTACGGGCTCGAGGCGGCGCACGTCCTCGGGCTGCCCGCCGAGCAGGTGTTCAAGACCCTCCTCGTCGACACCGGCGCCGGGCTCGCGGTCGGCGTCGTCCCCGTCGCCGGGCAGCTGGACCTCAAGGCGATGGCGAGCGCGCTCGGGGTCAAGCGCGTGACGATGGCCGACCCGGCGGCCGCCGAGCGCTCGACCGGCTACGTCGTCGGCGGGATCTCGCCGGTCGGCCAGAAGCGCGCCCTGCCGACCGTCGTCGACGAGTCCGCGGAGCTGTTCGACGTCGTCTACGTCTCCGGCGGACGCCGCGGCCTCGACCTGGGGCTCTCTCCGGCCGACCTCGTCCGGGTCACCGGCGCGACCCTCGCCGACATCGGGCGCTAGTTGTACCCGGCCATCAGGTTGGTGACAGGCGGCTGGTCGGTGGGAGTCCGCCGAGGGCGGTGTGGCGTCGCTGAGTGTTGTACAGCTCGAGCCAGGGGGCAAGGGCGTCGGCGCGGGCTTGGTTGCTGGTGAAGACCTGCCGGTAGGCCCATTCGG